>NZ_JAHKRL010000478.1 GCF_019396405.1 Nonomuraea rhizosphaerae | reverse complement strand
CGCACGCCGGTCCGAGCTCACCGCTTCACCACTTGTTGTGGACCCCCGAACCGCCCTTGCAGCCGGCGTTGGTGATGCCGATGACCGAGGCGGCCACGCCACACACGTTGATCGGCAGGCTGATCGGGGCGAAGATCTGGTTTCCCGACAGCACGCCCTCGTTTCCGCTGGTCACCGTGTCGGCCTGAGCAGGGGCGGCCAGCGAGAGCATGGCGATGGCGCCGGCCACGACAAAAGTCTTCTTGAGCACGGGGGGCTCCTCTCAGTGGGTGGATATGCAACGGGAGCGACCGCATTCGCGGACTGCGGTCGCTCCGCTACCGACTGTAAACCAGAAACCAAGGGAATGACAATCAGTAGTCGAGAGAATGCGATACGTATTCGCAAGGAGTCATGAAATAGTTCAGGACATGTGGCTCACCTGGCGCGCCGCGATGCAGCACGCGCTGTACGGCGAGGACGGCTTCTACCTCCGCGAACGCCCTTCCGGCCACTTCCGCACCTCGGTGAGCGCCTCCGCGGCCTTCGCCGAGGCGGTCCTGGCGCTGCTGACCCGCGTGGACGCCGAGTTGGGCGAGCCCGCCCGGCTCGACCTGGTCGACATCGGCGCGGGCGAGGGCGTGCTGGTCAGCCGCGTGCTGGAGGCCGCCGGGCCCGCTCTGCGCGCCAGGCTGCGCGTCACCGCCGTCGACCTCTCGCCCCGGCCCGCCGGCCTGCCCGAGCGCGTCGCGTGGAGTCCCCGGATCCCGGACGGCATCACCGGGCTGGCGATCGCCAACGAGTGGCTCGACAACGTGCCGCTCGACGTGGCCGAGCAGACGGCCGACGGGCCACGCCTGGTCCTCGTGAACATCAAAACGGGCGAGGAGCGGCTCGGCGGCCCACTGGGCGAGGCCGAACGCGCCTGGCTCGACCGGTGGTGGCCGCTGTGCCGCATCGGCTCACGGGCCGAGATCGGCTGCCCCCGGGACACGGCCTGGCGGGCGGTCGTGACGCGGCTCGGCGCGGGTCAGGCGGTGGCCATCGATTATGCACACCCTGTGGATAACCGCCCCTTCCACGGGACGCTCACGGGGTACCGGGACGGGGCGGTCGTGGCCCCCATACCCGACGGGACCTGCGACATCACCGCGCATGTGGCCCTCGACTCGTGCGCCGCGGCCGGTCGGGAGGCCGGCGCGTTTTCCACAGGGTTATCCACACAGCGCGATGTGCTAAGGGATCTGGGGATAACCGGAGAGCGACCGCCCCTCGACCTGGCGCGGGCCGATCCGCGGGCATATCTCCGGAAATTAGCGCGGGCGTCGGAGGAGGCGGAGCTGATCGACCCGAGGGGGCTGGGCGGCTTTGGGTGGCTCACCCAGTCCCGCTGACCGGGGCACTCTCAGGACGCCTCAGCCCGTACGGAGGTCCAGCGACTCCAGGCCGCGGATGACGTACCCCGGCTTCCACTCCGGCTCGGTGACCAGTTCCAGCTTCGGCGCCCGCGCCAGCAGCGCGCCGAACGACTCGATCAGCTCGATGCGGGCCAGCGGCGCCCCCAGGCAGAAGTGGATGCCCGCGCCGAAGGAGATGTGCGGATTCTCCGTCCGCCCCACGTCCAGCCGGTCCGGGTCGGAGAAGACGGTCCCGTCCCGGTTGGCCGAGCCGAACAGCAGCGCGACCTCGACCCCACGTGGGATCCGCACGCCGTGGACCTCGATGTCCTCCAGCACCCACCGCTCGAACATCTGCAGCGGCGTGTCCCAGCGCATCAGCTCCTCGACGGCCGTCGGCAGCAGGCCGGGGTCGGCGCGCAGCCGCTCCAGCTCGGCGGGGTTCCTGAACAGGGCCCACCAGCCGTTGCCGGTGACGTTCACGGTCGCCTCGTGGCCGGCGTTGAGCAGCAGGACGCAGGTGCCGACCAGCTCGTCCTCGGTCAGCTCGTCGATCGCCGCGAGCGCGCTGATGAGGTCGTCGCCGGGCCGGACGGCGCGGACGCGGGCCAGGTCGGCGAGGTAGGCCGCGAACTCGGCCGCCGCCCGGGCCGCGATGTGCTGCGACTCCAGGGGCGGGTTCAGCTCGTACATGCGGCAGATGTCGGCCGACCAGGGCCGCAGCAGGTGCCGGTCCGACTCGGGCACGCCGAGCATCTCGGCGATGACGGTCACCGGCAGCGGCTCGGCGACCTCGGCGATCAGGTCCCCGCCGCCCTTCTCCACGTACGCCTCCACGAGGCCCTCGGCGATGGCGCGCACGCGGGGCCGCAGCGACTCGACCATGCGCGGCGTGAACGCCCTGGAGACCAGGCGGCGCAGCCGGGTGTGGACGGGCGGCTCGACGTCGAGCATGCCCGCCCTGATCACCCGCCAGAACGGCTCCTGGAAGTCCGGCTCCTGCGGCCGCCCGAACTCCTCGTGCGTGGCCACGTGGAGGTACGAGCGGCCCAGGCGACGGTCCCTGAGCAGGGAGTTCACGTCGGCGTGCCGCGAGATGAGCCACTGCCCGGTCGGCTCGAACCAGCTGACCGGCGCGTCGCGCCTCAGCTCCTCGTACGCGCCGTACGGGTGGGCGACAAAGTCCTGACTCCAAGGATCGAAGCGCACTTTTTCATCTTACGAGGGGGTTTGCCCTGCTTTGGAGTGCCTGCTCCGCATCCGGATGTTCAGCAGCTCGACGATCACCGAGAACGCCATCGCGAAGTAGATGTACCCCTTGGAGATGTGCTGGCCGAACCCTTCGGCGATGAGCACCACCCCGATGAGCACCAGGAACGACAGCGCCAGCATCTTGATGCTCGGATGCCTGTCCACGAACCTGCTGATCGGCCCGGACGCGAACAGCATCACCAGCACCGCCACGATCACCGCGGCGATCATCACGCCCAGCTCGTCCACCATGCCGACGGCCGTGATCACCGAGTCGAGCGAGAACACCACGTCCAGCACCATGATCTGGACGATCACCGAGGTGAACGACGTCACCGCCCGGCCCTTGCCACCCTCGTCCTTCAGCTCCATGCTGTGGCCGATCTCGGTGACGCTCTTGGCGAGCAGGAACAGCCCGCCGAGCAGCAGGATCAGGTCACGTCCCGATATCTCGTGCCCGAAGACCTCGAACAGCGGCGCGGTCAGCCGCACCACCCACGACAGCGCCAGCAGCAACAGCAGCCGGCTCACCAGGGCCGCGGCCAGCCCCATCACCCTCGCCCTGTCCCGCTGCTCGGGAGGCAGCTTCCCGGCCAGGATGGAGATGAAGATGATGTTGTCTATTCCGAGGACGATCTCCAGGGCGACCAGGGTGAAGAAGCCGATCCAGATGTTGGGGTCGGTCACCCAATCCAGCATCATCTCTCCTCAAGGCAGGGGGTTTCCCGGTACCAACGAGCCAACAGCCGCAGAAGTTCACGGGGTTGTGGTTGATGGCCAAGTGTCGGTTATAGTTCGGGACGTAGGTCATGAGTGCCAGCGCACAGCCCCGGCTTGCTGGCCGGCAACCCTCGCGTCCGCGGCGGGGTGCCCCGGGTGAAGACCTGGTCCGCCACGAGGTGTGGCGGGCAAGCGCGGGCTCGCCGGGTGTTCCACGGGTCCGATGACGACCCTGGGGGTTCGCCGTGTCCACGTTGACGATCTTCAACTCCGCGCCCGCCGAGACCGTGGCCGCGCGTCACCAGGAGAGCCGGCCGATCCCGGCCGTGCTCGGCGCCGACCTGGAGGTGCCGGTCAAGGGCGGCAGGCTCGTCACGTACGCCAACCTCGACTACGCCGCCAGCGCCCCCTGTCTGGAGCCGGTCAACGCGGCCGTCACCGCCGCGCTCCCGGCCTACTCCAGCGTGCACCGCGGCGCGGGGTACGCCTCCCAGCTCACCACGGCCCGCTACGAGCAGGCCCGCCACACGGTCAGGGCGTTCGTCGGCGCGAGGGCCGAGGACGCGGTGATCTTCACCCGCAACACCACCGACGCCACGAACCTGCTGGCCCGCTGCCTGCCCGAGGGCACGACCGCGGTCGTCTTCGACACCGAGCACCACGCCTCCCTGCTGCCCTGGCAGCGGTCGGTGCGCCTGGCGCCGCCCGCCTTCCCCGGCGCGGCCGTGCGCGCGGCCGACGAGGCGCTGGCCGGGATCGACGGTCCCAAGCTGCTGGTCGTCACCGCCGCCTCGAACGTCACCGGCGAGCTGTGGCCCATCGCCGCGCTCGCGCACATCGCGCACCGCCACGGCGCCCGGATCCTGGTGGACGCCGCCCAGCTCGTGCCGCACCGCCGCCTGAACCTGACCGCGCTCGACCTCGACTACGTCGTCTTCTCCGGGCACAAGCTGTACGCGCCGTTCGGGGCGGGGGCGCTGATCGGCCGCCGTGACTGGCTGTCGGACGGCGAGCCGTACCTGAAGGGCGGCGGCGCCGTGCGTTCGGTCGCCGACGAGGCGGAGTGGCACGACGACGCCGAGCCGCGGCACGAGGCGGGCACCCCGAACGTGCTGGGCGCCATCGCCCTGGCCGCCGCCTGCGACGCGCTCAGCGCGACCGGCTGGAGCCCGCTGGTGCGCGAGGAGGAGCGGCTGATCGCCCGCCTTCGCGCGGGGCTGGCCGGGATCGACGGCGTTCACGAGCTGTCGCTGTGGGGGCCCGACCACCCGCGTGTGGGCATCGTCTCGTTCGTCGTGGACGGGCACTCGGCGCGTGAGGTGGCCGAGGCGCTGTCGAACGAGTACGGGATCGGCGTGCGCGACGGCAAGTTCTGCGCGCACCCGTTCGTCCGGCACCTGCTCGGGACCAAGGACGGCGGGTGCGAGGACGACACGGCGTCGGCGGTGCGCGCCTCGATCGGCATCGGCACCACCGAGGAGCACGTCGACCGGCTCATCGGCGCGCTGCGCGACCTCGTGGGCCGGTGAGCCTCGTGCTGGTCAGCCGGTGAGCCGCCCTGGGGGGCCGTCGCGCGGCGCCTCGTCGGCCATGACGGCGTCCAGGGCGTACATCTCCCGGATGGTCTGCCACGGCAGGGGGATGGTGTCGGCCTGATCGGCGTCGTAGCGGGTCGACCGCCGCGCGTACACCTGGCGCAGCACGGAGTCGAGGCTGATCCGGCCCGCTCCCACCACCAGGAGCAGCAGGGCCGTCACGGCGAGGGAGCCGACCAGCTCCCAGCCGTTGGGGATCATGACGCCGGCGGCCCCGTGGACGTACACGATCGCGCCCAGCATCCCGATCAGCAGCGAGAGCGACGACAGCCTGGTCAGCAGGCCGACGATCAGCAATGCGCCGCCGACACTCTCCGTGAGCGTGGTGTATATGGCCGACAGCCACGGCAGCGGCACCCCCGAGGTCTCGAGGCCGGCGGCCGTGGACGGCAGCCCTTGCTGCCACTTGCTCACGCCGTGGGTCACGAAGATCACGCCGATCGTCACTCGCGAGATCAGCACCGCTAGATCAAATACGACTTTTCGCATGATTTCACTCCCCCCGTTCGCCGGGTTCCTGCCCGTGCCCACCTCGGCGATGCGCTGCCCGACCGTTCCTTGACCGTCCCCTGTGCTGGATCACCATGGCCTTGGGTGGCAGCATTGCCATATGACGGAACGCGTGGTCGGGATCGGTGCGGGCGCGAAAGAGCTGGCCACCGAGGACATGATCCTCAACATCGGCCCCCAGCACCCGTCGACCCATGGCGTGCTCAGGCTGCGGCTCACGCTCGACGGCGAGCGCATCGCCACCGCCGAGCCGATCATCGGCTACATGCACCGGGGCGCGGAGAAGCTGTTCGAGGTCCGCGACTACCGGCAGATCATCATGCTGGCCAACCGGCACGACTGGCTGTCCGGGTTCGCCAACGAGCTGGGCGTGGTGCTGGCCGCCGAGCGCATGCTGGGCATGGAGGTGCCGGTCAGGGCGGTCTGGGCGCGTACGCTGCTGGCCGAACTGAACCGGGTGCTCAGCCACCTGATGTTCCTCGGCTCGTACCCGCTGGAGCTGGGCGCCATCACGCCCGTTTTCTACGCCTTCAACGAGCGCGAGCGCATCCAGGCCGTGATGGAGGAGATCTCCGGCGGGCGGATGCACTACATGTTCAACCGGGTCGGCGGGCTCAAGGAGGACCTGCCGTACGGCTGGCTCGACCGCGTGTCGGAGTCGGTCGCCGAGACCCGGCGCAAGGTGCCCGACATCGAGGACCTCATCCTCGGCAACGAGATCTTCCTGGCCCGCACGCGCGGCGTCGGCGTGCTCTCCCACGAGCAGATCCTGCAGTACGGCGTCAGCGGCCCCATCGCGCGCGCCTCCGGCGTGGACGTCGACCTGCGGCGCGACCAGCCGTACCTGGCCTATCCCGAGCTGCCGGTGAAGGTCGTCACGCGCAGCGCGGGCGACTGCCACGCCCGCTTCGAGGTGCTGCTGGAGCAGCTCAAGGTCTCCCTCGACCTGGCCGACGCCTGCGTCGAGCGGCTGCGCTCGCTGCCGCAGGGGCCTGTCAACCAGCGGCTGCCCAAGGTGCTGAAGGTGCCCGAGGGCCACACGTACGCCTGGACGGAGAACCCGCTCGGCATCAACGGCTACTACCTCGTCTCCAAGGGGGACAAGACGCCATGGCGGCTCAAGCTGCGCTCCGCCTCCTTCGGCAACATCCAGGTGCTGCGCGAGATGCTGCCCGGCCAGCTCGTGGCCGACATGGTGGCCATTCTCGGCTCGATGTTCTTCGTCGTGGGTGACATAGACAAGTGAGTCAACCGAACGTTCAGCGTGACAAGTACGTCGACTGGCTGCGGGCCCTCAGCCTGATCGTCGTCGTGGTCTGGCACTGGGCCTTCACGATCCTGCAGTGGAAGCCCGAGGGGCCGGAGCCGACCAGCCCGCTCGGCTTCACCTCGGGGCTGTGGATCCTGACCTGGCTGCTCCAGGTGCTGCCGCTGTTCTTCTACGTCGGCGGGCACGTGCACCTGCTGTCCTGGAACCGCGCCCAGGCGCGCGGCGTCGGCATCGGCGCGTTCGTCTGGCGGCGCATCCGCGCGCTGGCCATTCCCGCGCTCACGCTGTCGGGCGTGTGGGTGGCCGTCGGCGCGATCGTGACCTGGGCCTTCGACGTCCCCTGGATGTGGCGGGTGGTGCTGCTGGTCCTCAGCCCGCTCTGGTTCCTGGCCGTCTACCTGGTGCTGATCGCGCTGCTGCCCGTGGCGCTGTGGCTGCACCGCCACTACGACGTGCTGGTGCTCATCTGGCTCGGCGGGGCGGCGCTGGTGGTGGACGTGCTGCGGTTCCGCTACGGGCTCGAAGCGGCCGGCTGGCTGAACATGATCATCGTCTGGGGGCTGGCCCACCAGGCCGGGTTCTTCTACGACCGGATCGTCATCCTGCCCAGGCGCTACGACGTGGCCGTCCTCTGGACGGGGCTGTTCTCGCTGTTCGGGCTCGTGTACTCCGGCATCTACCCGGGCTCGATGGTCGGGGTGCCCGGCGACAAGTGGTCGAACATGGCGCCGCCGACGTTCGTCATCGTGGCGCTGCTGCTGTTCCAGATCGGGCTGGTGGAGGTGCTGCGGCCGTCCATGGAACGGGTCCTGGAGCGGCCGGGGTGGCGGCGGGTCAACGAGACGATCAACCGGTTCGCGCTGCCGCTGTTCCTGTTCCACACGACGGGCATGGCGATCGCGCTGGGGCTGGTGTGGTGGCTCTTCGGCACCCTGGGCGGCGAGGTGCCGCCGACCATCAGCTGGTGGCTGGAACGGCCGCTCGCCATCCTGGGGCCGCTGGTCTGCACGCTGCCGGTCATCTACCTCTTCGGCCGCAACCGCCGCCGCACCCCTGCCGAGAAAGTGCCGGACAAGGGGTGAACCCGCAGGCTACGCTCCGGACGTGATCGCGACCGTGAACTTCCTGGCCACCCCCGAGGACAAGCGCATCATCGACGCCTTGACGCGAGAGGGGGAAGGCCCTGATGACGTGATCCGTCGAGCGCTCCGCCTCCTCGACCGCGAGTTGCGGCTGGAACAAGCACGCGCCGACATGAAGCAGCGGGTCGGCAAGAACCTGTCCGAGGAGGAGGGCGCCTGGTGATCTCCTCGGCGGGGCGGCTCAGGCGTCCGCTCTACGTGGGTCTCTGATCCTCCGGGTCCTTCGGGATGCGGCAGGCGTGCTCCAGGTACAGGGCCGCGCAGATCAGCACCACGAACGCCAGTGACGACCCTGCCGAGATGAAGAACTCCAGCCGGGGCGTCTCCTTCGTCAGCAACTGCACCGTGTGCAGCGCGAACCCGCCGAAGACGCCCGCGAACAGCGCGCCGGCGTAGGCCGAGGCCTTGGCCAGCGCCGCCAGCCGGGCCACCGCCAGCGGTTCGACCGGCTTGGTGTCCGGCTTGCGGTCGATCCTCGCCTTCGTCGCCCATGCGCTGTACGCCTCCCCGATCGCCAGCAGCAGCACGGTCGGGATCGCGGTCCACGGCACGATGGGCAGGTCGGTGTAGAGCAGCCGGACGATGATCCAGGAGATCAGCGCCACGACGACGACGATGCCGACCAGCGGGCCGGGGCGGGTGGGCTTCAATCGGGCCTCTGCAGCTCAAGGTCGGCGCGCAGCCGCACACCGCTCTCGTCCAGGTCCGTGAGCAGGTCGGCGACCTGGCCCTGGCCGGGCAGCACGCCGGCGGGGTCCGCCTTGGACCAGGGCACCAGCACGAACGCCCGCTCGTGCGCGAGGGGGTGCGGCAGCGTCAGGTCGGGGTCGTCGCTGACCGTGTCGCCCACGACGATCAGGTCGATGTCGAGCGTACGCGGGCCCCAGCGCTCCTGGCGGACGCGGCCGAAGGCGTTCTCGACGCTCTGCGCGCGCTCCAGCAGGGCGCGCGGGTTGAGGGAGGTCTCGGCGATGACAACGGCGTTGAGGTAGGGGCGCTGCCCGTCGGGACCGCCGACCGGGTCGGTCTCGTAGACGGGCGAGGCCGCCACGAACTCCAGCCCCGGCGCGTCGAACAGCGTGTCGAGGGCGCCCTGCAGTGTCTGGAAGCGCCGGCCGAGATTGCTGCCCAGCGAGAGCACCACATTCATGCGCGGCTCCATTTCGGCGAGGGGTTTCATGTACGGTTCCGTACGATAGTGACCACCACGTCGTCGAAGGGCAGCGGGATCGGCGCAGCGGGTTTGTGCACGCTGACCTCGACGGATTCGACCAGGTCGGCGGCCAGGCAGACATCCGCGAGCCGCTGGGCCAGCGTCTCGATCAGCTCGACCGGCTCACCCTCCACGACGGCGGCCAGCGCCTGGGCCAGTTCCCCGTAGTGGACCGTCTTGGTGAGGTCGTCGGAGGCGGCGGCGGGGGCGGTGTCGAGGTGGAGGGTGGCGTCGATGACGAACTCCTGGCCCAGCTCCCGCTCGGCCGCCAGCACACCGTGACGTCCCCACGCCCGCAGGCCCCTCAACGCGATGCGATCAGCGCTCTTCGGGGAGGTGGGGCCAGTCCTCTCCAGGGAGGCGGGGCCGGCCTCCTTCGCGGAGGCGGAGGCAGGAGCGGGGTCAGACCTCAAGCTCGCCGTCCTCCTCCTCGTCGTCATCTCCCTGGAGCACCGGCGAGCCGTGGTGCATCCACAGCCGCCAGCCCTGCGGCGTGCGCACGTACACGTTGCTGGCCACCACCTTGCCCGCGGCGAAGCTGGACTCCCCCTCCTCGCCCGCGGTCAGGATGTTCTCGACGCAGGTGAGCACGGCCACGTCGCCGAGCACCGTGGTGCTGACGTCGGTCAGCACGAACTGGATGTAGGTGGTGTTGGCCATGATGAGCGCCCATGACCGCAGCACCTCCGATCGCCCCGCGAGCAGCGTCCAGCCCGGATGCACGCAGCTGACCTGCTCGTTCGTGGTGTCCTCGGCCCAGATCTCGGTCATCTTGTCGAGGTTGGCGTCCTCGATCGCGAGATAGAACTCCTGGTTGACCGTCTCGATCGCGGCGGTGTCGACGCTCATGTGTCAGCTCCGGGTCGTTTCGATAGTCTCGACGGTCATCTGCCGGCCCCCCGCCCTCTCCACGCCGCCGCCACTCGTACGGCGTCGGCGTTGGGACCGACCTCGTGCACGCGTACGCACCAGGCGCCGGCCTGCGCGGCCAGCGCTGTCACAGCGACGGTGGCGTCGTCGCTGCGGCTGAACGGGCGCGGCGTCCCGTCGGCGTCGGCCAGCAGCTTGCCCAGGAACCGCTTGCGCGACGCCCCGATCAGCAGCGGATAGCCCAGGTCGGCCAGGTCGGGCAGCCCGCCGAGCAGGGCCCAGTTGTGCGCCGCGTTCTTGGCGAACCCGAGGCCGGGGTCGAGCACGACCTGCTCCTCGGACACGCCCTCGGCCAGCACCAGGTCGACCCGCTTGGCCAGCTCCTCGCGCACCTCGGTCACGACGTCGGCGTAGACGGCCCTGCTGTCCATGTCGTGGCTGTGGCCGCGCCAGTGCATCACGACATAGGCGACACCTGTGTCGGCCACCACGCGGGGCATCACAGGGTCGGCCAGACCGCCGCTCACGTCGTTGACCAGGCTGGCGCCCGCCTCCACCGCCGCCTTGGCCACCTCGGCGCGCATGGTGTCGACGCTGACCGTCACCCCCTCGGAGGTGAGCGCGCTGATCACGGGCACGACGCGGGCCAGCTCCTCCTCCAGCGAGACCCTGGCCGCGCCGGGGCGGGTGGACTCGCCGCCGACGTCGACGATGTCGGCGCCCTCGCCGACCAGCTCCAGCCCGTGCTGGATCGCCGCCGCCTCGTCGAACCACAGCCCGCCGTCGGAGAACGAGTCGGGCGTGACGTTGACAACCCCCATAACGAGGCACCTGTCGCCTTCCGCCACGATCCTCATGCCCCAAGCCTAGGCGGTGTCATGTTGTGTTCCATGTGGCGGGTGTCCGTATGTGAATAACGATCTGTCTCGTTCCGGATCTTTCCCGTTCGCGGCGCCTCCGGGATCGGAGGGAGGGCCGTGGTCTCACCGTCTTGTGACGGTGGCCGGCCCCGTGCGGGCTCAGCGGCCGTGTCCCTGGAGGCCCTCAGCCACGTGCGGCGACTGGGGCCGGCCCATGCTTGCCGTACGGGAGGGAAAGGGGTTTTGGGGGAAGCGGCACGGGAGCCGGTCAGCGGCCCAGGATCAGCGCCATCGCCTCGGCGCGGGTCTTGTCGCTGGTACGGAAGTCGCCGCGGACCGCCGACGTGACCGTCCGCGCGCCCGGCTTGCGGACCCCGCGCATCGTCATGCACAGGTGCTCGCACTCGACCACCACGATCACCCCGCGCGGCTCCAGCACGCGCATCACGGCGTCGGCGATCTGGGAGGTCATCCGCTCCTGCACCTGCGGGCGGCGGGCGAAGACGTCCACCAGGCGGGCCAGCTTGGACAGGCCCGTCACCTGGCCGCGGCTGTTGGGGATGTAGCCCACGTGGGCCACCCCGTGGAAGGGGACCAGGTGGTGCTCGCAGGTGGAGTACACCTCGATGTCCTTGACCAGGATCATCTCGTCGTGGTCGACGTCGAACACCTTGTTGAGCACGTCCTCGGGCGTCTGCCCGAGGCCGGAGAACTGCTCGGCGTAGGCCCGGGCCACCCGCGAGGGGGTGTCGAGGAGGCCGTCACGGTCGGGATCCTCGCCGATGGCGTAGAGGATCTCGCGTACGGCCTTCTCGATCCGGCCCAGGTCTACATCGTGGTGCGTCAAACCGTGTCCCAAGTCGTTCTTACACGCTGTCCCCGGAGGGGAGCGCGTCCTGGTGGCCCGTCGCCAGCGACCCGTTGGCGGACTGCTCCTTCGGGGTCAGGATCGGCGGGCGGTCGGAGGGCAGCCTCTTGCCGTAACCGGCGTAGGACGGGCGGTGCTCCCTGACCACGACGTCGGAGAAGACCTGCAGCACCTGCTCGCGCGACAGCGTCTCCTTCTCCATCAGCTCCAGGACCAGGTTGTCGAGGACGTCGCGGTACTCGACCAGGATGTCCCAGGCCTGGTCGTGCGCCGTCTCGATCATCCGGCGGACCTCCTCGTCGATCGAGGAGGCGATCTTCTCGGAGTAGTCGCGCTCGTGGCCCATCTCGCGGCCCAGGAAGACCTCGGCCTGGCCGGAACCGAACTTACGGGCGCCGAGCTGCTCGCTCATGCCGTACTCGGTCGCCATGCGGCGGGCGACCGCCGTGGCCTTCTCGATGTCGTTGGAGGCGCCGGTGGTGGGCTCGTGGAAGACGAGCTCCTCCGCCGCGCGGCCGCCGAGCAGCATCGCGAGCTGGTCCATCATCTCCGACCTGGTGGCCAGGAACTTGTCCTCCATCGGCAGCGTCATGGTGTAACCCAGGGCGCGGCCACGGGACAGGATCGTGATCTTGTGGACCGGGTCGGAGTTGGGCAGCGCGTGCGCCACCAGCGCGTGACCGCCCTCGTGGTAGGCGATCATCTTCTTCTCCTTGTCGGACATGACCCGCGACTTGCGCTCGGGCCCTGCCATGACACGGTCGATCGACTCCTCGAGGACGTCCATCGTGATCAGCTTCTGGTCGGCGCGGGCGGTGAGCAGCGCCGCCTCGTTGATCACGTTGGCCAGGTCGGCGCCGGTGAACCCGGGGGTGCGGCGCGCGATGACGTCGAGGTCCACCTTGGGCGCGAACGGCTTGCCGCGGCCGTGGACCCTGAGGATGCCCTTGCGGCCCTCCAGGTCCGGGCGGTCGACGGTGACCTGCCGGTCGAACCGGCCCGGACGCAGCAGCGCCGGGTCGAGGATGTCGGGCCGGTTGGTCGCGGCGATGAGGATCACGCCGCCCTTGACGTCGAAGCCGTCCATCTCGACGAGCAGCTGGTTCAGGGTCTGCTCGCGCTCGTCGTGGCCGCCGCCGAGGCCCGCGCCGCGGTGCCGGCCGACGGCGTCGATCTCGTCGATGAAGATGATCGCCGGAGCGTTCGCCTTCGCCTGCTCGAACAGGTCGCGAACGCGCGAGGCGCCGACGCCGACGAACATCTCGACGAAGTCGGATCCGGAGATCGAGTAGAACGGCACCCCGGCCTCGCCCGCCACCGCGCGGGCCAGCAGGGTCTTGCCGGTGCCGGGCGGGCCGTACAGCAGCACGCCCTTGGGGATCTTGGCGCCGATCGCCTGGAACTTGGCCGGGGCCTGAAGGAACTCCTTGATCTCCTGGAGCTCCTCGATGGCCTCGTCAGCGCCGGCGACGTCGGCGAAGGTCGTCTTGGGGGTGTCCTTGGTGATCAGCTTGGCCTTGGACTTGCCGAAGCTCATCACCCGCGAGCCGCCGCCCTGCATCTGGTTCATGATGAACAGGAAGATCAGCACGATGATGACGATCGGCAGGAAGCTCACCAGGATGCTGACCAGGAAGTTCTCCTGCGGCACCTCGGTGTTGAAGCTCTTGGTCTTGTTGGCGTCGACCTGAGCCTGCAGCTCGTCGGTCAGCTTGGTGCCGTAGCCGGCGACCCAGTCGGACTGGATCATGTTGGTCGCCGTGTCGCCCGGCTTGACGGTGATCGGCTTGACCAGCGTCAGCTCGATGCGCTGGTCCTTGTCGACGATCTTGGCGTTGCTGACGTTGCCGGCGCGAATCTGCTGCAGGACCGTGGACGTGTCGGCCTGCTTGAAGTTGCCACCGCCGCTCCAGAGCTGGGTGACGAGCAGGAGCAGCACGACGATGCCCAGGATCCACAGCAGTGGCCCACGTGTAAATCGCTTGAGATCCATCCGATGCGGAACCCCTTGCGGGCCCGTCCCTTCCTGACCATGGCCTGGAACCCCGGGGGTGCCCCGGGGCCGCGGCATCCGACGCCGCGACTTCTGACTACCCGAAGAGGACGCTAGGTCACCCTCCCGGAGTTCAGAAGGTACACCGGCAAAGCGCACGGGGGGACCGCCCGCTACACCGGTCTTGCCCTACCAACGTACGTCAGGGGGCGCGGTGTTCCCGGCGGCTACTTGTAAACGTGGGGAGCGAGGGTGCCGATGAACGGCAGATTGCGGTAACGCTCCGCGTAGTCGAGCCCGTAACCGATCACGAACTCGTTGGGGATGTCGAAACCGACGTATTTGACGTCGATCGGCACCTTGATGGCGTCGGGTTTGCGCAGCGCGGTGCAGATCTCCAGGGAGGCCGGGTCGCGCGACTTCAGGTTCTCCAGCAGCCAGTGGAGGGTCAGGCCGGAGTCGATGATGTCCTCGACGATCAGCACGTGGCGGCCCATGATGTCGGTGTCGAGGTCCTTCAGGACCCGCACGACGCCGGACGACTTGGTGCCGGCGCCGTAGGACGACACCGCCATCCAGTCCATCTGGACGGGCACGTGCAGGGCTCTGGCCAGGTCGGCCATCACCATCACCGCGCCCTTGAGCACGCCCACGAGCAGGACGTCCTTGCCGTCGTAGTCCGTGTCGATGCGCCCGGCAAGCTCTTTGATCTTGGCCTGGAGCTCGTCCTGGGGGATGAGCACCTTCTCCAGGTCCTTGCCCATGTCGGCAGCGTCCACCTGTGGTTCCTTACGGGATGGGACTGATGGCGAGTATCAGGGTGCCACATCGCCGCACGGCGGCCATCCCCCCGGGCAGGTCAACGGCCTTCTGCCCGCGCCAGGCGGTGACCAGGCGGTCCACGGCGCGGACGTGGGTGGCCGACAGCGCCCCGGACGGCGTTCCCGCCGCGATCGCGGCCCGGCGCAGAACGCGCCGCCTGACGGCGCCTGGAAGCCCTTCGAGGGCGGGTACGGACAGCGTCACCGATCCGGCGATATCGCTTAGAGCGCAATTCTGGTACGCCGATTCGGCCCACTCGTCGAGGGCGTCGGCGTCGTCCCGGGCGAGATCGGCGGTCCTGGCGAGCGCCTCGGCCACGCCGGGCCCGAGCTCCGACTCCAGCAGCGGCAGGACCCTCGTCCGCACCCGTACGCGGGTGAAGCGCGGATCCTCGTTGTGCGGATCGTCCCAGGGGTCGAGGCCGAGCGCCCGGCAGGCGGCGACGGTGGTCGCCCTCGGCAGCCCGAGCAGCGGACGGCGGTAGAGACCGGACACGGCGGCCATCCCGGACAGCGACCTGAGCCCGCTGCCCCTGGCCAGCCCCAGCAGCACGGTCTCGGCCTGGTCGTCCCTGGTGTGGCCGAGCAGCACGGCGACGGCCCGGAGCTTGCCGGCCGCCTCCGCGAGCGCCGCGTAACGCGCGTCCCTGGCCGCCGCCTCCGGGCCGCCGGCCGTGCCGACCTCGACGGTGAGGACCTCGGCGTGGTCGAGCCCCAGCGGCAGCGCGGCCACCTTGCGCGCGCGTCCACCTGAGCCCTCCTGGAGCTGGTGGTCCACGGTCAGCAGACCCGAGCGAAGGCCGGCGCGCGGCGCGACGAACGCCAGCGCCGCGGCCAGCGCGAGGGAGTCGGCTCCCCCGCTGCAGGCCACCAGCACCAGCTCGCCCTCGCCGACGCCGGCCAGCGCCTCACGGACGGCCCTGCGGACGTCGGCGACCGCAGGGTGCGGGCCCACCGCCGGTCAGGCGGGCAGCGCGTTGGTGCCGATCACGCGGCGCACCCAGGCGCCGGGATCCTTGATCTCGGGCGTGGTCGGCAGCGTCTCCGGCGAGGTCCAGATGCGGTTGAACCCGTCCATGCCCACCTGCTCCACCACGGCGCGGACGAACGCGGAGCCCTCGGCGTACTGCTTCATCTTGACCTCGATGCCCAGCAGCCTGCGCACCGTGCGGTCGAGCCGGGAGCCGCCCTCGCGGCGCTGGGCGAACTTGGCCCTGATGTCGGCCACGGACGGCACCACGGACGGGCCGACGGCGTCCATCACGTAGTCGCCGTGCCCCTCGACCAGCGTCATCACGGCCGTGAGACGGTCGAGGATCTCCTTCTGGCCGGGCGACTGGATGGCGTCGATGATGTTGCCCTCGCCGCCGCGCACCACGTCGGCCACCGTGTCGGCGGCGCTGCGCAGCCGTTCGAGCAGGGTCGCCATGTCGAGGTCGGAGGCCAGCAGGAACTCGGTCATCTGCGAACGGATGTACTCGCGCAGCCACGGCACCCCGGTGAACTGCACCCGGTGGGTCTCCTCGTGCAGGCACACCCAGAGGCGGAAGTCGTGCGGGTTGACGTTCATCTCCCGCTCGGCGTGCACGATGTTGGGCGCGACCAGCGTCAGCCGGCCCGCCGCCTCACGACCCGTCGGGTCCGGCGGCAGGAACAGCTCGTACTGGCCCAGCACCCGCGAGGCGAGGAAGGCCAGCACCGCGCCCACCTCGACGCCCGTGATGCGGGAGCCGACGGCCGTGACGATGGCGGGCGGCGGGTTGGCCCCGGCGGCGACCCGCTGTGTGAGTGGTTCGAGCACCACGCGGAAGCCCTCGACGTTGGCCCT
The DNA here is from genome assembly GCF_019396405.1 of Nonomuraea rhizosphaerae. GTDB lineage: Bacteria > Actinomycetota > Actinomycetes > Streptosporangiales > Streptosporangiaceae > Nonomuraea > Nonomuraea rhizosphaerae. The sequence continues at coordinate 3,328 of NZ_JAHKRL010000478.1, read as the reverse complement.
GATCCAGCCGGGCCGGTCGACGATGGTCGCCGCCTCGGGGGCGGCCTCCGTGTGGATCTTCGTGAACTCGCGTACGTGCCCCTCGGCCTCACGTGACAGGGCGCGGAGTTCGGTGACGGCCTGCCTGGCCTCCTCCCGGCTCACCTGAGGACCGGGGCGCACCAGGCGCGTGCCGGTCGTGACGGCCAGATCCCAGTCGATCACCTGCATACAGTCCACCGTACGTGCTCCGCGGCCAACTCGCGATGCATCGCTATTAAGCCACCCTCCAAGGGCGTCATCACCCCCACACACGCACCGCACCGCACCGCCCCGCGCCGCGAAGGAGCGCCGGTGTCTGGAGGGAGGAGGGAGGGAGCGTAGCGACTGAGTGACGAGTGGAAGACGCCGGGTCCCAGCGACTGAGCCGCGATCCGCAGGATCGCCGTAAACAGGAGCGCCGGTGTCTGGAGGGAGGAGGGAGGGAGCGTAGCGACTGAGTGACGAGTGGAAGACGCCGGGTCCCAGCGACTGAGCCGCGATCCGCAGGATCGCCATGAAACAGGGGCGTTGCTAGGACCGGGCCACGATGGCGGCCAGTCGGTCCAGGATCGGTTCGGCGGAGGCGGGGACGCGGTCGGCGAGGAAGGCGAAGGTGACCAGGCGGCCGTCCTTGGTGGTGGCCAGGCCGGCGAGCGTGTTGACGTTGTTGAGGGTGCCGGTCTTGGCGCGCACCAGCCCGACCTGTCCCTTGGCGTCGCGTTCGGTGAAGCGCCGGCCGTTGCCGAGTGTGCCGGTGAACCCGGCGATCGGCATGCCGGGCGCGATCGGGTGCAGGTCGGGGTTGCTCGCGCCGGAGGCGAGCGCGATGGTCCTGGCCATGGCGTCCGCGCTGATCCGGTTGCGGATGGACAGCCCGCTGCCGTCGGACACCTGCACGCCCTTGGTGATGCCGATCCGCCGCAGGGCGGTGATCACGGCCTTGGAGCCGCCCTCGAAGGAGGCGGGCTGGCCCTCCTTGATGGCGACGTGCCTGGACAGCGCCTCGGCCAGGTCGTTGTCGCTGAACGTCAGGGTGTGCTCGACCAGCGCGTACAGGGGCGCGGACTCGACCTTGCCGAGTTCGGCCGCGCCGGCCGCCGCCTTGGCGGGGCGCACGGTCTTGGCGGTCTTGACGCCGTACTTGCCCAGGAGCCTGGCGAACGCGGCGGCGGCGTACTGGGGCGGGTCGGAGACGCGCGGCTGCCGCTGGTCGGGATCGCGCCGCCCCTCGTCGATCGCCAGCGCGTACACGGGCGCGACCTCGCCGTCGGGGATGTAGCCCGGCTTCCAGCCCGGCGCGACGGGGGTGCCGGTGAAGAGGGAGGCGTCGTACGAGAGCGTGACCTTGGTGACGCCCTTGGCCTTGAGCGCGGCGGCGGTGCGGGAGGCGAGCGTGGCGAGCGAGGCCTGCTTGGGGTAGGAGCGGTTGCCGGCCGACGGCCCGGCCAGCGTCGGGTCGCCGCCGCCCACGAGGACGATCGAGTTCGCCGACGCGCCCTGGACGACCCGGGTGGTGAGGCGGGCGTCGGGGCCGAGCGAGGCCAGCGCGGCCGTGCAGGTGATCACTTTTGTGGTGGAGGCGGGGGTGATGCCGACGTCGGGGTTCGAGGCGAAGATCTGCTGGCCGGTGGCGGCGTCGATGACCACCGCGCCCACCCTGGTGCCCAACTCCTCGTCACCCAGCGCGCGGGTGAGCTGCCGGGTCAAAGTACCCTTGGTGGGGAGAGGTCCGTTCCCGGCCCTCACCTGGGCCAGCAGCGGCCCCGCGGTGATCACGGGGACGGGGGGAGACCCCTCGGGAGAAGGCGTCGGCCCGGCCGGTGGCGTTTCTCTTGTCAGTGCGCCCAGGGTGAAATCGCTGTTCATCGCGTATACGGCGATGACGATGGTCAGCACCTGGAGCATGACGAGAGTGGTCATCATCACCCACCGCTCGTGCCTCGCCACTTCGCCTGACCTCTCTCCTGGTGTTCGCCTACGAGACATTAACGCCCACACGGCGTGAGCGGAGGAACCGCGGTGGAGTTCGACGTTGTCGTTGAGATTCCCAAGGGACAACGGAACAAGTACGAAGTGGACCACGTAACCGGGAAGATCAGGCTCGACCGGCTGCTGTTCACCTCCACGCAGTACCCCGCCGACTACGGGTTCATCGAGAACACGCTGGGCGAGGACGGCGACCCGCTCGACGCGCTGGTGCTGCTCCAGGAGCCGACGTTCCCCGGGTGCTACATCACGTGCCGCGCGGTCGGCATGTTCCGGATGACCGACGAGAAGGGCGGCGACGACAAGGTCCTGTGCGTGCCGGCCACGGACCCGCGCATGGAGCACATCCGCGACATCCACCACGTTCCGGAGTTCGACCGGCTGGAGATCCAGCACTTCTTCGAGGTGTACAAGGACCTGGAGCCCGGTAAGTCCGTCGAGGGCGCCAACTGGGTGGGCCGGATGGAGGCCGAGGTCGAGATCAAGCGCTCGTTCCAGCGGGCCAAGGACGAGGGCCACGCGCACGACGGCGCCGACGCGCCCGGCGAGGGCCACACACCGTAAGCCACGCCGTAGGCCGCACGTCGTGAGCCGCACGCCGTAGGCCGCCCGCCGTGAGCGGTCAGGAGCGGGGCCTGGTGGCGCCCACCAGGTCCCGGCGCCACATCGAGGCGACCCGCACCACGTCGCCGGTCTGCGGCGCGTGCACCATCATCCCGCGCCCGACATACATGCCGACGTGGTGAATCGTCCCGGGATCGTCCTTGTTGTAGCCGAAGAAGAGCAGATCGCCGCGGCGTAGCTGGTTCGTCGGCACGTGCGGCCCCGAGGTCCACTGGGTGCCCGTCCAGTGGTCGATGCCGATGCCGGCCCGCTGCCAGGCCCGCATGGTCAGGCCCGAGCAGTCGAAGCTCGCCGGGCCGTCGGCCGCCCACACGTACGGCTTGCCGAGCTGGGTCAGCGCCCAGTTGGCCGCGACGTCGCCCATGAGCGAGCCCGACCCGATCAGCTCACGCCCGTACCCGACCTGTCCGGCGGCCGCCGAACGCCGTCTGGCCAGCAGGTCCGCGCGGCTGCGCGCGGAGTCGACCGCCTGTTGCAGCTCGGCCCGCTCGGCCTCCAGCGCCCTCGTCTCGCGCCGTTGCGCCTCGACGGCCGCCTGCGCGGCGAGCTTGGCCTGCTCGGCGCGTTCGGAGGCGGCCTGCTGCTCGTTGTACGCGCGGACCGCCTGGCCGCGCAGGATGGCGGCGACCTGCTGGGCGTCGCGCATCCGGCCGAGCACCAGGCCGCGCTCGACGTCGAGCGCGGCGAGCGTGCTCGC
>NZ_JAHKRL010000477.1 GCF_019396405.1 Nonomuraea rhizosphaerae | reverse complement strand
GCGCCCCCCGGCCCGCAAAGACGGCGGTGTTGGCGCCGCCGACCTCGACGGCGAGGTCGGAGACGGTGTCGAGGAGGGGGAGGACGGCGCGCTTGAGCGGCATCGTGAGCGACAGGCCGGCGTGGTCGGGGCGCAGGGCGCGGAAGAGGGCGGGCAGGCGGGCCTCGTCGCACTCGTGCGCCTCGTAGGTCCAGTCGGTCAGGCCCATCGCGCGGTAGGCCGCCCGGTGCAGGTACGGCGACAACGAGTGCCCGATCGGCGCGCCCAGGACGGCTGCTCGCACGATATCTCCCTCTCCAACACCAACACCTTTGTCTTCTTCTGTACGGCAGGCCCCCCTGGCCCCAGTCGCCGTACAGGGCCAGGGGCCTCCAGGGAGACGGCCGCTGAGCCCGCACGGGGCCGGGCGCCGTGACGAGACGGTGAGACCGGTGGCGTGGCCGGCTGTTCGGCCGGCTGTTCGGCCTGGTGTCCGGTCGCATCCCAGTCGACCGGACACCGGCCGGGTCAGCCGCCGTTCGCGCGGTATTCGGCCAGGAGGGCCTGGCGTTCGGTCTCCGTGGAGGCGAACTTGGTGACGTTGCTCTTCGGGTCCGTCGCCACGAACCAGAGCCACGGCCCCTTGGCCGGGCTGAGCGCGGCCTCGATGGCGGCGTCGCCCGGGTTGGTGATCGGGCCGGGCGGCAGGCCGAGGTACATGTAGGTGTTGTACCTCGACTTGCTCTGCAGCTGGGCGTTGGTGGCGGCGGTGCCGTACTTGTTCAGGCCGTACAGGGTGGTGCTGTCCATCTCCAGCTTCATCTGCGGGTCACGGTCGAGCCGGTTGTAGATGACGCGGGCGATCTTCGGCATGTCCTCGTGGCGCCCGGCCTCGGCCTGGATGATGCTGGCGATCGTGATGATCTCGCCGGGGGTGTGCCCCATCTCCTTGGCGCCCGTCTCCAGGTCCACCTTCTTGGCGGTCTCGTTGAACCGCTCGACCATCTGCGTCAGCATCTCGGCCGGGGTGGTCTTGGGCTGGAACTCGTACGTGGCGGGGAAGGCGTAGCCCTCCAGCCTGCCCTTCGCGTAGCGTGGCAGCTCCATGTCGCCGGTCTCCTTGGCGGCGGCCTGGAACTCCTTCAGCGGCTTCTTGGTCTTCTCCGCGAGCTGGTTGAGCGTGTCGGACAGCCGCAGGCCCTCCTTCAGGGTGACCCTGATGAGCAGGCGGTTGTTCGAGTCGAGCATCTTGACGGCGTTGGCGGCCGACATGCCCTTGCGCATCGTGTACTGGCCCGGCTGGAGCGAGGCGCTCTTGTTGGCGTTGGCGATGGCGTTGGTGAACGCCCTGGCGCTGGCGACGACCCCCTGCCGCTCCAGCTCCAGCGCCACGTCCGAGGCGCTCTGGCCGTCCTTGATCTCGACGACCACCTCGCCGTTGCCCTGGCCGGTGAAGTCGTCGGGCACCAGCGCGCCGCTGAGCCACTGGTAGCCGAAGTAGCCGCCGCCGCCGATGATGCCGGCCAGGACGATGAAGGCCAGCAGCGGAGCGATGAAGCCGCCCCGGTTGCGGCGTCTGCGGCGCCTGCGCCCGCCGCGTCCGTCATTGCGGGAGCGGCGCCGCGGACGACCTTCGTCGTCCTCGGCGCCGAGCAGGAAATCCATGTCGAGATCGCTCATAGGTGCGCTGGCCAATCTCCCGGTGCGAACGGCCCGGCGTCAAGCGGAACTGCCGAACCGTTGGGGGTTACCGAGCGGGGGGACCACCGGTCATGCACCCACGACCAGCGGAGATCACTCTGCGTAGCCATACAAGAGAACAGGAAGAGTGTGCGGCCCCCTGAGCGAGGGCTCCGCGCGGGGCGCTCACATGGCCCCGGCGGGACGAGGGGTGTCCCGGCGAGCATCATTTCGTCCCGAGGTATCGGTGGAACTCTTCCCGGTATCTCACGAACTCGCTCTCTTTGTTAGTGAATTTGGTGATTCTATGCGCCGGATCCGTCGTCACAAACCAGCGCCAATTGCCCTTGGCCGGCTTCAGGGCCGCCAGCAGGGCCTTCTCCCCCGGATTGGCGATCGGGCCGGGCGGCAGGCCGGGGCGCAGGTACGTGTTGTACGGAGAGCTGACCTTGGTGTCGCGCTCGGTGACCTTCAGCGTCCGCCTGCCCTGCGCGTACAGGACGGTGGTGTCGAGCTGGAGCGGCGTGCCCTGCTTGAGCCTGTTGTAGATGACTCTGGCGATCTTGGGGAAGTCGGCGGCCCTGCCGCCCTCGGCCTGCACGATGCTGGCCACCGTGACGGCCTCCAGAGGTGTCAGGCGCACCTCGGCGGCCCGCTCGGCCAGCCGTATGTGCCTGGCCGCCGCGCCGAACCGCTCCACCATCGCGGCCAGCACGTCCACCGCCGTGTCTCCCGGCTCGACCTCGTACGTGGCCGGGAACAGGAACCCCTCCAGGCTCTTGGCGTACGCGGGCAGTCCCAGCAGGGCCGGGTCCACCGCGCGCAGTTCCTTGAGCGCCAGGCCGGTCTGCTCGGCCAGCCGCCTGAGCGTCTCGGCGGCCCGCATGCCCTCCGGCACCGTGACGCGCCTGATCACCCTTGAGGCCGGGGCGAGCAGCAGGTCCAGCGCCGCGCCCGCGGCCATGCCCTTGCGCAGCCGGAAGTGACCGGGACGCAGCCGGTCGGCGACGGACCTGGCCTCGGTCGCGTTCACGAACGACCTGGCGCTGGCCACCACGCCGGCCTCCGCCAGCACCTCGCCGACGTCGCCCGCGCTGGCTCCTGGCGCGATGCGGACCTCGACGGCGCCACTGCCGGCGCCGTCGAAGTCGGCGGGGGCGATGTACGGCTTGAGCACCGTGTACAGGCCGGCGCCGAGCGCGGTCATGGACACGGTCACCACGACCGTCACCATGGCCGCCCGGCGCGCCGCCCTCCGCCGCCGGGGGCGTCTCCTGGAAGAGCGCTTCCTGGGGCCGGCGTCGCTCGCCCCGCCATTCCCGTCGGACGTCCCGCTCGCCGCGGCCACGTCACCGGAGGCACCGCCACCAGGCGGGCCGCCCGCATCGGACTCGCTCTCGAAAAAGCCGCCCACAGGGGACCCGCTCCCGGAGAAGCCGCTTCCTAGAGGCCCATCCTCAGGGGTGCCGCCCCCTGGAGACCCGCCCTCAGGGGCGCCGCCTCTCGGGATGTCGCTCGCGGGCGTCGGCGAGGTGGTGGCGTCCAGACCGTGGTCATCGTCCGGAGGCAGGCTCACGCCGCCACCTCCAGCCACTCGCCACGCCCGGTGAGCGTCGCGGTCATGAGGCGGGTCCGTCGGCCGCCGCGGTGGGCGGGTCGACGGGCCTGCCGGGTGGTCTGTCCGTGGCTCTCTCGGCGTCGAGCGCGTCCTGCAGCAGCACCACCGCCGCCGCCTGGTCTACGACCGATCGCTGCTTCTTGGCGCGCACGCCGCTGGCGCGCAGCCCCTGCTGGGCGGCGACCGTGGTCAGCCGCTCGTCGAACAGGCGCACGGGCAGCGGCCTGACCCGCGCGGCCAGCGAGGACGCGAACTCCCTGGCCAGGCCGGCGGCCGCGCCCTCACGGCCCGACAGCGAGGTGGGCAGCCCGACCACGATCTCGATCGCCTCGTGCTCGTCGGCGATCGAGGCGATGCGGTCGAGGTCGCCCGTGCCTCGTCTGACGGTCTCCACCGGGGTGGCCAGCAGGCCCGAGGGGTCGCTGCGGGCCACGCCGATGCGTACGGAGCCGACGTCGACGCCGATCCGCGAACCGAAGCGCATCTCAGCCGAGCTGCTCGCCGATGGCCTGCTCGACCAGTCGCAACGCGTCGCCGACCGCCTCCGGTCGTGTGCCGCCGCCCTGCGCGACGTCGTCCTTGCCGCCACCGCCACCCCCAAGTGCCTTGGCGGCGACGCCGACCAGTCTCCCGGCCTTGAGCCCGCGCTCACGTCCCGCCTCGTTGACCGCGGCAACGACCACGGGCCGGTCGGAGGGGGTGCCCGCGATCACGACGATCGCCGGCCGGTCGGCCGGGAACCTGCCGCGCACATCAAGCGCGAGCTTACGCACGTCGTCGGCACCGGTGCCATCAGGCGCGCGGTGTGTCACGACAGAGACTCCGTGCAGGTCACGGGCCTGCGCGGCGAGATCACCGGCCACCTGGAGCACCTGCGCGGAGCGGACGCGCTCCAGCTCCTTCTCGGCGGTGCGCAGCCGGGTGACGATGCCCTCGATCCGCTCGGGCAGCTCCTCGCGGCGTGCCTTGAGCTGCTCGGTGAGCTGGGCGACCAGCACGCTCTCGCGCGCCAGGAACCGGAAGGCGTCGATGCCGACCAGCGCCTCGACGCGACGCACGCCCGCGCCGACGGACTGCTCGCCGAGCACCTTGACCAGGCCGAGCTGCCCGGAGCTGTGGACGTGGGTGCCGCCGCACAGCTCGCGCGAGTAGTCGCCGATCTCCACGACGCGGACCTCGTCGCCGTACTTCTCGCCGAACATCGCCAGCGCGCCCATCGCCCTGGCCTCCGCCTGCGAGGTGTAGAAGGCGTTGACCTTGAGGTCGTTGATGAGCACGGCGTTGACCTCGTCCTCGACGTCGCGCAGCACGCTGGGCGGCACCGCGCCCGCCGCGGTGAAGTCGAAGCGGAAGCGGCCGGGAGAGTTCTCCGAGCCGGCCTGCGCCGCGGTCTCGCCGAGCGCGTTCTTGAAGCCGCGGTGCACCAGGTGGGTGGCGCTGTGGCTGCGCGAGATCGCGCGGCGGCGCTCGATGTCGATCTCCGCCTGCGCCTCGTCGCCGACCTTCAGCTCGCCCTTGCGCACGCGTCCGCGGTGCACGACCAGGCCCGCGATCGGCGTCTGGACGTCGTTGATCTCGACCTCCGCGCCGCCGGTGCGGATGACGCCCTGGTCGGCGAGCTGGCCGCCGCCCTCGGCGTAGAAGGGGGTGCGGGCCAGCACGACCTCCACGGTGGTGCCCGCGCCCGCCGCCGGGACCGAGAGGCCGTCGACGAGGATGCCGACGATGCTGGTGTCGGCCTCGGTCTGGTCGTAGCCGAGGAACTCGACCTTGCCCGCCTTCTCCAGCAGCTGCCCGAAGACGGAGATGTCAGCGTTGCCGGTCTTCTTCGCCGCCGCGTCGGCCTTGGCGCGGTCGCGCTGCTCCTTCATCAGGCGGCGGAAGCCCTCCTCGTCGACCTTCAGGCCGTGCTCGGAGGCCATCTCCAGGGTCAGGTCGATGGGGAAGCCGTAGGTGTCGTGCAGCTGGAACGCCTGGTCGCCGGTGAGCGTCGTGCCGGACTTGCGCTTGGTCTCCTCGACGGCCACGTCGAAGATCGCGGTGCCGGTGCGCAGCGTGCCGAGGAAGGAGGCCTCCTCGGCGTCGATGACCGCGTGGATCTGCGGCGCGTCGCCCTTGAGCTGCGGGTACTGCTCGCTCATGACGTCGATCGCGACCTCGGTGAGCGGGTGCATGTAGCGCTCGTCGCCGGAGCCGAGCAGGCGCAGGTTGCGCACGGAGCGGCGCAGGATGCGGCGCAGCACGTAGCCGCGGCCCTCGTTGCCGGGCATGACGCCGTCGGCGACGAGCATGGCGCCGGTGCGCACGTGGTCGGCGACCACGCGCAGGCTGACGTCGGAGCGGTGGTCGCGCCCGTAGCGGGTCTTGGTGAGCTCGGCCGCCTTGTCGAGGATCTTGTAGGTGGTGTCGATCTCGTAGATGTTGTCGACGCCCTGCAGGATCGCCGCCATGCGCTCCAGGCCCATGCCGGTGTCGATGTTCTTCGCCGGCAGCTTGCCGACGATGTCGAAGTCGACCTTGCTGCGCACCTCGCCGAGGGTGTCCTGCATGAAGACCAGGTTCCACACCTCGAGGTAGCGGTTCTCGTCGGCGACGGGGCCGCCCTCGCGCCCGTACTCGGGGCCGCGGTCGTAGTAGATCTCCGAGCAGGGGCCGCCGGGGCCGGGCACGCCCATGTGCCAGTAGTTGTCCTCCAGGCCGCGGCGCTGGATGCGGTCGAGCGGCAGGCCGACCTTGTTGTGCCAGATGTCGAGCGCCTCGTCGTCGTCGTGGTAGACGGTCGCCCACAGACGGTCGGGCGGGAAGCCGAAGCCGCCCTCGGACTCCGGCTTGGTGAGCAGGTCCCAGGCGAACGGGATCACTTCCGCCTTGAAGTAGTCGGCGATGGAGAAGTTTCCGAGCATCTGGAAGAACGTCGCGTGCCGGGTCGTCTTGCCGACCTCGTCGATGTCAGGGGTGCGTACGCACTTCTGGGCGGTGGCCAGCCGAGCCGCCGGAGGCTTGCGCTGCCCCAGGAAGTACGGCTTGAAGGGTGCCATACCCGCGTTGACGAGGAGCAGCGTGGGGTCCTCGGCGATCAGGCTGGCCGAGGGCACGATCAGGTGCCCACGCTCCTCGAAGAAGCGCAGGAAGCGGCGAGCGATTTCTGCCGACTCCATTGTGGCCATCCTTTGCGTTGGTTAGTCGTTGTTGTCAGGGTTGTCGAGCCCGAAGCGGGCGCGCAACTCGGTTTCGCGCTCCGCGGCCTCGCCGAGCGCGTCAGAGGTAAAGTCTCTCACCTGCCGGACCATGCTCGTGGCGGTGCCAACCGTGCGGCGGGCGACGTGGTTGGGGTGCAGGGCCTGCAGCTTGCGCATCACCCAGAGGGTCAGCAGCGAGCCGAGCGACAGGTAGAACAGCCTCCTGATCATCGGCGCCGCACCGCCTTGCGGGGCCTGCGGACCTCGATGGCCCTGCGCACCCCGTGGCCGATGGACGAGACCTTGATCAGCGGCCCGGTGAAGACCGTGTGGGTGACGGCGCTGAGCTTGGCGGCGTGGCCGCTGACCCGCTTGACGTCCTTGGCGATGGCCTCGACGGCGACCAGTTGCCTGTTGGTCTCGTTGACCGCGAGGCTCATGTCGTCGAGCAGCGGCGTCACACGCGCCGTCAGATCGGCGACGGCCTTGCTGGTCTCGGTGATCAGCCGGGTGAGCTTGACGAGCACCATCACGAGCACGCAGACCAGGACGATCCAGCCCGTGGCGGCGATCAGCCCGGCGACCTCTCCAGCGGTAAGCATCCGCACTTCTCCCTCGTACGCTGGGCCGGAACGGCAGAAACCCTATCGCGTCAGAGGGCCCACGTTACTGGGGACGGGAGGCATGGACGGCCCGCCACGTCGTACGGCGCGATTCTGGACACATCAGGCAGCCCTATCAGCCGGGCACATCAAGCCAGCACATCAGGCGGCCACGTCGGCGGGCGCCTCGACGGCCGGGCGCATAAGGCCGCGCGCCGCCCGGATCTCCGGGGCGACCAGCCGCCCCGGCATCGCCGTCGCGGCGGCCCTCAGCGCCCTGCACGCCACCTCGGCGGCCGTGGCCGTGGCGTCGGCGCCGTACCGGCCCGGCAGCCCGGCCAGGCCGTACAGGGGCCTGATCCAGGCGGGCAGCGCGTACGACCCGTACATGCTCCTGGCCCAGGCGGGCAGCGTGGCGAAGGCGAGCGCGCCTGCGGCGGGCAGCGAGCCGAGGGCCAGCGGCGGCGTGAGCACGGCCAGCCGCAGCGACAGCGCCGGGCCGACGCTGCGCCGCACCGCCTCGCGGGCCTCGTCGGTGACGGCGAGGAAGGGCCGGGTGGACTCCAGGCAGGCGTCGAGCTCGGCGACGTCCTCCGGGGCGTCGCGCAGGCCGACGAGGTCGGCGCAGCGCCGTTGCTCGGCCACGTACGCGTCCTGCTCGGCGGGGGTCAGCGGCACGCCGGACAGGCGGGCGATCTCCAGGAAGGAGGAGACCTCGGCGCTGTGGGCCCAGCGCAGGTTCTCCTGCTCGTCGAGGCGGAAGAGCGTGCCGGTGTCGGGGTCGAGGGCGATGAGGCGGGCGTGCACGCGCCGTACGCGCTCGCCGGCGCGGCCGGCCTGCTCGCGGGAGCCGAAGGTGCGCACGGTGACGAAGTCGAGCTGGCGGCGCAGCCGGGCGTAGGCGACCTCGGGGTCGTCGAGCAGGCAGTTCTGGGCGATGCCGCGGATGGTGCGCGGGTGCAGCGCCTGGAGCTGGAAGGAGCGGAGCACGGCGGGCCAGCCGAAGGTCTCGGTGTGGATCCGCCAGGTGATCGACTTGGGACCGAACAATCCGCCGCCTGGGGTAACGGTGGCCTTCACACCGATGTGATTCCCCTGCACATCATGACAAACCTCGCACAACGTCCCCGCCCCTCGGCGGGGACGGCCGCCGGAGGTCGCGGGGCGTCAGGAGCCGCGCAGGAAGTCGCGGATCTTGGCCCACCGCTCGGCCACCGGACCCTCCGCGCCGTGCCTGGTCGGCTCGTAGTAGCGCTGGTCGCGGACCTGCTCGGGCGCGTAGTCCTGGCGCACCAGGCCGTGGTCGAAGTCGTGCGGGTACTTGTAGCCCTCGCCGTGGCCGAGCTTGGCGGCGCCTGGGTAGTGGCCGTCGCGCAGATGGCCGGGCACCTGCCCGATGAGGCCGCGCCGCACGTCGCCGACGGCCGCCCCGATGGCCTTGACGACCGCGTTGGACTTGGGGGCCAGCGCGCAGTGGATGACGGCGTGCGCGAGGTTGATCTGCCCCTCAGGCAGGCCGATGAGCTGCACGGCCTGCGCGGCGGCGACCGCGGTCTGCAGGCAGGTGGGGTCGGCCATGCCGACGTCCTCGGAGGCGAAGATGACGATGCGGCGGGCGATGAACCGGGGGTCCTCCCCCGCCTCGACCATGCGGGCCAGGTAGTGGAGCGCGGCGTCGGCGTCGGAGCCGCGCATCGACTTGATGAACGCGCTGATGACGTCGTAGTGCTGGTCGCCCTGCCGGTCGTAGCGGACGGCCGCCTTGTCGACGGCCTTCTCCACCACCTCGACGGTGATGTCGTCGGCCAGCAGCGCGGCGGCCTCCAGGTAGGTCAGCGACCTGCGGGCGTCGCCTCCGGCCAGTCGTACGAGGTGGTCGAGGGCCTCGGGGGCGAGGGTGGCGCGGCCGCCGAGACCGCGCTCGTCGGCGACGGCGCGCTCCAGGACGACCCGGATGTCGTCGTCGGTCAGCGACTCCAGCGTCAGCAGCAGCGAGCGCGACAGCAGCGGGGAGATGACGGAGAAGAACGGGTTCTCGGTGGTCGCGCCGATGAAGGTGACCCAGCGGTTCTCCACGGCGGGCAGCAGGGCGTCCTGCTGGGCCTTGTTGAAGCGGTGCACCTCGTCGACGAACAGCACGGTCTGCCGGCCGCTCATGCCCAGCTCGCGGCGGGCGGTGTCGATGGCGGCGCGTACGTCCTTGACCCCGGCCGAGACGGCGGAGACCTCGACGAAGCGGCGCTTGGTGACGCCCGCGACGACGTAGGCGAGCGTGGTCTTGCCGGTGCCGGGAGGGCCCCACAGGAAGAGCGACATCGGCGCCTCGCTCTCCACCAGCCTGCGCAGCGGCGTGCCGGAGCCGAGCAGGTGGCGCTGGCCGATCACCTCGTCGAGGCCGCGCGGCCGCATCCGGACCGCGAGAGGCTGAGGTGTGGCCGCCTCGGCCGCCGAATCGAACAGACTCTCCACAACGTGAGATTACACGCCCCAGACCGCTCTCGCTCCCGAGTCGCCGGCCTGGAAGACGTAGTAGCCGACCACGGCCGCCAGCACCACGGTCACCCCGGACAGCACGAGCGTGACCGGGCGCCCGAACTTGTCCGAGCCGATCGAGGCGCGGCTCGGCCGGGTCGCGTAGACGAGCAGCAGCGACACGACGGCCAGCCCGACGACCGACAGCAGCAGCGGCGTGGCGAAGCTCTGGTGGGTGGAGATCCGCTGGCCCAGCGTGCCGTCGGCGGTGGCGAAGCGGGCCGCCTTGAGGCTCTCGCCGCTCTCCTTGGCCGCGAACACGGCCGCGGGCGCGCCCAGCGACAGCAGCACCACGGCCCAGGCCAGCACCGGCCGCCAGCGGGCCAGCACCGCGTACGCCACGGAGGCGGCCGCCAGCAGGGGGGTCAGGACCACCGCGAAGTGGATGATCAGGGCATGGGCCGGCAGGCCGAGAATCTCGTCGAACATGTCACCACTCCTAGTTCTCATTTCAACTACGAACGGCAAGCCGATAAGGTTCGCGATCCGTTCCGTCACAGAGTGTGAATTCCGTCGCTTACGTCCGGCACATATCCAGGGCCGGTAGCATTCGCGGAGTTGTTTTGGTCATGGATCGGCAAAGCGGAGAGGACAAACCGGTGAGCAGCGGCGACGAGGACCGCCAGAGCCAGCTGGCTCGGGAGCACAAGGAAAGGCAGGCGCAGCGCGCGGCGGCGGAGTCGTCCAAGGGAAGGCGCAACACCTACATCGGCGCGGGCGTGGCCGTCGTCGTGGTCGCGGGCGGCATCTTCGCCGCGACGACCCTGGTGAACAAGGACCCGGGCCAGCGGGTCTCGGCCGAGAGCACGCCCTCGGCCTCCGCCTCGACCTCTCCTGAGGCGTCCCCGACGCCGGAGCTGTCCTCGCTGCCGAAGAAGACCGGCAAGGTGACCTGCACGTACAAGAAGGACACCGCGGACGTGCCGAAGAAGTACGTCGGCATGCCCGGCCCCAGGCCGGACATGAAGCTGAAGACCATGACGGTCTCCACCAACCACGGCAACATCGTCATCGACGTGGACCCGGCCGCGACGCCCTGCTCGGTCAACTCGATGGCGTTCCTGGCCAAGAAGAACTTCTACAACAACACCAAGTGCCACCGCCTGGTGACGCCGGAGACGGCGGGCCTGTTCCTGCTGCAGTGCGGCGACCCGCTGGCCAAGGCCGACGGCAAGAACCCGACCGACGGGCAGGGCACCGCCGGCTACGTCTACGGCGACGAGGCCGTGGGCTCGATCCCGTACACCAGGGGCGTGGTGTTCCTGACCCAGCCGCTGGACGCGGCCGGGCAGAACAGCAGCCAGTTCGCCATCTCGCTGTCGGACGAGAACGCGCAGATCGAGGGCGCGTACTCGGTGCTCGGCATGGTCCGCTCCGGCCTGGAGATCATCGAGGAGGTCGCCAAGAAGGGCGTCATCGTCAACGACCAGGACATCGTCGGCGACGGCGGCTCGACGGCGCCGAAGGACCCGATCATCATCAAGAAGGTCACGCTCAAGTAGCCGCTGACACCAAAGCGCCCAGCCACCCGTCGCGGGGTG
>NZ_JAHKRL010000476.1 GCF_019396405.1 Nonomuraea rhizosphaerae | reverse complement strand
GACCTGCGGGGCGCGGCCAGGAGGCTGCGGGGCGTCGAGGCGTCGGCCGACCCGTACGTGACCGGCCTGGCCGAGCGCTGCCGGGCCGCCCTGGGCCCGGCCGCCTACGAGGAGGCCCTGGTGAGGGGCGCCTCGATCCCGAACCCCGAGAGGTACGCGCTGAGCCCGCCCTCGTCCCCGTCGTAACCGATGTAACCGTCGGGGCGGACCGCGAGGACGCCCCCGTCCTGCTCGATCAGCAGCCAGCCGGTGCCGCGCTGCTGCTCGAAGTGGGAGCCGAGCCGCTCGCCGCCGCGCTCGCCCACCGACAGGGCACAGCCGAAGTAGGCCAGGCCGAGCTGGTTGGTGTCGTCGCCGCGTTTCATGTCGCGGTCCCGGTACAGGCGGGTGCTCAGGCCGAGCACCTGCTCGGCGACCGCCATGCGCTCCTCCTCGTAGGTGGCGATCAGCTTCTCCGAGCCACCGGCCAGCTTCCAGCCGAGGTTGTAGGCGTCCTGGACGCCGGTGTTGAGCCCCTGTCCACCGGCGGGTGAGTGCACGTGCGCCGCGTCGCCGGCCAGGAACACGCGGCCGACGCGGAACCTCTCGGCCATCCGGATGTTGACCCGGTACTCCGAACGCCACACGACCTCGTCCAGGTGGACGTGCGGGGCGTACTTCGTCACCAGCGTCTGGAGGTCGTCCACGGCGGGGCTGAGCGACACGAGCTGGAAGAGGTCCGTGTGCGGCAGGGGGCAGACGGCGAAGCCCTCGCCCTCCGCCTCGCCGCCCCAGGCGTGCCAGTAGTCGTGGTCGACGTCGCGGGTCCTGACGTCGGCCAGCAGCATGCGCTCGCTCTCGTACGTCTCGCCCGCGAAGCCGACGCCCAGTTGCTTGCGCACGGTGCTCTTCCCGCCGTCGGCGCCGACCAGGTACGAGCAGCGCACGGTCTCGCCGGTGCCCAGCGTCGCGCTCACGCCCTCGTCGTCCTGCTCGAACCCGGTCAGCTCCGCCCCGAACTCCACCTCGTGGCCCAGCTCCGCGAGCCGGTCGCGCAGGATCCGCTCGGTGCGCCACTGGGGCTGCATGATCAGGTTCGGGTACGGGACGTCCGGGGACGGCTCGCGGATCTCGTCCAGGCGGACCTCCTGGACGATCTCACCGCCCTTGTAGGCGCGGATGAGCGGGTACTCGCCGCCGGTGGCGAGGATCTCGTCGATGACGCCGAGATCGTCGAACACCTCCAGGGTGCGCGGCTGCAGTCCTTTGCCGCGTACGCCGGTGGGCGGCTCGGCCGACCGCTCGACGATGCGCAGGTTGACGCCGCGCCTGGCGAGCTCGATGGCTAGGGTTAGTCCTGTCGGCCCTGAGCCGACGATCAGCACTGATGTCATGCCGCCCACGATGGGGCCCGCCACTGCCAGATCTCTGTCAGCCTCTGTCACCCATGCGAGCGGGCATGGCGCGATCTTCCGTACATACGGATATTGCGCCAGGGTAGGGGCAACTTCCCCGCTATGAGAAGGAGTCCTGTGGCCGATACAGGCACGCTTGAGACCCGTGGCAGTGATTTCGCCAAACTGGCCCGTCAGATCAAGGACGCCGGTCTGCTCGACCGCCGTCCCGTTTACTACGCGGTGCGGCTGAGCCTGGTGCTGGCCGCCTACGCCGGTGCGTGGTCGCTGTTCTGGTGGGTCGGCGACTCATGGCTGCAGCTCCTCGTCGCCGTCGCGCTCGCCGTCGTCTTCGCGCAGATCGGGTTCGTCGCCCACGACCTGGGCCACCGGCAGGTCTTCAAGACCCGGCGGCCGAGCGACATCACCGGGCTGCTGATCGGCAACCTCGGCATCGGCCTCGGCTGGGGCTGGTGGAACACCAAGCACAACCGCCACCACGCCAACCCCAACCACGAGGACGAGGACCCCGACGTCTCCCCGGCCGTGATCGTCTGGTCGCAGGAGCAGGCGGCCAGGAGCCAGGGGCTGCCGAGGTTCGTCGCCAAGTGGCAGGCGTACTGGTTCTTCCCGCTGCTCACGCTGGAGGCGTGGCACCTGCACGTGGCCAGCGTCAAGGCGGTGTTCCAGCCGTCGGCCAAGCGTCCGTGGATCGAGGGGATGCTGCTGCTGGCGCACTTCGCCGCCTACTTCGGCGTCGTCTTCGCGGTGCTCGGGCTGGGCAAGGCGCTGGTCTTCCTGGTGGTGCACCAGGGGCTGTTCGGCGTCTACCTCGGCAGCACGTTCGCGCCCAACCACAAGGGCATGCCGATCCTCACCAAGGACGACCAGCTCGACTTCCTGCGCAAGCAGGTGCTGACCTCGCGCAACGTCAAGGGGGGTGTGTTCACCGACATCGCGCTCGGCCAGCTCAACTACCAGATCGAGCACCACCTGTTCCCGAACATGCCCTCGCCCAACCTGCGCAAGGCCCAGCCGATCGTGCAGAAGTACTGCGACGGGCTGGGCGTCAGCTACCTGGAGACGGGGCTGCTCACCTCGTACGGGCAGGCGTTGCGGCACCTGCACGAGGTGGGAGCCCCGCTCCGCTGACCGGGGCTCCTCCCTACGCTGACCTGGACTCCCTCCTCCGCTAGCCCGGCTCCTCGCCCAGGCGGCGGAGGAGCTCGTCGCGCCGGCCCTCCAGGTCGGCGATCAGCCCCTCCTGCTCGTCGGCCTGGCCGATCATCGCCGACACCTCGACCTGGTCGGTGGCGCCCATGTCGCCGATCTGCGCGCGGAGGTCCTTGACCTCGGCGCGCAGCCTGGCCAGGTCCTCTTCGACATCGCGAAGTTCATCCTTTGTGGTCATCCTCCGGCTCTACCCACTGTGGGGCGGTTGGCCACCCGACGGCGCATCCGTACAGAATGGGAGGCATGCGCAGGTTGGCGGCCGGCACCGTCGTGTCGATCACGGTGATCGTGGCCACGCTGGCGGGCACGATCGTCCTGGGGCTGATACGCGGCGGTCTGCCGACGCCGAACGCGCTGGACTTCATCCTCCCGGCGATCGCGTGCGGCGCGCTGCTGCTGCGCCACCGCTACCCCGTGGCGGTGCTGATCATCGTGTCGGTGGCCGTCGCGTTCTACTATCCCTTCGCCCGGGTGGACGGGCTGCTCATCGTCCTGAACTTCCTGGCGCTGTACACGGCCGCCGACCGGGGCCACCTGATCGCCGCCATCGCCACGGGCGCGGCCTCGCTGCTCGGCATGGGGCTGGGCGAGAGCGGCGGGGTCAGGCACGTGGACGACAGCCTGTTCATGATGATCGCCGGGTGGGTGGTGGCCGCGATCGCGTTCGGAGGCGTCACACGCAACCGCCGGGCCTACCTCCACGAGGCCGAGCGGCGGGCGCTGGAGGCCGAGCACGGCAGGGAGGAAGAGGCCAGGCTGCGGGCCAGCGAGGAGCGGCTGCGCATCGCCAGGGAGCTGCACGACGTGCTCGGGCACAACATCTCGATGATCAACGTGCAGGCGTCCGCCGCGCTGCACGGGCTGAAGAAGCGGCCCGAGGACGCCGAGTCGGCGCTGCGCACGATCAAGGAGACGAGCAAGGAGACGCTGCGCGAGCTGCGCACGACGCTCGGGGTGCTGCGGCAGGTGGACGAGGACGCGCCGACCGCGCCCGCCGACAGCCTGGCCCGGGTGGAGTCGCTGGTGGCGGGCACCGGGCTGGAGGTACGGACCGAGCTGTCCGGGCCGCTGGACGGGGTGCCGACGGAGGTGGACCTGGCCGCGGCCCGGATCATCAGGGAGGCGCTGACGAACGTCTCGCGGCACTCCGGGGTGGGCGAGGCCCGGCTCACCGTCACCAACGAGTCCGGACATATCGTGATCCGGGTGGAGGATGATGGGCCCGGGGCGACGTACACGGACGGCAGCGGGTTCGGGCTGCGCGGCATGCGCGAGCGCGCCGCCGCGCTGGGCGGCACGCTGGAGGCCGGTCCCCGCCCCGAGGGCGGCTTCCGCGTGGTCGCCGACCTGCCGCTGACCCAGCCGAACGGAGTGCGATGATCCGCACCGCATCGAACGGAGTGCGATGATCCGTACCGTATCGAAGGGAGCCCGATGATCCGCACCGTGCTCGCCGACGACCAGACGCTCGTCCGCGCGGGCTTCCGGTCCATCCTGAACGACGAGGACGACATCGAGGTGGTCGGCGAGGCCGCCAACGGCGCCGAGGCGGTGGCCAGGGCCCGCGAGCTGCGGCCCGACGTGGTGCTGATGGACATCAGGATGCCCGAGCTGGACGGCCTGGAGGCGACCAGGAAGATCGTCACGGACCCGCGCCTGGACGAGGTCAAGGTGATCATCCTGACCACGTTCGACCTCGACGACTACGTCTACGGCGCGCTGCGGGCGGGCGCCAGCGGGTTCCTGGTCAAGGACACCGAGCCGGCCGAGCTGATCCACGCCGTCAGGGTCGTGAGCAGGGGCGACGCGCTGATCGCGCCGTCGGTGACACGGCGGCTGATCGCCGAGTTCGCCGGGCGGGTCAAGCGGCCCGAGCCGGGCCCGCGGCTGAACGCGCTCACCGAACGCGAGCGCGAGGTGATGGCCCTGGTCGCGGCCGGCCTGTCCAACGACGAGATCGCGGCCAAGCTGGTGCTCAGCCCGGCCACGGCCAAGACGCACGTCAGCCGCATCATGACCAAGGTCGGCGCGCGCGACAGGGCGCAGATCGTGGTGCTCGCCTACGAGGCGGGCATGATCACTCCGGGGTGGCTTACTCCCTGAGTGGTACGCGGAACGCCCCGCTGACACCACAGGTGTACGGCAGGTGCCCGCCCCGGCATGACGCGGCGGCGGTGACCGTGACCGGATCCTTCGGGGCATGGACACCGTGGACCTGGCCCGCCTGCAGTTCGCGCTCACCGCCGGGGCGCACTTCATGTTCGTCGCGCTGACCCTCGGGCTGGCGACGCTGGTGGCCGTCGTCCAGACGAGGGCCACCCTGTCCCGCAGCCCGCTGCACCTGCGGATGACCCGGTTCTGGGGACAGCTCTACATCATCAACTACGCGATGGGCATCGTCACCGGGCTCGTCATGGAGTTCCAGCTCGGGCTGTCGTGGAGCGGGCTGACGGAGTTCGCCGGGAACGTCTTCGGCTCCTCGCTGGCGATCGAGACGCTGGTGGCGTTCTTCGTCGAGTCCACGTTCCTGGGCCTGTGGATCTTCGGCTGGGACAAGCTGAACCGGTGGGCGCACCTGGCGCTGATCTGGGGCGTCACCGCGACCGCGTACGCGTCGGCGTTCTGGATCCTGATCGCCAACGGCTTCCTGCAGAACCCGCTCGGCCACCGGACCGAGAACGGCGTGCTGCGGATCGCCGACTTCGGCGCGATGGTGGCCAACCCGGCGGCGCTGATCGCGTTCTTCCACGTCGCGGGCGGCGCGCTGGTCACCGGCGGCTTCTTCATGGCCGGGGTGAGCGCCTGGCACCTGCGCAGGCGCACCGCCGAACAGGACTTCTTCCGCAAGTCGCTGCGGGTCGGGATCGTGGTGGCGCTGCCCGCGACGCTGTTCACCGCGACGTTCGGCGGCATCGGCTTCCAGACGCTGCAGCCGGCCAAGTCCGCCGCGTTCGCGGGCAACGCCGAGCGGCTGGCCCAGGCGCAGGCGGAGATGGTGGCCAGGCACGGCCCCGGCGACTACCTGCCGCCGGTGGGCCTGGTGCAGGCGGCGGGGATCACGATGATGACCGTCTTCGCGGTGCTGCTGTTCCTGGCCGCGCTGAGCTTCCTGCTGATGCTGTTCCGTCCGGTGGTGCGCGGCTTCCGGCCGTGGCACTGGCTGCTGACCGCGCTGATCCCGCTGCCGTTCGTGGCGATGCTGGCCGGGTGGGTCTTCCGCGAGATGGGCCGTCAGCCCTGGGCCGTGTACGGCCTGCTGAAGACGTCCGACGCCATGTCACCGGTGTCGCACGCGCAGATCAGCCTCTCGCTGACCGGCTTCGCGGCCGTGTTCGCCGTGCTGATCGTGACCAACTACTGGCTGCTGGCCAGGGCCGCCCGCAGGGGGCCCGAGGCCGTCACGCTGGGCGAGCGCCCGGTGCGGCCCCCCGTCCTGGCCTACTGAGGAGTCGTCGTGGAGATCCTGATCCTGGCCTTCTTCGCCCTCGGCTACCTGGTGCTGGCCGGGGCCGACATCGGCGTGGGCATGATGCTGCCCTACCTGGGGCGCTCGGCGGACGAGCGGCGCGTGACGATCGCCGCGATCGCGCCGTTCTTCCTCGGCAACGAGGTGTGGCTGGTGGCGACCGCGGGCGTGCTCGCCGGCCTGTTCCCCGAGCTGGAGGGCGAGCTGCTGAGCGGCAACTACTCGCTGGTCGTCGCGCTGCTGCTGGCCTGGGTCGTGCGCGACATGGGGCTGTGGCTGCGCGGCCGGGTGCCCGGCGGGCGGTGGCAGGCGTTCTGGGACGGCGCCACGGTGCTGGGCAGCTGGGGGCTGGCGCTGAGCTGGGGCTCGCTGCTGAGCGACGTGCTGCTCGGCATCACCGGGCCGGTCGCGCTGGTGCCCGCGCTGCTGGTGGCCGCCCTGTTCGCCACGCACGGCCTGGCCTTCGCGGCGCTGCGGCTGCGCGGCCGGCTGCGCGAGCGGGCCGCCGTGCTGTCGGGGGGCGCGGGCGAGAGCCGCACGTACGCGCTGACCACGGCCGCGCTGGCGGCGATCGGGGTGCTGGCGGGGCTGCGGCTGCCGCTGGAGCCCGGCACGTCGGGGCCGCTGCTCGTGCCGGTCATCCTGGTGCTGATCCCGTTCCTGGTGGCGGCCCAGGGGTGGGTGTGGTGGACGTTCCGGCATCGCGTCACCGGGCCGTCGTACCTGTGATCTCCGGGGCCTGGCCGAGGCGTGCGTGACGATCGTCGCGGACGCCTCGGCCGGGACGGCTAGAAGACCGGCACCCCCTCGCGGGTGAGCTTCCAGTTGGCGACGGCGAAGTCGGCCGGATTGATGGTGCCCTTGGCGGTGGCGTGGTCGATCAGCGCCTGCCGGATCTCCACCTGCGAGTTGTACAGCACCGGAGCGGTCGTGACGTGCGGGAAGCCGCCGCCGCCCGACTGGCGGTAGTTGTTGATCGCGACCACGAACTCCTTGTCGGCGGCCAGGGGCGCGCCCTCGTAGGCGAGGTTCGTGATGCGCTGGCCGACCGGCTTGGAGATGTCGATGTCGTAGGTGACGCCGGAGAGCTGGTCGTAGTTGTAGTCCGGGGTGTTGCCGGCGTTGGTGAGCGTGGCGACGTCCACGGGGGCGCCGGGGGCGAGCTGGTTGAAGTACTTGGCCGAGTACTCCAGGTAGTCCTTGATCTGGGCGCCGGTCAGCTTCACCGCCAGCAGCGTGTTGTCGAAGACGTACAGACCGGCCACGTCCCGCACCCGGACGTCCCCGGCGGGGAAGACGGCGGTGCGGCTGAACGGCGCGGCGATCGACAGCACCGGGAGCTGGTTGTCCGGCAGCGCCTGCTTGACGGTCTCGATCTGGACCTGCTGGATGTAGTCGAGGATCGCGGTGTCCTTGTACGGCGACTCGGCGGCCGAGAGCTGCTCGGACGACTTGGCCACGACCTTGTTGACGTAGCCGACCGTGGCCTCGTGCTGCGGCCTGAGCAGGGCGGTGATCCTCGGGTCCTCGGCGACCGTGTTCGTGTTGAGCGTGGCCGAGGACTTGCCGGTGACCGTCCACCTGCCGCGCTGCTTGGCGAGCTGGAAGTCGATCACGCTGAGCCGCTGGCCCCACTTGCTCGGCTCGGTGAGCAGGACCTGCTTGCCGGTGGCCTTGTTGGTGACGAAGCGCTGGGGCACGTCGTTGTGCGCGTGGCCGAACAGCACCGCGTCGATGCCCGGCACCTGCTCGGCGACCAGCGCGGAGGCGTTCTCCACCGGCAGGTCGCCGCTGTAGGAGGACATGCCGTTGTCGCCCGCGTGCGCCGTCACCACGACCACGTCGGCGCCGAGGCCGCGGATGACCGGCACCCACTTCCTGGCCGACTCGACCAGGTCGGTGAAGCGGAGCTTGCCCTCGACGTTGGCCTTGTCCCAGATCGCGACGCCGGGGTTGGTCAGGCCGAGCACGCCCACCTTGACCGGCTGGTCGCCCTTGATCCTCATGGTCTTGATCACGAACGGCAGGTACGCGGGCAGTCCGGTCCTCGCGTGCACCGCGTTCGCCCCGAGCACCGGCGCCTTCATCTGGTGGACCCAGGTGGCCAGCAGCGGCAGCCCGTAGTTGAACTCGTGGTTGCCCAAGGTCACGGCGTCGTAGCCGATGGCGTTCATGGCCTTGGCCATGGGGTGGACCGGGCCCTTCCTGGCGATCGGCTCGACCTTGGCGTAGTAGTACGCCAGCGGCGTGCCCTGGATGGTGTCACCTGAGTCGAACAGCAGCGTCCTGTCGGCGCCGCGCTCGCTCCTGATCTTGTTGACCAGCGTGGACACCTTGGCCAGGCCGACGCTGTTGCCCGCGCTGTCGGAGTAGGCCGCATCCTTGAAGTAGTCCCAGTTGAGGACGTTGCCGTGGAGGTCGGAGGTGCCCATGACGGTGACGGTGACCGCCTTGTGGCCGGTCACCGCCGCGTCCCCGGTGGCCGCGAAGGCGGACGGCGCCGCCGCCAGCGTCAGCGCGGCGGCCCCCGCCAGAGCGAGCTTCTTGGTCTGCATGACCCAGGACGATATTCGGGACAAATCACTCAACGATTACGATTTGCCCTTACCTTGCTTTACTTGGCCTTGACCGAGGCGTCCTCGGGTGGCACCTCGGGGTCGGAGACGCGCAGCCAGCGGCAGCCGTGCGGGCCGAGCGGCACCTCGGCGACGTCCTTGTCCGACACCTTCACCGTGCCGTCCACCAGGAGATCCGTGAGCTGCCTGCCGCTCAGCCCGGGGAGCTTGAGCCGCACGTCCTGCGCGGTCTCGCCCAGGTTGTGCACCGCCACCACCGTCGCCCCGTCGGCGTCGGCGCGGTGGGCGAAGACGGCGGGATGGCCGGTGTCGAGCACGGTGTACTCGCCCCAGGCCAGCTCCGGGCACTCGCGGTAGCGCTCGATCAGGAGCTGGAACCAGCGCAGCAGCGACTCGGTGTCGCGCTTCTGGTCGGCGACGTTGACCCGGTCGGGGGCGAAGGGCCCGTCGGGCACCTCGCGCACCGGCTCGACCTGGGAGAAACCGCCGTCCTTCGACCACTGCATGGGGATGCGGACCGCCATGCGTCCCTCGGCGCCGAGGTTCTCGCCCAGGCCGATCTCCTCGCCGTAAAAGACCACCGGCGTGCCTGGCAGCGAGAACATCAGGCTGTAGGCCATCTTGATCCGCCGCATGTCCCCGCCGAACATGGTCGGCAGCCGCCTGCGCAGGCCACGGCCGTAGATCTGCATGTCCTTCTCGGGGCCGAACGCCTGGAAGACCTCCTCGCGCTCCTCGTCCGTCAGCTTGTCCAGCGTCAGCTCGTCATGGTTGCGGAGGAACATCGCCCACTGGCAGTCCTTTGGCGGCTTGGGCCTGGACTTCAGCGCCTCGGCCAGCGGCTGCGCCTCCCCGCGCGCCAGCGCCAGCCACGTACGCTGCATGCTGATGAAGTCGAAGCACATCGTGAGCTGGTCGCCCAGGCCCTCGCCGAAGTAGGCAACCAGGTCCTTGTAGGGCACGTTCACCTCGCCGAGCAGCACCGACGAGCCCTCGCGGCGGGTCATGAAGGCCCGCAGGTCGGCCAGGAACTCGTGCGGCTCGGCCAGCTTCGGATCGACGTTCTCGATGAGGAACGGCACCGCGTCCACCCTGAACCCCGACAGCCCCAGCTCCATCCAGAACCCCAGGATGCGGACGATCTCGTCGCGAACCTCCGGGTTGCCGACGTTCAGGTCGGGCTGGTGCCGGTAGAAGCTGTGCAGGTAGTACTGGCGGGTCGAGCCGTCGTACTGCCAGATGCTGTCCTCCTTGTCGGGGAAGACCACCTGGTCGGGATTGTCGGGCTCGGGCTTGTCGGCCCAGACGTACCAGTCGCGCTTGGGGGAGGTCTTGCTCGACCGCGCCTCGACGAACCAGGGGTGCTGGTCGGAGGTGTGGTTGACGACCAGGTCAGCGATGACGCGCATGCCCCGGTCCTTGGCCGTGCGCATGAACTCCACGAAGTCGCCCAGCGTCCCCAGTCTCGGGTCGATGGTGTAGAAGTCGGTGATGTCGTAGCCGTCGTCGCGGTTGGGGGTCGGGAAGAACGGCATCAGCCAGAGGCAGGTCACGCCCAGGCCGGCGAGGTAGTCGATCTGCTGGGTGAGGCCCCGGAAGTCGCCGATCCCGTCGTCGTTGCCGTCCTTGTACGTCTCGACGTCGAGACAGTAGATCACGGCATTCTTCCACCACAGGTCGGAGGTGAGGGTGAGACGCATGGCGTCCCGACTACCCCATGACGAGCGGCTCTATCGCAGCTCGCGGAGGGCGGCTTCGAGGAGGTCCCAGAAGCCGTCGACGTCCAGGCCCGTGGCCACGTCGGCGTTGGCCGGGCGGCCCAGCTTGTCGATCAGGTCGACGCTGGTCGCGCCCGCCGTCTCCGTCCCGAGCAGCTCGACGTCCAGCCTGGTCCGCACGGTCGTGACCAGCTCGGGCCGGGCGACCAGCGCGACGGCGATCGGGTCGTGCAGCGGGCCGTCGGGCATGCCCTGGTCGGTCTCGTACGTGGAGTTGTAGAAGTGCAGCAGCTCCACCCCGAACGCCGCCGTGCGGTTGCCGATCGCCTCGATCCGGCCGAGCACCTGCGGCGTGACGAGCGCCTGGTGGGTGACGTTCAGGCCGATCATCGTGAACGGCACGCCGCAGCCCAGCACGACCGCGACCGCCTCCGGGTCCACCCAGGCGTTGAACTCCGCGTACGGCGTCACGTTGCCCCGGCCGGTCGAGCCGCCCAGCCAGACGATCCGCTGGATCTTGGACAACCGGTCCGGATATATCCGTACGAACAGCGCGATGTTCGTCAGCGGGCCGGTGGCGACGATCGTGACCTGCTCGGTCGCGGCGTCCAGTGTGTCCCTGATCAGCACGGCCGCGTCGCGCGGGTCGGCCGCCACCGTCGGCTCGGGCAGCTCCGGGCCGCCGAGCGCGTTCGCGCCGTGGATCGACTCGGCCGTGGTGAGCGTCCGCCTCAGCGGCCGGTCGGCCCCGGCCGCGACGGGCACCGAGGTGACGCCCGCCACCGAGCACACCACCCTGGCGTTGTACGTGGTGTGCGCCAGCCGCCCGTTGCCGCCCACGGTCGTGACGGCCCGCAGGTCGATGCCGGGATCGCCGGCCGCCAGCCAGATGGCGAAGGCGTCGTCGTGCCCGGGGTCGCAGTCGAGGATCACCGGTGTGGCCACTACAGCAGTGTGCCCCCTGTCACCTCGAACCGCGCCAACGCCTCGTCGATCCGCGCCAGCGTGTCGGCGTGCAGGGTCAGCCCGGCGGCGGCGACGTTCTCCTCGATGTGCGCGGGCGTACGGCTGCCGGGGATGGCCACCACGTGCTCGTCCTGGTGCAGCAGCCAGGCCAGGGCGAGCTGCGCCGGTGTGATGCCCAGCCGCGTGGCCAGGGCCCTGACGGGGGCGTACCGGTCGTTGTTGCCGGCGAGGTTCTCCTTCGAGAAGCGCGGCGCGTTGTGCCGGAAGTCGCCCTCGCCCAGCCCCTGAACGGTGCCGGTGAGGAAGCCGTTGCCCAGCGGGCTCCACGCCACGACGCCGACGCCCAGCTCACGGGCGGTCCTCAGCAGGCCGGGGTCGATCGGCCGCCACATCGACCACTCGTTCTGCACGGCCGCGACCGGGTGCACGGCGTACGCCCTGCGCAGCTCGTCCGCGCTCACGTTGGACAGGCCGAGGTGCCTGACCAGCCCGTCCTTCACCAGCTCGGCCATGGCGCCGGTCGTCTCCTCGATCGGCACGCCGGGGTCCACGTAATGGGAGTAGTACAGGTCGATCACGTCGGTGCCCAGGTTGCGCAGGCTGCGCTCGGCGTACCGGCGCACCAGGCGGGGCTCGGCGTTGACCCGCAGCTCGCCGAACGCGTACCCCACCGGGTGCGCCCTGCTCGCCTCACCATCGGGGACGGCCAGCCCGAACTTGGTGGCCAGCACCACCTCGTCCCGCCTCCCCTTGATCGCCCGGCCGACCAGGCGCTCGTTGTGGCCGTCCACGCCGTACGCGTCGCTGGTGTCCACGAAGGTCGCACCGGCGTCGAGGGCCGCCCTGAGCGCGGTCCCGGCCCGGGAGTCGTCTATGTCGCCGTACACGCCGGGCGACAGCACCATGGCCCCGAAGCCGATCGCGGGGACCTGGAGGGAGGTTCCAAGGGTTCTCATGCGGCTCATCGTGCTTCGCGTACGTCCTGAGCGTCCAAGACCCTTTGCTATAACCGATGGCTATGGATGTTCATCTGCGAGATCTGCGGTACTTCTGCGCGGTGGCCGAGGAGCTGAACGTGACCCGCGCGGCCGAACGGCTCTTCGTCTCGCAGCCCGCCCTCTCCAAGCAGCTCAGGGCGCTGGAACGGCAGCTCGGCTTCGACCTGTTCGAGCAGACGTCCACCGGCATGGCGCTCACCAGGCGCGGCGAGGCGCTGCTGCCGGTCGCCCGCGACCTGCTCGACCGCTGGAACGCCGGCCTGGAGACCGCCCGCGCCGCCGCCCCCACGGGCACCCTGGTCATCGGCATGCAGACGGCCGTCGGACGCGGCCTGCAACAGGAGGCACTGCGCCGCTTCCGCGCCGCCATGCCCGGCTGGGAGGTGTCGCTGCGGCTGGTCGGCTGGGACGACCCCAGCGGCGGCCTGGCCGACGGCAGCTCCGACGTGGCCTTCCTGTGGCTGCCCGTTCCCGAGGGGCTGCGCACGCATGTTCTCGTCAGGGAGGGAAGAGGCGTGGCCATGCCGGACGATCACCCCCTCGCCGCGCTGGCCGAGGTCCCCTTCGAGGCGCTGCGCGACGAACCGTTCATCGCGCTCCCCATCTCGGCGGGACCGCTGCGCGACTACTGGCTCGCCGTCGACCGGCGCGACCGCGAGCCGGTCGTCGGCGTCACGGCGAACACGCCCGAGGAGGTGTTCGAGGCGGTGACCGGCGGCCTCGGCGTGGTCCTGGTCGCCTCGGGCAACGCGGAGCTGTACCGGCGTCCCGGCCTGGTGTACCGCCCGG
>NZ_JAHKRL010000475.1 GCF_019396405.1 Nonomuraea rhizosphaerae | reverse complement strand
GGCGGGCGCCCGGCGACGACCCGGCCCGCGCCGCCGAGCTGCTGGGCGAGGCGCTGTCGCTGTGGCGCGGGCCGGCGCTCGCCGATCTGGACGCGGCGCACGGCGTGCCCCTGGAGGAGCGGCAGGTGGCCGCGCGGGAGGACCGGATCGAGGCCGACCTGCGGCGGGGCGCGCACCGGGCGGTGATCCCCGAGCTGGGCGAGCTGATCGGGCGGCACCCGTTGCGCGAGCGGCTGCGCGGGCAGCTCATGCGGGCGCTCAGCGCGGACGGGCGGCAGGCGGAGGCGCTGGTCGCCTACGAGGAGGCCAGGCGGCTGCTGGCCGGCGAACTGGGCGCCGACCCGTCGCCGGAGCTGACGTCGCTGCACCAGGCCCTCCTGCGGGGCACGCTCCCCCGCCCCAGCGAAAACACCACAACGACCGGGGCTGCCGCCGTGCGTGAGCGGCCGTCGCTGCCCGCCTCCCTCACGTCCTTCATCGGCAGGGCGTACGACGTGGCCGCCGTGAGCACACTGCTCGACTCCGCCCGCCTGGTGACCCTGCTGGGCCCGGGCGGCGCGGGCAAGACGCGGCTGGCGGTCGAGGTGGCGGCCCGGCGCCCCGACGCCTGCCTCGCCGAGCTGGCCGCCCTCACCGAGGGCGCCGACCTCCCGCGCGCGTTGCTCGCCGCGCTGGGCGTGCGCGACGGCGGCCTGCTCGGCCCGCAGGCCACCGGCCCGGACGGGATCATGGAACGGCTGGTCACCGTGCTGACCGACCGGCCGGCGCTGCTGGTGCTCGACAACTGCGAGCACCTGGTCGAGGAGGCCGCCGCCCTGGCCGAGCGGTTGCTCGAAGGCTGTCCGGGGCTGCGCGTCCTGGCGACCAGCCGCGAGCCGCTCGGCGTCACGGCCGAGCACCTGTGGCCGGTGCGCCCGCTGGCCGACGCGGACGCCGTACGCCTGTTCACCGACCGGGCCAGGGCGGTCCGTCCGGGTTTCACCGCGGATGAGGCGGTCGGCGAGATCTGCGCGGCGCTCGACGGCCTGCCGCTGGCCATCGAGCTGGCCGCCGCCCGCGTACGCGCCCATGAGCCCCGTGAACTGGCCGGACGCCTGGCCACGGACCGGTTCAAGCTGCTGTCGCGCGGCAGCCGCACCGCCGACGCCCGGCACCAGACGCTGCGCGCGGTCGTCGCGTGGAGCTGGGAGCTGCTCACCGAGGAGGAGCGGGTGATGGCCGCGCGGCTGACGGTGTTCGCGGGCGGCGCGACGGCCGTGGCCGCCGCCGAGGTGAGCGGCCTGCCCGAGGCCGAGGACCTGCTCGACTCGCTCGCCGACAAGTCGCTGGTGACCGTCGCGGACGGCCGCTACGGCATGCTGGAGACCATCCGCGCGTTCTGCGCGGAGAAGCTGGCCGACGAGCCCTCCGTACGGCGTGCGCACGCGGAGTTCTTCCTGAGGCTCGCCGAGCGGGCCGAGCCCGACCTGCGCGGAGCCGGGCAGCTCGACCGGCTGAGGTCGCTGACCGCCGAGCACGACAACCTCCACACGGCCCTGCGCTGGGCGGCCAGGTACGGCGACGTCGGGCTCGGCATGAGGCTGCTCGCGGCGCAGTCCACCTACCTGTGGATGCGTGGGATGCGCGGCACGGCCACCGCCCCGGCCATCGAGCTGCTGGAGAGGGCCGGGCCGGAGCCGGATCGGCGGCTCGGTGACGCGTACGTGCTCTGCCTGCTGGCGGTGGCGGGCGACGAGGCCGGGCCGGAGTGGTGGGCGCGTCAGGGCGCGGTGGCCGAGGCGATGGTGTCGGCGGGCGAGGGCAGGCGCGAGTACCCGGTCCTCACGTTCCTGTGGCCGATGATCACCGCGCCCATCCGCGCCCCCGAGCCGACGCTCGCGGTGATCACCAGGTCCGCCGGCAGCCCCGACCCGTGGGAGCGCGCGATCTCCAAGATGATCTGGACCTACTCGCTGATGGCGCGCGGCGAGCACGCCCGGGCCGAGGCGGATCTGGTCGCGGCGCTCGGCGAGTTCCGCGCGCTGGGCGACCGGTGGGGGGCGATGCTCTGCCACGACGCGCTGGCCTGGCTGGCGGGAGCCTCCGGCGACGAGACGGCCGCGCTGGCGCGCGCCGAGCAGGCCCTGGCGCTGGCGGAGCAGCTCGACGCGACCGAGGACCTGGCCGACCTGCTCTGCAACCGGGGCGACCACCTCCAGCGCGCCGACCCGGCGGCGGCCAGGGCCGACTACGAGCGGGCCGCCGAGCTGTCCCGGCGGCTGGGCATTCCGACCTACACGGCCTCCGCGCTGCGCGGTCTCGGCGACGTGGCCCTGGAGGAGGGGGATCTGGCCACGGCGCGGGAGCTGTACGAGCGGGCGCGGCAGCTCCTGGACACCCGGTGGCTCAGGAGCGTCAGCAGCAGGATCCGGCTGCTGGTCGGGCTGGGACGGCTGGCCGAGGCCGAGGGCGACCTCGACAGGGCCAGGACCTCGTACGAGCAGGCGGTCGAGGTGGCGATGATCTCGGGGCCGCTGCCGGAGAGCACCAGGGCGTTCGAGTCGCTGGCCGGGCTCGCGCTGACGAGGGGCGAGGCGAAGCTGGCGGCCCAGCTGCTGGGCGCGATCAGCGCGGTGCACGGCGCGTACCGCCAGGACGACCTTCCCGCCCGGGTGCGGGCGGTTCTGGGCGACGAGGCGTACGAGCGGGCCTGGCGCGAGGGCGCCGGGCTCACCTACGAGCAGGCCGCCCTGCTCGCGGGCGTCCCCGACGCGGCGCTCGACGGCTCACCGCTGCGCACCCTCGCCGCCCGGCCCGGCGAGCCCGACCAGTGAGCCCGACCAGCGAGCCTGGCCGGTGAGCCGACCGGTGAGCCTGAGGTGAGCGGCCGGTGAGCGCGTCCGGCGAAGCTCGTCCCCATGGACATCCTGATCTCCGGCGCGAGCGTCGCCGGCCCCGCCCTGGCCCACTGGCTCAACCGCTCCGGCCACACCACCACGATCGTCGAGCGGGCTCCCGCCCTGCGTGAGGGCGGCTACTCCGTCGACTTCCGCGGCGACGTCCACCTGTCCGTGCTGCGCAAGATGGGGATATTTCACGAGATCCAGCGGCGGCAGACCAACATGGGCGCCATGTGGAACGTCAACGCGGCGGGCAAGAAGCTGAGCGCCATGCCGGCCGACCTGTTCGCCGGCGACGTCGAGATCCTGCGCGGCGACCTGGCCCAGATCCTCTACGACCTCACCAAGGGCCACACCGAGTACGTCTTCGACGACTCCGTCGCCGCGCTCGACGAGGACGCCGACGGGGTCACGGTCACCTTCGAGCGGAGCCCCGCCAGGCGCTTCGACCTGGTGGTGGGCGCCGACGGCCTGCACTCCAAGGTGCGCGAGCTGGTCTTCGGCCCCGAGGAGCGCTTCCTCTCCTACCTCGGCCTCTACTGCGCCGTCTTCACCACGGAGAACTACCTCGGGCTGGACCACACCGGGCACGCCCACAACGTCCCGGGCAAGATGGTCGCCCTGTACAGCGCGAGGAACAACACCGAGGCCAAGGCCATGTTCTGGTTCGGCTCGCCGGAGCTGAGCTACGACAGGCACGACGTGGACCAGCAGCAGAGCCTGCTGGAGCGCGTGTACGCGGACGTCGGCTGGCAGGCTCCCCGG
The DNA here is from genome assembly GCF_019396405.1 of Nonomuraea rhizosphaerae. Lineage (GTDB taxonomy): Bacteria > Actinomycetota > Actinomycetes > Streptosporangiales > Streptosporangiaceae > Nonomuraea > Nonomuraea rhizosphaerae. The sequence goes on along the minus strand of NZ_JAHKRL010000475.1, from coordinate 25,258 downwards.
CTGCTGCGTGACATGCGGCGGGCCGGCGACTTCTACTTCGACTCCATCGCCCAGGTACGCATGGAGCGCTGGTCCCGCGGCCGGGTCGTGCTGCTGGGCGACGCCGCCTGGTGCCCCTCGCCGCTGTCGGGCATGGGCACGGGACTGGCCATCGTGGGCGCGTACGTGCTGGCGGGCGAGCTGGCGGCGGCGGGCGCGATCAGGACCGGCCTGACCAGGTTCGAGGCCGCCATGCGCGACTACGTGCGCACCTGCCAGAAGTCGGGCGAGGGCATCAGCAAGCTCATGGTGCCGGAGAGCAGGTTCATGCAGTGGTTCATGAACCAGAACTACAAGATCCTGCCCTACCTGCCGTGGAAGGGGCTGATGGCGCGGTCGGCCCGGAAGACGGCCGCCGCCATCACGCTCCGGGACTACTCGGCCAGCCTGCCCAGCTCTTCGTCCACGACCTTCTGATCGAGCTTCTTGAACAGCGGCACGGGCGGCGCGAGCGGAGTGCCGGGCTTGATCGGCTGGTGCTCCCAGCGGGCCGCCCCGTCGTAGTCGCCGGTGATGACCGGGTAGGGGGCGCCGCCGTCCTCGTCGACCTCGTGCATCTCCGGCATGCCCGACCAGACGCCCTCGCCGCCGAGCATGGCGTGGACCTTGTTGGACGAGCCCGGCAGGAACGGCGTGAGCATCGTCTTGGCGTCGTCGACCACCTGGAGGGCGACGTGCAGGATCGACTTCTGCCGCTCCGGGTCGTCCTTGAGCTTCCACGGCTCCTGCTCGGCCAGGTATTTGTTGGCCTCGCGGACCACGTCGAACGCCTCGGTGATCGCGTTCTTGAACCGCGAGCGGCCCAGCTCGGCCCCGACGGGCGCGAAGGCGCCCCGCGAGCGCTCCAGCAGCGCCCGGTCGGCGTCGGTCAGCTCACCGGCCTCGGGGATCGTCCCGAAGTTCTTCGCCGCCATCGAGATCGACCGGTTGACCAGGTTGCCCCAGGCCGCGACGAGCTCGCCGTTGTTGCGGTTGACGAACTCCTGCCAGGTGAAGTCGGTGTCCTGGTTCTCCGGGCCGGCCACCGCGATGTAGTAGCGCAGCGCGTCGGCGTCGTAGCGCTCCAGGAAGTCACGCACGTAGATGACGACCTGGCGGGAGGAGGAGAACTTCTTGCCCTCCATCGTCAGGAACTCGCTGGAGACCACCTCGGAGGGCACGTCAAGGGCGCCCAGCGCGCCGGGCGAGCCGTCGCGGGCGCCGATGCCGCTGTAGCCGAACAGCATCGCCGGCCAGATCTCGGCGTGGAAGACGATGTTGTCCTTGCCCATGAAGTAGTAGCTGCGGGCGTCGGGATTCTGCCACCACTGCCGCCACGCGTCGGGGTCGCCCGAGCGCCTGGCCCACTCGATCGAGGCCGACAGGTAGCCGATCACCGCGTCGAACCAGACGTAGAGCCGCTTGTTGGGCTGATCGCGCCAGCCGTCGAGCGGGATCGGCACGCCCCAGTCGAGGTCGCGGCTGATCGCCCGCGGCTGCAGGTCGCCGAGCAGGTTGAGGGCGAACTTCAGCACGTTGGGCCGCCACTCGCCCTGCTTGGACTGCAGGTAGGTGCCGAGCACGTCGGCGAAGGCGGGCAGGTCGAGCATGAAGTGCTCGGTCTCGGTGAAGACCGGGGTCTCGCCGTTGATGCGGCTCCTGGGGTTGATCAGCTGGATCGGGTCGAGCTGGTTGCCGCAGTTGTCGCACTGGTCGCCGCGCGCGCCGTCGTACCCGCAGATGGGGCAGGTGCCCTCGATGTAGCGGTCGGGCAGGGTGCGCCCCGTGGAGGGGGAGATCGCACCCATGGTGGTCTTCGGGAAGATGTAGCCGTTGTCGTAGAGGCCCTTGAAGATGGCCTGGGTGACGGCGTAGTGGTTGTTCGTCGTCGTACGGGTGAACAGGTCGTACGACAGCCCCAGCCCGGTCAGGTCCTCGGCGATCACCCGGTTGTAGCGGTCGGCCAGCTCGCGGGCGCTGACGCCCTCCTTGTCGGCCTGGACCTGGATGGGCGTGCCGTGCTCGTCGGTGCCGGAGACCATCAGCACCTTGTTGCCCGCCATCCGCTGGTAGCGGCTGAAGACGTCGGACGGCACGCCGAACCCTGAGACGTGCCCGATGTGGCGGGGGCCGTTGGCGTACGGCCACGCGACGGCGGTCAAGATGTGCTGGGACATGGCTCCAAGCCTAAGGCCGAACGGTGGCCGGGATTACCGGGCGGAGGACTCTTCGCGGGCCACGGTCTCCTCCTGCGGGGCGGCCTCTTCGCGCGACACGGCCTCGGCCGCCTCCTCGGCCGCCTTGGCGGCGACGTCGAGGGAGCTGTCGCGGTGGCGGCGGATGCCCAGGATGCTGATGAACAGCGCCGCGAAGATCGTCTGGAAGCTCATGATGAGCGCGGTGGCCGAGGGCACGACCAGACGCAGCGACTCACGCGGTTCGAGCGAGCCGAAGCTGCGCACCTGCCAGTGGACCAGCGACATCACCAGGCCGACGAGACCGGCCAGCGCCAGCAGGCCGCCGACGATCAGGCCCTTCTCCAGGCTGACGATGTCGATGAGCTTGCGGATGCGCGGCGACTCCGGCAGGAAGCCCTCCTCGGCCGCGTACACCTTGGTGAACAGTGCGAACAGGGCGGCCTGGAAGCCGATCACCACCGCGGCGGAGGCGCCGACCAGGGTGTCGACGTCGAAGGCCAGCTCGCCGATCTCGACGGGGCCGAACGTCAGCGCGGTGCCCGCGACCAGCCCGACGATCATCAGGAACAGGCCGGGGTAGAAGAACAGCCACTTGGGGCTGTACAGGAGCAGGAAGCGCAGGTGACGCCAGCCGTCGCGCCAGGAGCGCAGGTGCGGCGGGCGGGAGCGGCCGTCGGGCGACAGCGTCGTGGGCACCTCGCGCACGTCGAGGCCCGACAGGGTGGAGCGGACGACCATCTCGGAGGCGAACTCCATGCCGCCGGTCTGGAGCTGCAGGCGCAGGATCGAGTCGCGCCGGAAGCCGCGCAGGCCGCAGTGGAAGTCACCGATGGCCGAGGGGAAGAACAGCCTGCCGATGAACGACAGCACCGGGTTTCCCAGGTAGCGGTGCAGCGGGGGCATGGCGCCGGGGGCGATGCCGCCCTTGAAGCGGTTGCCCATCACGAGATCGGCACCGTCACGGAGCTGTTCGACGAACGGGAGCAACGAGGTGAAGTCGTAGGAGTCGTCGGCGTCGCCCATGATGACGAACTTGCCGCGCGCGGCCCGGATGCCGCCCATGAGGGCGTTTCCGTACCCCTTCTCATCGACGTGGACGACACGAGCGCCGGCGTCGCGGGCGAGCTGCTGCGAGCCGTCCGTGCTGCCGTTGTCGGCGATCAGGACTTCGCCCTCGATGCCGTGCTCCTCCATGCACGCCAGAGCTTTGCGCACACAGACTTCCACGGTTTCCGCCTCGTTGAGGCAGGGCATGACCACCGTCAGTTCCACGTCTCAACCTTCCAGTTAAGGCATTTCCAGCACACCATCATGCCCTGTGCCCAGACGTGGTCGGGTCAAGTCCTAAAAACGACTGGCATTCTTTACAGCATGGTGAGCGTCGCGGAGATTACCCCTGTGGACCACTCCGCCCCTGGCCGGACCGCGCGCGTGGTGGCGTTCGTGCGCCGTCATCGGGTGTTCGCCGCCGCATTCGCGATCGGCGCGGTGCTGCGGCTGATCACCATGCTCGGCTACGGGCCGGCGATGTGGTTCAACGACTCCTACGAGTACGTCTCGGTGGCGCTGCATCCCAGGCCGCACCCGATCAGGCCGGACGGGTACGGGTTCTGGCTGCTGGTGCTCAAGCCGTTCCACAGCTTCACGCTGGTGACCTTCAGCCAGCACCTGATGGGCCTGGCGACGGGCGTGCTCGTCTACACGCTGCTGCGCAGGAAGTTCGGGCTGCCGAAGTGGGGGGCGACGCTGGCGGCGGCGCCGGTGCTGTTCGACGCCTACCAGATCCAGCTCGAACAGCTCATCATGTCCGACGCGCTGTTCACGCTGCTGGTCGTGGGGGTGATCACGCTCGTCCTGTGGCACCGGCGGATGTCATGGAAGCTCGGCGTGGTGGTCGGACTGCTGCTCGCGCTGACGGCGCTGACGCGTTCCATCGGGCTGCCGATCCTGGTGCTGGTCGTGGCGTACCTGCTGGTCAAGCGGACCGGGTGGAGGCCGATCGTGGCGGTGATCGCGGCCTGCGCGGTTCCCGTCATGGGCTACATGGCCTGGTTCTCCACAAATTTCGGCAAATTCGCCATGACGAACAGCGACGGCCTCATCCTTTACATGCGCACGGCCATCTTCGCCGACTGCGACAAGATGCACATCGACAAATACCGGGAGCTCCAGATGCTCCTGCTGTGCATCAACGACCCGGTGAGCCAGCGCAAGGACTACGCGCAGTGGTACCTGTGGGGCCAGGGCGGCGCGGGCCAGGGAACGGGCGAGGTGCTGCACCGCTGGGGGACCGGCAAGAAGTTCACCGACATCACCAACCAGGCCGCCAGCGCGTTCGCCACGCGGGCGATCACCTCCCAGCCCGGCGACTACCTGAAGGTCGTCGCGCGTGACTTCTTCCGCGCCTTCAACTGGGGACGGCCGACCTTCCCCGACGAGAAGACGTACAACATGTATCGCTTCATCCCCTTCCACGAGCTGGACACCAGCGGCAATCCCAAGCGCCTGCCCCAGTGGCCCTCGTACCAGGGAAGGACCGACACCGACGCGTACGCATACGAGCAGGGCCCGCCCGAGACGAAGATCGTCGCGCCGTTCGCGCAGATCATGAGCAGCTACCAGCAGGTCTTCTACCTGCCCGGCATCGTGCTGGGCGGCGTCATGCTGGTCGGCCTGTACGGGACGGTGATCCGCTGGCGCAGGATCGGCGGCCCGGTGATCCTGCCGTGGCTGGGCGCGTTCGGCCTGCTGCTGGCGCCCGCGGCGACGGCGGAGTTCGACTACCGCTACGTCCTTCCGGCCGTCCCGCTGGCCTGCGTCGCGGCGGCGATCACGCTGCGGCGCGGCGTCACTTGGCCTTGGGCGCGGACTCGGCCCAGGAGCGAATCAGCATCCGAGCCCACCACTGTGCCTGCGTGATCACCTCGGCCGTCAGCACCGGGTAGAGCCACCAGAAGTTGATCAGCGTGATCAGCGCGAACGCCCCCACGGCCGCGCCCCCGGCCGCCCGGCGCACCGGCGGGGCGTTCTCCTTGCCCAGCACCAGCCCCGCGACCAGGACCAGCGACAGCACCATGAACGGCACGATCGGGATCATGTAGAAGAGGTACATGGTCCGGTTGTCGGCGATGGCGTAGTAGAACCAGGGCAGCCACCCGGCCGCGTACGTCAGCAGCACCGCCCCGGCCCGCCAGTCGCGCGTGGCCACGTACCAGGCGATGAGCCCGAAGAGCGACAGCGCGGCGGCGAACCAGATCGCGGGCGTGCCGACGCCGAGGACGGCCTGCGAGCACTCCTTGGCCCCGCACGCGGCCCCCGGCAGGTCACCCGGGTAGAAGAACGAGACGGGCCGGTACAGGATCGGCCACGTCCAGGGCTCGGACATGTACGGGTGGTACTCCTGCAGCCCGGTGTGGTACCCGAGCACCTCCATCTGGTACTTCAGCCACGACCGCGCCGAGTCGATGACGAAGAACAGCGGCCCGGACGACGTGGCCTGGTCCCAGTTGCGCCCCCAGCCGTCCGCCGAGACGAACCACCCCGTCCACGACACCAGGAACGTCGCCGCGGGCGCCAGCCCCATGGCGGCCAGCCAGGGCGGCGCGTCCAGCGCGAACGTCCCCCTGTACGGGCTGCGCAGCCCGACGGCCCGCCGCGCCCCCATGTCCCAGACCAGCGACATCACCGCGAAGGCGACGAGGAAGAAGAGGCCCGACCACTTGACGGCCATCGCCGCGCCCAGGCACATCCCGGCGGCGATCCGCCACGGCCGCGCGCCCAGCCTGGGCCCCGTCATGGTGAGCGGTGAGGTCTCGTACCAGTCGGCCAGCCGTCGCCGCGCCCGGTCCCGGTCGGCGACCAGGCAGGCGAACCCGGCCAGCACCCAGAACATCAGGAAGATGTCCAGCAGCGCCGTCCGCGACAGCACCAGGTGCAGCCCGTCCAGCGCCAGCAGCAGCCCGCCGAAGCAGCCCAGCAGCGTCGAGCGGGTCATCCGGCGGGCGACCCGCGCCAGGATCAGGATCGACAGCGTCCCGGCCAGCGCGGCGGCGAAGCGCCAGCCGAAGGGGTTCATCCCGAACAGCCACTCCCCGGCCCCGATCATCCACTTGCCGAGCGGCGGGTGCGCGACGAACGAGGCGCAGTCCGTCTGCTGCGGGCATTGCTTGAAGATGTCGAGGTCGCCGGCGATCAGGCGCTTGTCGGCGATCGGGTTCTTGGCGTCGCCGAGCGTGACGCGTTCGACGGCGTACCGGAGCAGCGAGTAGGCGTCCTTGATGTAGTACGTCTCGTCGAAGACGATGGCCCGCGGCTCGCTCAGCCGGACGAACCGGAGGATCCCCCCGAACAGGGCGACCGCGATCGGGCCGATCCATCCCCAGAGGGCGGTTCCCTGCATCGGCGGGATCAGCCTCTGCGCGGAAACCCCCCAATTCTTCACGATGCCGACCTTACGGCGATCTCTTGTGAACCGCGTCATACAGCTCGCGCTTCGGCATTCCCGCCCCCTTCGCGACGTCGGCGACGGCCGTCTTGCGCTGCTCCCCCGCGGCCACCCTGCGGTCCACCTCGGCGACCAGCGACTCCAGATCGGGGGCGACGTCCGCGGCGACGTGCCCGGCGACCACGATCGTGATCTCCCCCTTGACTCCGGCCGCCGCCCAGTCCGCCAGCTCGCCGAGCCCGCCGCGCCGCACCTCCTCGTACGTCTTGGTCAGCTCGCGGCACACGGCCGCGCGCCGGTCCGCGCCGAAGGCCCCGGCCATCGCCTCCAGCGACTCCTTGAGCCGGTGCGGCGCCTCGAAGAACACCATCGTCCGCTCCTCCAGCGCCAGCGACGACAGCCTGCGGGCGCGCTCGCCCGTCTTGCGCGGCGGGAAGCCCTCGAAGCAGAACCGGTCGCTGGCCAGCCCCGACACGGCCAGCGCGGTGGTGACGGCGCTCGGGCCGGGCAGCGCCGTGACCGTGATGCCCTCCTCGACCGCGAGGTGGGTCAGGCGGTAGCCGGGGTCGGAGACGCCCGGCATGCCCGCGTCGGTGATCACCACGACCGTGCGGCCCAGCTTGAGCGCCTCGACGAGCTCCTGGGCGCGGGCCGCCTCGTTGGCGTCGTAGTAGGACACCACCCGGCCGCCGATCTCCACCCCCAGGTCGGCGGCCAGCCTGCGCAGCCGTCTGGTGTCCTCGGCCGCCACCACGTCGGCGCTCGCGAGCGCCTCACGCAGCCTCGGCGAGACGTCGCCCGCCTGCCCGATCGGGGCTCCTGCCAGCACCAACCTGCCCTCTTCTGTCACCCGGCCATTCTGGCAGGGGTGGGGCGGGGCATCCCGATTAGACCGTGTTTCCTGGGTAAGCAATGGCTTGGGGCCCGTACGATGTCCGAATGGCGGTGACCGATTTCCCGTACCAGACCTATGGCCATCCGGACGGCCAACCGGCGGCGGACGAGAGCAGTCCCCGGAGCCGATCCCTGCGGGATCGGGTGGTCCCGCCGATGCGCGGCAGCGTGTTGTGGGGCTGGCTCGGGCCTCTGTTCGTCACCGTCATCGGGGGCGTCCTGCGCTTCATGGGGCTGGGGCACCCGAACTCCGTCGTCTTCGACGAGACCTACTACGCCAAGGACGGCTACTCGCTGATCACGTGGCTCGTGGAGCGGGTCACGATCAAGGACGCCGACAAGGCGCTCATCGCCGGCAACACCGACATCTTCCAGAAGTGCACCGGCGAGACGCTCGACAAGTGCGCCTCGTACGTGGTGCACCCGCCGCTCGGCAAGTGGATGATCGGCGCGGGCGAGTGGCTGTTCGGGATGAACCCGTACGGCTGGCGCTTCGCCGCCGCGGTCGTCGGGACGCTGTCGATCCTCGTCCTGGCCCGCGTCGCCCGCCGGATGACCCGCTCGACGCTGCTCGGCTGCTTCGCCGGGCTGCTGCTGGCCCTGGACGGCCTGCACTTCGTGCTGTCGCGGACGGCGCTCCTGGACATCTTCCTGATGTTCTGGGTGCTGGCCGGGTTCGCCTGCCTGGTGGTGGACCGCGACAGGGCGCGCGAGCGGCTGGTCGACTGGTACGAGACCTCGCCGCTGTCGCCGCAGGGGCCGTGGCTCGGGCTGCGGCCGTGGCGGATCGCCGCCGGGATGTGCCTGGGCGCGGCGATGGCCGTCAAGTGGTCGGGGATCTTCTTCCTGGCCGCGTTCGCCGTCATGTCGCTGCTGTGGGACCTGGGGGCGCGCCGGGCCGTGGGGCTGCGCAGCCCGTACGCGGGCGGGTTCGCCAAGGACGTGCCGACGGGGATCGCCGGTCTCGGGCTCGTGCCGCTGGCGACGTACATGGTCTCCTGGACCGGCTGGTTCGCGACCGCGCAGGGGTACGGGCGCAACTGGGACCAGGCCACCTCCTCCGGGCCGTTCTACTTCGTCCTCGACTCGGTGCGGTCGTGGGTGAAGTACCAGTGGCAGGTCTTCTCCTTCCACAGCGGGCTGGAGTCCTCGCATCCGTACATGTCGGATCCGTGGCAGTGGCCGCTCCTGCTGCGGCCGGTGGCCTTCTACTACGAGGGCAAGCAGAGCAACTGCGGCGCCAAGGACTGCTCGGAGGCCGTGCTGGGCGTGGGCACGCCGATCATCTGGTTCGGCGCGCTGGCGGCGCTGATCGGGCTCATCGCCTGGTACGTGGCCACACGCGACTGGCGGGCCGGGGCGGTGCTGCTGGCGTACGCGATGGGGTGGCTGCCCTGGTTCTACTGGGCCATCGCCGACAACCGCACGATGTTCCTGTTCTACGCGGTGCCCATGGTGCCGTTCATGGTGCTGGCCATCACGTTGTGCGCGGGATTGCTCATAGGCCCCTCCGCCAGGACGCTGGACGGGGCTGTACCGTTGAGACGTACGCTCGGGGCCGCGGCCGTCGGCGCGTTCGCCCTTCTCGCACTGATCAACTTCTGGTGGCTGCACCCTGTGCTCACCGCGGAGCTGATCCCTTACACCGAGTGGAAGGCCAGGATGCTCTTCGACAAGCGGTGGATATGACCCGGTTACAATTCACGATTTACTAACTTCATAGGGTAGTCGCAGTGCAAGACCCAATACGCACCGGTTTCGGTCATCGTCAGGCCCGGGGTCGATACGGCAAACTTCGAGGCATGAGTGCACCAGACGTCGCCGCGCTTCTAGCCGAGTTGGAGCGCTCCGAGCCTGACCTGGCCGATGACGCCAGGACGGCCGTGGAGTGGTTGACCGGTGGCGAGCCGCTGGAGACCGTGACACAGCTCGACGTCTGCGAGTTCCTCTGGTACACGCTGCCGCTCAAGGTCGGCGGCGACCACGAGCGGCTCGCCCGCTCGCTCGGGCGGCTGCTGCAGCTCGGCGGGCTCGAACGCTACGCCGGGCTCTGCGAGTCGCCGACCACCGCCCAGATCCTGCGCACGTACGCCCGCCAGGGCGAGGACGCGGGCACCAGCGCCTACCAGGAGGCGCTGGAGGCCACCGGCGTGCTCCCGCCCGACGTTCCCGATCTGCGGTGGAGCATGATCATGGGGCCCGAGGAGCTGGGCGCCCACGTCGCCTGCTCGGCGGCCCTGGAGCTGGCGATCGTCTCCGGCGAGAACGTCCATCCCGGCGCGCTGACCAGGCGCTGGCTCACCGAGCCGCGCGTCGAGCTGGGCGGTGACAGCTGGCTGCACCGGGTGCACGGCGAGCGGCTCAACCGCTGGGTGCTCGGCCGCGGCCCGGCCAGGCGCGAGCTGGCCCAGCCGTTCGAGGTGCGGCTGCACGCCCCCGTGGCGGCCCAGCCGCTGCCCGCGCTCCACGGCCTGCTGTCGCTGGCCGCCTCCGAGGACAGCGTCCCCATGCGGCTGGCCCCGTCCCACGAGGCGCTGCGCCTGCGTGACCTGGCCGAGCGCGAGCTGGGCGCGATCAAGCGTGACGGCGTCAAGCTGTCGATCACGCCGTACGGCAAGCGGCTGCTGGAGTCACCCGACACCATGTGGGACGCGGTCACCAAGCTGCTGCTGGCCAGGGGCGAGCACGACTTCGAGGTCTCGGCGCGCGAGGCGGCGCTGATGCTGCTGGCCGACGGCGCGCTCATGTCACCCGCCGCGCTGCGCGAGCGGGTGGCCGAGGTGGTGGGGGGCGAGGGCTGGCACCCCACGACGAGCCTGGACGACGTCGCCACGCCGGTCATCGACCTGGTGGACCAGCTCACGGCGCTTGAGCTGGCGTTCGCGGACGATCTCGCGATACGGCTGTCGCGGCCCGGCCAGCTGGCGGCCCTGGCGGCGCTGCGGGCGCACGCGCTGCGGCCCCGGCAGTACGTCAGCGCCGGCTGACCGGGGCCTCGCCGACTTCCAGCGGTCCCGCGTGCAGCGCGAGCTGGCCCGGGCTTGGCCGGCGGCCTGGATCAGCGCGGGCTCACGCGGCGGATCGCCCGCTTGAAGTCGGGGCACTCGACGAGCGGGTCGTGGTCGCAGACGGCGGCGTGGCGCAGGCTGTCGCGCAGCCGCGTGAGCTGCGCGATCCGCTCGTCCACCGCGCGCTCCTTGGCTGCCATCCGCTCGCGCAGCACCGCGTCGGACGGACCGGCCACCAGGAAGGCGCCGATCTCCGCGAGCGTGAACCCGGCGTCGCGGGCGCACGTGATCAGCGCCAGCCGCTCCACCGTCTCCGGCAGGTAGGCCCGGCGCAGCCCGTTGCGCGCGACCGGCGCGATGAGCCCCTTGCGCTCGTAGAACCGCAGCGCCGACGGGGCCAGCCCCGACCGCCGCGACACCTCCGCGATGTCGAGCACCATGTCACTCCTTGACTTGAACCGCGCTTCAAGTCGCAGTCTAGGCCCCATGAGAATCCACCACCTGAACCTCGCCTCCATGCGCGAGATCGACGCCGGCACCCCCGCGGTCTGCCACGCGCTGCTCGTCGAGACGCCCGCTTCGGGGCTCGTGCTGGTCGAGTCCGGCCTTGGCCTGGACGACGTGACCCGGCCCGGCGAGCTGCTGGCGGCCGAGTGGGTCTCGCTGGTCGAGCCCGCGCTCGTGCCCGGGGAGACCGCGGTCAGGCAGCTCGCCCGGCTCGGCCACGACCCCGCCGACGTGCGCCACATCCTGCTGACCCACCTGGACGTCGACCACAGCGGCGGGCTGCCCGACTTCCCGGGGGCCGAGGTGCACGTCATGGCGGCCGAGCTGAAGGCGGCGCTGGCCGAGGCGCCGAGCCGTCGCTACCGTCCCAGCCACTGGGCGCACGGGCCGCGCTGGGTCACCTATGACGGCGACGGCGAGAGGTGGTTCGGGGTGGAGGGCGTGCGGCCCTCGACGTTCTCCACGGACTTCCTGATGGTGCCGCTCGGCGGGCACACCAGGGGCCACGCGGGCGTGGCCGTCAGGGACGGCGAGCGATGGCTGCTGCACGCCGGGGACGCCTACTTCCACCACGGGGAACTGGCGCCTGACGAGCCGCGCTCGCACCCGCTGATGGACATCGTGCAACTCGATTCACAGGTGGACGAACCGGCCCGGCTGGCCAGCCAGGCGCGGCTGCGCGACCTGGCGAACACGCACAGTGTCGACGTCTTCTGCGCCCACGACCCCTGGGAGCTGCGGCGTTGTCAATGACCTTTACGGATGCCGTCCGGCGGGTTCTACTGAACGTGAACCGAGTATCGCCCGCGCGCGTACCTCTGGCTGCCCGGCCACCGCGGCGCGCAGAACGCGGTGGTCGGGCCCAGGAGGCGACGGTCGCCGGCTGGGCCTGACTTGAACTCCGGCTGTCCTTACAGCTCGCAGGCGACCTCCAGCTCGCCCTCGCAGGCGTCGGTGCCGGCACCGCCGTTGAGGCGGTCCTCGCCCGGGCCACCGACCAGACGGTCGTCGCCGGCGTTGCCGCTCAGCGTGTCGTCGCCCAGGCCACCGGCCAGGACGTCGGTGTTGCCGCCGCCGTTGACGGTGTCGTTGCCGTTGTCACCCGACAGCGTCCCGCCGAACCTCGTGCTGTTGCGGATGGCGTCGTCACCCGCCGCCGCGAACACGTCGACCCTGGTGACGCCCGTGGTCGGGCACCGTACGACGGCTCCGACCGCCGTGCAGCCCGGGCCGGCCACGACCGACCCCAGCGTGTTGCTGACGGAGACGAAGGTGCCCGACGGGAAGAGCTCGATCCCGTCGGCGGCGCTGCTGCCGTTGACCAGGATCCTGGCCCCGTCCACCTGCGCCGTGACCGTCGCCGCCGACGCCGGTCCGGCCAGCGCCGTGGCCCCGGTGAACAGGACGGTCGCGATCCCGAGGGCCATGCCCGTGTTCTTGAGCATGCGGCGACCCTTGATGGTGCTGAACATTCGTTGTTTCCCCTCGATGTGTCGTACCGGGCCCCGCCATCACTGTGGGTGATCCACCGGCTCCGCTCCTCGCAGAAGGACGCAGTCCTGCGGCGTACTAGTTCGTTGACCAGGTCATCGGCCGGCGGCGGCAGCGCGCGGGCTCACCCCGTCGCCGGCCCGCTCGCCGGGTCTGGTGGTGCGGCGCGGGCCGAGCGGGAACCGTCAGGGCAGCGATCAGGGCCGTCGCTGCCGTAGTGTGGCCGGTGAGTCGGGGTAGTGGCAGAGGGCTCGGTCCCTCCTTGCGTGAAACGTTCAGAGAGAAGGCAGCCAACCCCACCGGCGGTCGCGTCCAGGAAAACAGTGCCTGTGACCTGTCCGCGCCGCGTCAGGTCGTACCCCCAGAAAGTGCCGGGACCTGCGGCGCCGCCTTTGCGGGCGGCTTGACAACGGGCTTCGGCCCGCCGATACATAACGAATCAGTATGAATCATCTCACCCGTCTTCGCGGGAAAATGCCGGATATATGCAGGCAAATCCCGCCAAACCAGCACAAGCTAACCATCCACCCTAAGTTGACGTAGCGCGACTTAGTCTGATTTAGTGCTACATCGTCAAGAATCACGTTAGATCGCTTTCGCAACAATCCGGTTACGGAGTGTCGCGTACCACCTTCGGGAGTACAACGCGATGAACGCAATCGCAGGTGACGGAGGGGAAAGCCGCACCAAACGCCAGCGGCTGGCGCAGGAGTTACGCCGGTTGCGCGACATTTCCGGGATCTCCGGTCGCGATCTCGCCCAGCGCATCGGGATCAGCCAGTCCAAAGTATCCCGCATCGAGTCCGGCTCCGTCATCCCTTCGCTGCCGGAGGTCACCGCCTGGGGTGATGCGGTCGATGCCGCGCCCGAGACGCGGGAGTCGCTCGCCGACCTGACCCAGGCCGCCTTCACGGAGGTGCACACCTGGCGGGCCGCCCTCCAGCGGCAGGCGCACCTCCAGGACGAGATCAGGGAGCAGGAGGACCAGGCGCACCTCGTACGCGTCTTCCAGCCCACGCTCATCCCGGGGCTGCTGCAGACGGCGGAGTACGCGAGGCGGGTGTTCACGTTGTTCGACCCGCCCTACTCCGAGGGTGACCTGTCCATGGCCGTCGCCGCGAGATTGCAGCGGCAGCTCGCGCTGTATGAGGAAACCCGGAATTTCGAATTCCTCATTACCGAGGCGGCGCTGAGGTGCCGGCCGGGACCGGTCAAACTCCTGCTGGCCCAATTGGACCGAATAGCGTCGCTGAGCACGCTGGAGAACGTCCGCATCGGTCTGATACCGCACAACAGAGAAGCCCTTGTCTGCCCGCCGCACGGTTTCACGGTGTACGAGGGCGACGACAGCCCGGCGGACGCTTATGTGGAGGTCGAGATAACGCATGTGCGATTGACCGCCAACGACACCGACGACATCGCGATCTATCTGCGGCAATGGTCCCTGCTGCGGCAGATGGCGATCTTCGGCGACGAGGCGCGGGAGTTCCTGTCCATGGTCTCCGACGACGTCCGTGCCGCCGTCCGGTGAGCCGTCGTGGACGCGCCCGGGGGGAGGGAGGGGACGTCGCGGCCCGCGCGTCGCGGCGCCCCCTACGGGCGTGGATCCGGATCACCTCAGGTCGAATTCACCGGCATGCACCCCGGCGAGGAACGCGCACCACTCCTGATCACTGAAGCGGAGCACGGGCCCGTCAGGGTCCTTGGAATCGCGGACCGCGACCCCGTCCGCGCCCAGCGCGACCTCGACGCAGCCGCCGCCGTTGTCGCTGAAGGTCGCCTTGAACCATGCGGCGTCGTGCGACCGGCTTTCCTTGGCACTACCCATCTTTTTCTCTCCTGTTCGGCCGGGGAGCCTTGCGCCGCCCGACGGCAAAAGCACGAATGCCGCGCCGTCGGGCCGGCTTGGGTATCGACTGGGCGCCGCGCCTTAGGTTCGCCATAGGAATTCTAAAGATTGTTCACGAATGCGGTAAGTCCATATCAATGGATGTAGTCAGAAGGGGCGGACGATGGAGTTTCGTTTGTTGAACGGCGTGGAGGCTTACCGCGGAGCTACACGGGTGTACGTCGGTGACCGGAAGCAGCGCCTGTTTCTGGCCTTGCTGCTGCTGGCGGAGTCAAGGCCGGTGACCATGGAGGAGCTGATCGACAAGATCTGGGGCGAGTCCCCGATCGTCAGCGCCCGCAAGGTGCTGCAGCACTACGCGAGTGAGCTGCGCTCGGAGCTGGGGCGCGACATGCTGCCGAAGTACGAGAGCGGCTACCGGGTGCTGGCGGCGCGCGGCCAGGTCGATGCGCACCGATTCCGCGCCCTGGTGAAGGAGGCCCGTCCGTTACTGGGCCGCGACGACGAGCAGGCCGTACGGCTGCTGCGTCAGGCCCTGCGCGAATGGGGCACCGACGGCCTGATGGCGGGCGAGCCGCTCGACGGCCTGCGCGGCCAGTGCGCCGTCAAGCACCGCGCCAAGCTGCGCGCCGAGCACCGCGCCACGACCACCGACTGCCTGGAGGCCGAGCTACGGCTGGGCCTGCACACGCGGCTCATCCCCGAGATCGCCGACGCCCTCGACGACGGGCCGCCCGACGAGCGGCTCGGCGGCCTGCTCATGCTGGCCTACTACCGCGCCGGACGGCAGGCCGACGCGCTGGCCGCGTTCGCCGGCCTGCGCCAGCGCCTCGCCGACGAGCTCGACACCACCCCCGGCAAGGAGCTCGTACGGCTCCACCACCGCATCCTGCAGCAGGACCCCGAGCTCGACCTGCACGCCGATCCACCCGGATCCACCCCCTGAGGAGCACACGTGCCATCCCCCAGCGACATAGGCAGAAGCGCCGTCCACCTTGTCACGGAGGTTATGAGAAAGGGCGATTCGTCGTCACAACTGCTCGACCTGGTGCGCATCCGGTTCCGCGGTGACGCGGACGCCGAGGACGCCCTGACCAGGGTCGAGTCGAACCCGGCCAACGCCGGCGCCCTGACCGCGCTGGAGCGCGTACTGGTGCTGCGCCTCGTCCACGACCAGGTCTTCTTCGCGAACGTCACGCGGCTGGTCGAGCAGGAGCTGGAACCTCTGGGGTAAAGAACCGCGGATCCAACTATTAAGTAGTGGATTCCCTACTAAGGGTACTGATCGCTGCGGATGATCAAATCACCACCCACAGGGGACACCATGCACAAACGCAGCATCATCACCCTCGCCGGCACCGCCGCCGGCCTGCTCCTGACCGCCGCTCCCGTGGCCGCCGACACCACTTTCGGCACCGTACGGCCCTGCGCCGCCACCATGACGACCACCTTCGGTCCGCAGACGGCCCCGTCCGGCTCGCTCGTGGACATCATCGGCGCGGAGTCCCTGCTCAACTCCCTGGTCGGCGAGGCCCTCCTGCACAACCCGTCGCACAGGGACGTCGCCGCCGCCGAGGAGTCCCTCCAGGCGTTGATGGCCGGCGACTCCGCGCTCTGCGCGTGCGACGGCTCCATGGCCTCCACCTCGGTGTTCGACACGACGGCGGCCGACGGCTTCTCCGGCAGCATGACCACGACGTGCGCCCGCTCCTCCGGCGGCTCCACGGGCGATGCCAGCGCCACCGCCACCGCCACCTCGACGCACAACGCTCCCACGTCGCTGCTCGGCAGGATCGGGCTCGGCAGCCTGCTCGGCGGCCTCCTCGGCTGACCTGAGCGGCTGACCTGAGCGGCACAGGCTCGCGAACGACGCCCGGCCCTCCCGCGCTCATGCGGTGCGAGGTTTCTCTGTCGGCGCCGTCAGTACTCAGAACGGCCTCCATGGTCAAGCATGGGGGCCGGATCGGGGGACTCGACGCCCAGGGGGGTTGGTGTGCAGAAGAATCCCAAGCTGACCAGGAACAAGCGGCGCAATGCCGTCCGTCTCACCGAGAAGGCGAGCCAGACGCTGCAGGACGTGCTCGACGCCCCGTCCCAGCCCACCGCCACGCCGCCCCCTCAGCAGGCGGCGCCACCGCGCCCGCCGACCCAGCGGCAGCTCAAGCGTCAGCTCCGGGCCGAGCGCACGCAGGAGGTCCGCTTGCAGAAGGCGCCCCTGGCGGAGAAGAAGGTGGCCGACAGCGAGTTCATCAAGTCCCAGTTCCACGCCTTCTACGACGCCAAGACCGGGACGTACTCCAAGGCCCACCAGCAAGGGCAGGTCAGGCTCTACAAGAACATGAGCATGTTCGACAGCCGGTACCTGCAGGAGCCGATGAGTGATCCGGACCTCGTCTTCGAGTACGCCAAGGACGACCGTTTCGACCTGCAGGCCCAGAACCACGCCTACGACTACCCAACCGCGCTGGTGAAGGGCGACTACTTCCACTTCGTCAACAACTACCTGGAAGTGCCGGACAAGTACCTGACGCGGCGGCTCGTGGTGAACACCTACTCGCAGGAGAGCGCCGTCAAGCTCACCGACGCCCTGATCGAGTTGTACGACGACGACGAGGTCGGCGGATCGATCAGCGAGTTCAAGACCTTCCTGTCGGCCGTGCCGCTCGCGGAGACGCCCAAGGCGGACAAGGTCGTCGTCTACTACCACCCCGACGAGACGGTCACCGACTCCGACCGGGTGGGCACCAAGATCGCCCAGGTGATCACCTCCGTGCTCGACGAGAAGGAGCGGGACCCGAACCTCGCCCCCTTCTACGAGCACATAGCCACCGGAATCGGCTGGTCCGACGAGGTGAAGACCAACAGCTTCACCACGATCCGGCAGCAGCTGATCGAGCGGGTCGTCGAGGAGAACCCGCACGTCACCGACGAGGAGGAGTTCTACAACCTCGTCATGGACAAGTTCCGCCGATACCGGGTGGACACCGAGAACACCCACCAGTACATGGTCACGGGCACCTCCGTGCCCGGCCCCAAGATCACCTGATCCCCGGGGGCGGCCAGGGACGCCCCCGGCCGCCCCGGGCTGGTCAGGCGAAGGTCAGGACGGGTTTGAGGGTGTCGCCCTTCTCGGAGTCCTCCACCGCCTGGTTGATGTCCTCGAACGCGTACGTCCTGATCAGCCTGTCGAACGGGAAGCGGCCCTGCCGGTGCAGCTCCACCAGCTGGGGGATGAACCGGCGCGGCACGCTGTCGCCCTCGACGATCCCGCGCACGCTCCTGCCGAACAGCAGCGAGGACATGTCGAGCGACACCTCGGTGCCGAGCGCGGCGGCACCGATCAGGCCGCAGGTGCCGCCGTTGTTCAGCGCGTCGACCGCCTGCCGCAGGACGGCGGGGACGGCGGTCGTCTCGATGGTGTAATCGACGCCGAGGCCGCCGGTGAGGTCGCGCAGCCGCTCCACCGGGTCGTCGAGGGCGGCGTCGATCGTGTGGGTGGCGCCCAGCTCCCTGGCCAGCTCCAGGCGCCGCTCGTTCAGGTCGATGGCGACGATCGTGCAGCAGCCCGCGAGGACGGCCGCCATGACCGCGCTGACGCCGACCGAGCCCACCCCGAACACCGCGATGCTGCTGCCCGCCGGCGGGTCGAGCGAGTTCAGCACGCCGCCCGCGCCGGTCTGGATGCCGCAGCCCAGCGGGCCGAGCAGCTCCAGGGGAGCGTCCCTGTCGACCTTGACGACGTTGCGCTCGTTGGCCAGGGCGTGCGTCGCGAACGCCGACTGGCCGAAGAAGGCCCCGTACACGTCGCCGCCGCCCGTCTCCCGGCGCAGGGGCGAGCTGCCGTCGGGCCGCGCGCCCCCGAAGTTGCAGCCGAAGAACCCGTCGCAGTACGCGGGCCGCCCCTGGTCGCACATGCGGCAGCCGCCGCAGGAGTTGAACGTGAGCACCACGTGGTCGCCGGGCGCCACGTAACTGACGCCGTCGCCGACGGCCTCCACGACGCCCGCGCCCTCGTGGCCGAGCACGGCGGGCAGCGGGACCGGGTACCACTGGTCGCGGATGATCAGGTCGGTGTGGCAGACGCCGGAGCTCACCATCCTCACGACCACCTCGCCGGGGCGGGGGTCGTCGAGTTCGAGGGGGGTGAGCGTGAAGGGGGCGCCTCGGGTCTCGGTCAGGGCCGCTGTGATGCGCACGGTACGACTCCTTTGCCGGTGGGGCTCTCACCGGGAACATAAGCCGCGCACCGCTGGACCGACAGCCACAGTTTCCTGCTCACGGCCACGCCGACCTCATGACCATGCCGACCTCATGGCCACGTCGAAGAGGCTCAGTCCAGCTCCTTCAGCAGCGTCTCCACCGCTCCGACGTCAGGCACGCCCAGGTCGGTGTACAGGTCCCGGGCCCGCTTGGCGTGGTCGCGGGCCAGCTCCAGCCGCCCGCCCTCACGGTGGACGTACGCCAGCCCCTCGTGAGCGCGCGCCTCCTCGGGCCGGTTGCCCAGCTCAAGGGCGATGGCGAGGGCGTCGCCGTGATGCGTCACGGCCTGGTCGGGGTCGCCGGCGACGCGCCCCACCTCGCCCAGCCCGTTGAGCGGCGCGGCCTCGTCGCTGCGGCAGCCCAGCTCGCGGTAGAGCTCCAGCGCCTGCCGGTGGTGGTCGCGGGCCTGCTCGTGCTGCCCGTGCCGCTGGTAGACCTGGCCGAGGAGGTCCAGCACGCGCGCCTCACCGTTGCGGCTGCCGAGCTGACGGTGCAGCTCCAGGGCCCGGCGGTGGTGGTCGAGGGCCTGCGGGTAGCGTCCCTGCCGGTCGTGGCTGATGCCGAGGCTGCTCAGCGTGTGCGCCTCCCCGACGCGGTTGCCGATCTCGCGGCTCAGCCGGACCGCCTGTTCCAGGTGGTGGTCCGCCCGCTCGTAGTCGTGCTGCCTGAGGCACACGTTGCCGAGCGTGTTGTGCGCCCGCGACTCGCCGAGCCGGTCGCCGATCTCGCGGCACAGGTCAAGGGCCGGACGGCAGGTCTCGTACGACTCCTCGTACCGGCCCTGCCGCCAGTACACCCAGGCCAGGTCGAGCAGCGCCCGCCCCTCGGCGGCCCGGTCGCCCCGGCGGCGGGCGGCCTCCAGCGCCTTCGTGTGCAGGGTGATCGCGTCGGCGTGACGGGCCTGGCCGTCGAGGTAGGGGTGCAGGATGGCGGCCAGCTGACCGGCGTGGGCGGGCCAGTCGCCGTCGGCCGCGTGCGTGCCCACGGCGACGAGGTTGGCGCGCTCGACCTCCAGCCAGGCGCACGCTTCCACCTCGCCGCGGAACGTCATGATCTCCAGGTCCGTGTCCGGGACGGGCGGCCTGCGAAGCTTGCCGAACGGGAACATGACGTCGATCGCCGCGGCCGCCGTGGCCCGGTAGTGGTCGAACAGGCGGGTCAGGGCCTCGTGCCGGACGTCGTCGCCCTCCTCGGCGGACGCGGTGGCGCGCGCGTGCTCGCGCAGCAGGTCGTGGAAGGTGTACCGGCCGGGCTCGTGCTGGGCCAGGACGTGGGCGTCCAGCAGGTCCTCCAGCAGCGTCTCGGCGTCGTCGGCGGGGATCCCGGCCAGTGCGCCGGCCGCGTGGGCGTCGATGTCGCGACCCGGGTGCACGCCCAGCAGCCGGAACATGCGTTGCCGCTCGGCGTCCAGGTGCTGGTACGACAGCGTGAACGCGGCCGCCACCCCCCTGTCGGAGGTGGACAGCTCGGCCAGCCGGCGACGCTCGTCGCGCAGCCGCCCGGCCAGATATCCGACGGTCCAGCGCGGGCGGTGGTGCAGCCGCGCGGCGGCGATCCGCACGGCCAGCGGCAGGAAGCCGCACAGTTGCAGCACGTCGAGCACCGCGTCCGGCTCCGCCTGCGCCCGCTCCCCCACGATCGAGGCGAACAGCCGCTCCCCGTCCCTGACCGGCAGCACGTCCATGGACAGCGCGCGGGCGCCGTCGAGATCGATCAGCCGGCGGCGGCTGGTGATCAGGACGAGGCTGTCGGAGGCGCCGGGCAGCAGGGGGCGTACATGATCGGTGTCCGTGGCGTTGTCCAGCACGATCACGACGCGGCGCTCGGCCAGCTCGGCCCGCCACAGCGCGGCGCGCGCGGCGAGCGAGGCCGGGATGCGTTCGGCCGGCACCCCGAGCTGGCGCGACAGGGTCTCCAGCGCGGCGCCGGCCTCGACCGGCTCGTGTCCCGCGGTGTGCGCCTGGAGGTCGACGAACAACTGCCCGTCGGGGTAGCGCTCGGCCAGCCGGTGCGCGGCGTGGATCGCCAGCGCGCTCTTCCCGATGCCCGCCATCCCGTCGATGGTCAGGATCGTCGTGCCGGGCTGGAGGCCGGCGATGCGCTCCAGCTCGACGGTCCGTCCGGCGAAGTCCGGGATGTCGTAGGGGACGAAGTTCGCCCGGCGCTCGGGCTCGCGTACGGCCTCCTCCTGCGGCTGGACCTGCAGCTCCGGGTCGTCGCGGAGAATGGCCTGCTCGATCGCCACGAACGCCCGGCCGGGATCCAGCCCCTGCTGCTCCACCAGCGCCTCGCGGAAGGCCCTGCCCGCCGACAGCGCGTCGGCCTGCCGTCCCGAGCGGTGCAGGGCGAGCATCAGCTGACCCGACAGCCGCTCGCGCAGCGGGTGGGCCGCCACGTGCGCGGACAGCTCGTCGATCAGGTCCTCGTGCCGCCCCAGCGACAGCTCCAGGTCGGCCAGGCGCTCGATCGCGGCCAGCCGCCGCTGTTCGAGCCGGCCGCGGAGGCTCTCGACGTAGTCGGCGTGCACGTCCGCGAGCGGCTGGCCCCGCCACAGCGCCAGCGCGTCGCGTACCTGACGGACGGCGTCCTGGGCCGTCTCCTTCTCCTGCTGGGCGGCCGCCATCCGGGCGGTGAACTCGTCCAGGTCGAGCCACTCCGGCTCGATCATGTACCCGCCCGCGCGCGTCACCAGCGACTGCGCCGCCCCCTCCTCGCGCAGCACCCGGCGGATGGCGGTGATCGCGGCCTGGATCTGCGACCGCGCGGTGTCCGGAGGCGTCACCCCCCACACCGCGTCGCTCAGCTGGTCGGCGCTGAGCACGGTGCGGGCGTGCAGCAGCAGGTACGCCAGCACCGCGCGGTGACGTGGCGCCAGCCCGGTCAGCTCCCGGTCGCCGGCCATCACCTGTACGGGCCCCAGCACAGCGAACCGTACGCCCATCCCGCCCGCCTCCCCTCAGCCCCCATCAACCCGCCCATAGCGGACGCATCGCGAATCTATCAACCCGCCTCTCCATGATGAGTCCACAGGTCAGCCACTCGAAAAAGGAACCGTGATCATGGAAGCACGCATGAAGAACCCGGCGTTCGTCCTCTCCGAGACCATGAAGGGGATCCAGGGCATCTACAAGGGCATCTACGAGGGCGGCGCCCCGCAGGAACTCCTGGAGATCGTCGCCCTGCGCACCAGCCAGATCAACGGCTGCAGCGCCTGTGTCCACGCCCACGTCGCGAACCTCAAGAAGTCCGGCGAGTCCGACGAACGCGTCGGCAACGTGGCCGCCTGGCGCGAGGCCCCGTTCTACAGCGACATCGAACGCGCCGCGCTGGCGCTCACCGAGGCCGTCACCCGGATGGCCGACCGGTCCACGGACGCGGTCTCCGACGACCTCTGGAACGAGGTCGCCGACCACTTCGACGAGAAGCAGCTGTCGGCGATCATCCTGACCATCTCGATCACCAACTTCTTCAACCGCATCAACGCCACCATCAAGGAGCCCGCGGGCGCGTCCTGGGCCTGACGCCGTTCCGTTCCGTCTTGCTCCGCCTCCCTTCGGAAGGATCTGATCATCTTGTACGCCATCGTCACCGTCCTGACCGCGGCCTGGGTCGGCTTCTCGGCCGTCTCCGTCTTCACTCGCGCCAAGTGGGTGGTGGGCCCGCTGGCGGAGTACGGCATCACCAGCCGCTGGTGGCCCTGGCTCGGCACGGCCAAGGCCGCGGGCGCACTGGGGCTGCTCGCGGGCCTGTTCGTGCCGGTCGTCGGCGTCGTGGCGGGGATCTGCCTGGTGCTGTACTTCGCCGGGGCGCTGATCACGGTGGCGCGGGCGCGCTCGTACGCGCACCTGCCGTTCCCGCTGCTCTACATGGTGCCGGTCGCCGGAGTTCTGGCGCTGAGCCTGACGGTCTGAACGCCGCCGGACCTGTCGATCGCCTCCTCCCTTCGCCCGAGCGCGAACAGAGGAGGCGATCGATGGTGATGTGTGCGGTTTACACTTGGCTTCCTCCGCGCCGCGTCATGATCCCGTACGGGGGTTCGCGTGTCCGATGAAATCGCTCAATCGCACTCGCTTCCCCCTCTCCCCGGGACCGCGCGACAGGTGGCGCTCGAACACCACAGGCGTCACCGGACGCGCATGCTGGGCGCGCTCGCCGGAGCCGCGATCGCCACGACCAAGGCGACGATGGAGTGGGGCTGGCTGGGCCCCCCGAGCGTGCTGGGCCTCGTTGTGATCGTAGGCGCGATCATCGTGGCCACCCGGAAACTCTCAGCCGCCCGGCTGCGTGCCGCCTTCCACGATCCGTCAGCGTTCGCGGTCGCGTTCTGGCCGCTCGATCCGCTCGATCACCGGCGTTCTGGAGCCAAGCAGTGGCGTCAGCGCTCCTACCAGGCACTGCTGGTGATCGACCGTACCCGGCTCTCCTTTCTGCCTGACGAAAAGGGCCGCCGCAAGGGGCGAAACGATTTCTCGCTGCCGGCGGCGGACATCAGCACCATCGTCGTGAGCCGCCCCGGCGGCCTCCGCCCGGGAGCGCTCGCCCTCGTCGGACTGGACGGTGACCGCGTGCTTCACTTCCACGTCCTCGACCGGGGCGTGCCGTTCATCGCGGCCCTGCGCGCGGCCGGCTTCACCGTTCTCGAAGAACACGAGCTGCGGGCGGAATGAGCTTCACGCCCCGATCGGCATAGCGAGAGCCGGTCGCGGCCGCCGCGCCGGAGACAATATCTGCCGAACGGCAGATGTGGCGGGCCCGGCCCCACCGCGATGCTTGTGGCCGATCGAGCGGCAACAAGAACCAGGAGCACACATGCTTCACCTCATCGCGGGACAAGGTCTCATCGTCAAGGTCATCACGCTGGTCACCGCGATCGCCGTCTCGGCGACGCCCTCATCGCAGCATGATCGAGAACAGGGGTACGACCGGGCCGCTCTTCAGCGGGACACCGACGCGGTGCGTGCCGCCGGAGTCGTCGGCGTGCAGGCCCATGTGGTCGGCCCCGACGGCAGGAGCCTGGTCGCGACCAGCGGCGTCGCCGACATCAGGACCAAGCGGCCGGTCCCCGCGAACGGCTACTTCCGGATCGGCAGCAACAACAAGACCTTCGTGGCCACCGTGATCCTGCAACTGGCCGCCGAGGGGCGGCTGTCACTGGACGACACCGTCGAGCGGTGGCTCCCGGGGCTGGTGAAGGGCAACGGCAACGACGGCGGCGAGATGTCGGTTCGCGACCTGCTCCAGCACACCAGCGGCATCCACGACGACTACCCCTACCCGACCGCCATCGGCTCGGCCAAGGAGTACTACCGGCACCGCTTCGACACCTTCACCCCCGAGCAGGTGGTGGCGCGGGCGATGCGCCACAAGCCCGACTTCGCGCCCGGCAAGGGCTGGAGCTACGCCAACACCGGGTACGCCCTGCTCGGCCTGATCATCGAGAGGGTGACCGGCCGGCTCTGGCACCAGGAGGTCGAGGCCCGCATCATCAAGCCGCTCGGCCTGCGGCACACGTTGTGGCCGGGAGAGTCCGCCAAGGTCCCGCGACCGCACGCCAGGGGGTATGAGTTCTACTCCGCGAAAGGAAGACCGACGGACGTCACCGAACACCGCGACGCCGACGCCTCGGGCGGCCTCATCTCGACCACCGCGGACCTCAACCGCTTCTTCCGCGCCCTGCTGGGCGGCAAGCTGCTGGGCCAGGCCGAACTGGCGCAGATGCGGCACACGATCCCCGTCGACGAGCAGACCGGGCGCATCTGGCCTGGGGCCCGGTACGGGCTGGGCGTGTTCACCCGCCCGCTGTCCTGCGGAGGCGTCTCCTGGGGCCACGGCGGGGACATCCTGGGCTACATGACCCGGACGGGCGTCTCGGCCGACGGCAAGCTCAGCGTGATCGTCTCCATGTCGAGCGAGCGCAAGGACTCCCTGGACGCCCTGCTCCGCCAGGACAAGGCGGCCGCGACGCTGATCGACCACGTGCTCTGCCGCAAGGCTTGATCGTCCCGAGAACCCGAGAACCTCAGAACCCGAGCACTAGGCTCGCCGGCATGCTGGCTCCCTTCGCCGCCTGGGTGGCCGTGGCCGCCGTAGCCGTGGTGCTGCTGCGCCGGCCTCCCACGTTCGCGATCGGCACCCTCGCCGCGAGCGTCGCCTGCGCGGTCTCGATCCTGGTGGACGTCGCCTACGGAGGACCGATGCCGGAAGTAGCGGTGATCTTCATGTTCGTCGAGGTGACCGCGTTGCTCGTGCTGACCGTGCTGACCGTGCGGTGGGCGCCCGCCTCGCACGCGGCGGCGGCAGGAGTGCTGATCGTCCTGACGATCGCGGCCCTGCCGCTGCGGGTGGCCCTGCGCGTCACCACGCTGCCGGTGGAGGAGGCGGTGATCGGGGCCTCTCTCGCGCTCACGGCCGCCGGGTGCGCGGTGGGCGTCGGGCTCTACCTGCGCTCGCTCGACGACCGGCGTACGCGGGCGGTCACGGGGGCGCGCCGCAAGCAGCGCCTCGACCTGGCCCGCGACCTGCACGACTTCATCGCCCACGAGGTGACCGGCATCGTGCTGGAGGCGCAGGCGGGCCAGGTCAAGGACCT
>NZ_JAHKRL010000474.1 GCF_019396405.1 Nonomuraea rhizosphaerae | reverse complement strand
TCGTCATCGATCTCGCGTACGCGAACCCGCTCAGCCACAAACAGAGTCTGAGGCGATCACACCGACCGAGGTGGGACCTTGATCGGCGTGTCCCTACGAAACGGGGCAAACCCAAGATGATGCGGCAGTAGGTAGGTCTTGTCATGGCAGATTTCTCGATCGGTGCCTCGCAGGCCGGGTGCGGGTTTCGGCTGGCGGTGCGCGACGATCACGCGATGGTCGGTTACCTGGGTGCCGGCCAGGCGCTGAGGCAGGCGCGGCAGCGGCTGGAGCGGATGCGGCTGGCCTACCCGAACTCGACCCTGCAGGGCATGTTCTTCGACGGTGATGTGGGCGAGTGGCGCGATGTCACCGATGACGATCTGAACCGGATCGCGGACGTCAACGCCGCGCAGGTGCTGGCCGGTCTGCTGCAGCGCTCCGAGTTGGAGCGCCTGTCGTGGACGCTGTCGCACTGGGCGCACGGCCAGCTCAGCGGTGACGCAGATACCCGTGAGCAGGTGCAGACCTACGCTCGCGTGCTCAGCCTGGAGCTGACCGAGACAGTCATCGCCAAGAGCGGCGCCACGGTGGTGCGTGCGGAGGGCAGCGTGCAGGGCGTCGAGGTGCGCGTCAGCTGCTACATCCGGCCCACGTCCGAACAGGACGCACCCGAGCCCGCTTCAAGCTGAGCCCGCCGCCCCGGCTCCATGACGCAGGAGAGATCCAGCATGGCGTCCACCGTGCACGATCAAGCGTTCGACAGGGCTCAGGCCCGGCTGGTTCGCCAGGCCGCCGGCCGCGTTCGGCTGCTGCTGGAAGGAGCATCCGGCCCGGCTGGTCGTCCGGCATCATCCAGCGAGCCGCGTCAGGGCCGCGAGCGTGTCCCATCGCCCTCGATGGGCTACCACCGCTGACTTTCCCTGTGTGCCCGGAGGCTCCTACCGCTCCAGGGCACCACCTCTTCCTCCCTTATCCGCTCTCCGGTGAGAGGCGATCATGACCCGAAAGATTCGCGAGCTGGTCCTTTTGTGGGACGCCGCCGACCCCGACGACAAGCCGTACGCCGCGATGCTGGGCTACCGGGCTGATGACCCGTTCGCGGTCACGCTGCTGATGCCCAGCCACGACAGCGACGACGTCACCGAGATCGTGTTCGCCCGTGAGCTGCTTATCGACGGCCTGGAGCAGCCGACCGGCGCCGGCGAGGTTCGGGTCGAGCCGCACATCGTGGACCGCGACTACATCACGCTGACCTGCGCTGGCAGGCAGTTGTTCACCGAGCGGGTCGTGCTGGAGAGGTTCGTCGCTGCGACGTGTGCGCTGGTGCCTTCCGGTAGCGAGTGCGCCCGCGTCAATCGGGACCTGGAGCGCTGGCTGGCCGAGGCGATCGCATGAGGCTCGCCGTCCCGCCCGTCCCGGCCGAGGTGGTGGCTGTGCTCGCGCCGCTGCTGGTCGCCGGCGTCAGCACCGAGGCCGCCGCCGAGCGACTGGAGTCCTCGACGACCGAGGCCTGGCACTACCTGGACAACCTGCGCCTGGCCGGGGCCGCCGTGCTGCGGGCCTGCGAGTGCGGCGTCGAGTGGTGCTGCGTCCAGCCCGAACAGTCCGTTTCCCGGAAGGACCTGCCGCGATGACGATGATCGACCCGTTCGCCTACCCGGCGGACAGTGACGGCGCGGGAGTCATCTCCGCCAACCATGCCGCCACGGCGAAGGAACTGGTGGACCGGGCGGACGAGAAGCTGCTCAAGGCCGACCTCTCCACGCCGGGTACGGCCTCCTACATGCGCGAGAGCGCGATGCGTGACATGGAGATGGCGAAGGTGTTCGCCATGCTGGCCGTCAACGCCAACCTGACGGCGTTGCGTGTCGAGACCCGCCAGGTCGCCATTGTCCGGCATGCCCTGGACGAGCTGACGACCACGGTGGACGAACTGTCCGGGATCGTCGACCACGACCTGAGCCTGATCGCCAACGCGCTCACCCCTGAGCCGCGCTGGTGGCAGTTCCGCCGGCGCCGGGCCCACCGCAAGTCCGCCGCTGAGCAGGTTGTCGACGACATCGTGTACGGGGAGATGCCGTGACCCTCGATGCGGTGTTCAAGCTGCTGACCTTCTCGGCCGTGTTCTGTGCGCTGCTGGCCGCGCACCAGGTGGGCGACCACTGGGTGCAGACCCACAACCAGGCGTGCATGAAGGGCGACCGAACCAAGGCCGGTCAGGTCGCCTGCTTCACGCACGTTGTCTGGCTCATAGCGACCAAGGCGGTGGCATTGCGGCTGCTCATGACCGTGACCGGCCTGACCCTCGACCCGTGGTGGCTCGCGGCCGGCCTGACCGTGGACGCCTTCAGCCACTACTGGGCTGACCGCCGCTACACGCTGGCCCGGTTCGCCGAGCTGATCGGCAAGGGTGACTTCTACCGGCTCGGCGCCGGCCATCTCGGTTCTGGGGCGTACGCGCTCGACCAGTCATGGCATGTGGGCTGGCTGTTCATCACGTCCCTGATCATCTCGGCGGGTGCGTGATGGAGAACTTCCGCCTCGACCTGCACAACGCGGCCGACCCGGACCACCTGTACGGCCTGATCTACGTCAACGACGGACTCGGTCACGCCGAGTTCTACGGCGACGCTCTGCTCCCTGACGCCTATGGAGGTCACTGATGGGCGATACGCCCGCGATCGCGTTCGGGCTGCTCTGCCTCGCGTTGGGCATCCTGTTCTATCGCAAGCGCGCCAAGCTCACCCGAGGGGCGGTGTCCGCACCTTCGACGTCAGCCGACGGCAAGACCACCACCGCACGAACCGCTGGTGCCGGAGCGGGTAGGGGTCGAAGGATCGGCATCCCCGCCGCGGTGCTGTATCGGATCATTTCCGGGTTGATGTTCCTCGGCGGCGTTGGCCTCGCCTCCACGTTCATCGGAGACTGGCTCGACTCCTTGGACTTCAGCATCGGTCAGGTCAGCGCTCCCGCGATCGTGACCATCGTCGCCGTGTTGCTCGGCTTCGCGGTCGGGATCGACGTGTTCGACGGCAACGGGCTCAAGCCCTCCACCTACGGCATGATCGTGCTCTTCCCGCTGCTGTGGGCCACCGCCGGCGGCTCGCTGGCCTGGCCCAAGGCGCTGTCGGCGTGGGCATGGTCGCAGATGACAGGGGCGATCTGATGGCCCGCCCCAGCGCGCGGCAGGTAGCCGCCGGCATGTGGTCGCACCGCCCCGCCGTAAGCGAGTTGCTGTTCTGGACAGTCATCGTTCTCGTTGCTCACCTGCTGATCTCTCTGCCGGTGGCGCTGCTGGCGGTGCTGGCCGGGCTGGTGGTCGTCGGCGCGATGTTGTGGGTGACGCTCGACGAGCTGACCACCACTCCCGTCATCGAGACCGGCCCGGATGAGGGAGGTCACGATGCGGATTGAGCACATCATCATCGGCCTGATCGCCATCTGGGCGATCTACGCCATCGCCCGGCACGCCAACCGCACCGAGGCGGACAAGGCCAAGCCGTCGCTGGCAGTGCGCGCCCTCAATGCCGCTGGCGGCAACGTCGAGGCCAAGCGCACGCTGCCCGCAGCAGGCGAGCTGATCGGCCGTGGTGTGGAGGCCGCCGGGCGTGGGGTCCGCGCCGCGTGGGACACCCACAAGGGCCATGCCCAGCAGCGGAAGGCCGAGCGCTCTGCGACCCGCGAAGGCCGCGCCGACCGTGCGGCTGAGCTCAGCCAGGCAGCCTGGGACGGCGCCGTGCACGCGGCGGCGAAGTTCATGGGCGTCCTGCACCGCCGCCGCGCCGAACGCACGGCCCGTGGCAACTCCGGTCGTGGCTGGCGGTGGCGATGGAGCAGGAAGAAGCGCGCCGACGATCGGGCCGAGCACGACAAGCCCAAGGCGCGGACGTCTGACACTGACGCCCCCGAGAGCGACACCCCTGAGGATGAGCAGCCGGAGCAGCGCACGAGCCGGTGGCGCCGCTTCTGGCGGTGGGGTCGTGGCCGCCGCGACGGTCAGGCCGATCAGGCCGACCGGCCGGATCAGCCCATCCCTGAGGCAGGCGACGAGTCTCCTGACGAGGACGCCTCCGCGCCTGTCATGCACACCGAGACGTGCACAACCTGCGGCAAGACGTACGCGCTCACCATCCCGGTGGGCCAGAGCGCCCGGGAGATCGTCTGCAGATGCGGCGCAAAGATCTCTTTCTTCCGCAGGTCGGCAACCGACCGAGCATCCACTGACGCGCCGCAACCAGCAGCGGACACCACCACATCAACCGTCCCCCAGGAGGACAGCGTGACCGCAACCATCGACAACCAGCCCACCGCCGCCGCGGCGGAGCCCGCGAGAATCCAGCCGCCCAAGGACTGGGGCGACATCGGCTCCCGCGTCGCGGCGTTCGAGCCGGAGAACGACGCCGACCTGGTCAACTTCATGTCCGCGGAGATCGCCGGCATGTGCGCCTACTCCGACGCCTACGAGGCGCTGTTCGAGACCTGCACCCGCAGCCTCGGCCTCGACCAGCGCTCGGTGCAGGGCCTCGGCGAGTTCGCCGAGCACGTCGTGGGCCTGACCCGGGAGATGGCGCTGGCGCACAAGAAGTTCGTCGTCATCTACCAGGAGGTCATGCGGGCCGTCGCCGACGGCACCGTGATGCCCTACAACGGCCGCTTCTTCACCGGCGACGTCCAGGTCTGATCGCAGAGGCACGGCCTCTTCCCGGAGGCCGTGCCGCCCTTTCCACCCCCAGAAAGGAGAGTCCGTCATGGCCGGCCGTCACGCCGCACACCGTTGCCCCGAAGAACCGCACGAACTGCACGCGGTGACCGCCGACGTTGATGACGCTCCTGTCCCTGAGGAGGAGCGGGACCGAATCACCGAGGCGCTCAAGTTCGCTTGCCTCGCCACCTACCGTTACTTTCGCAACGCCCCTGCCGAGCGGCTGCCGCTGCTGGGCGGGGCCGCGGTGTATGGGGGTGGGCTGCTGGCGCACGGCTACGACATGCCCTGGTGGGCCATCGCAGGGCCCACGGTCCCGGCCGCGATCATCACCTACGCAGCAGGGGTCAACCGGCTGTCGATGCCGTCCGCGATCGGCCTCACCCTGGCCGCCCTCACCTGCGGCTCATGGCTGGCCACTGTTGCCGAGACCGGCGCCAACCGCGTGCTCAACTGGATCTACGTCGGCGCGTTCGCCTTCGGCTACAGCATCTACCGCTGGGCCCACCACCGCGCCAAGAAGCGCCGAGGCCGCGGCGTCGACGACACCGCGGCCGAGCAGCAACCCGAGACGGTGCCCGGCGCTACGCCGCGCATCGCGTGGGAGAAGTACTTCGCCGGCTGGGGCATGGACGGCGCCGCGGTCATCACGGCGGAGCCGACCCGGCTCGGCGAGCGCGTCCTGCTCAACACCAAAAGCACCGGCAAGCGGGCTTCCCAGTTCACCGGCCGCGCGCTGGAGGAGCGCATCGCCGAGGACTTCGACGTGGCCACCGCCCGCATCCGGGTGAGCATCGCCGGACTGCCCGCCGGCCAGCTGTCCATCTCGGTGCAGCTGATCGACCCGTGGGCTACCCCGATCCCGCACCCGGCACTCGACCCCGACGCGGAGATCACCCTGCCCGAGGTGGCCGACGCCACCGAGCCGCTGGTCATCGGGATGGACCCGGAGACCGGCGAGCCGTTGACGGTCACCGTCTGGGCCGAGGACGGAGCCAAGCACACCTACATCCTGGCGATCAACGGCGGCGGCAAGTCCGTCACCCTCAACTGCATCCTGGAGCGGCTGACCGCCGCGTTCAACTGCGTGGTGTGGGGGATCAACCTGTCCAAGGCGCAGGAGATGCGCCGCTGGCGGCCCGCCCTCGACCTGTCGGCCTGCGGCCCCGATGACCGCAAGAAGGCGCGCCTGATGCTGAAGATGGCACGCAAGCTCATCGTCTACCGCGGCGCGCAGCCGCGCGACACCGCCAACCTCATCCCCTCGGCCCGGCGCAAGCTGCTGGTGCTGGCCATCGACGAGATCGACGAGTTCACCAAGACCCCCGACGGGTCAATCGACATGGGCGTGGTCGAGGACCTGGGCAAGTGCGCCAGCAAGGGCCGCAGCGAGGCGGTCGCGCTGATCGTCGCCGGACAGCGCAACACCCAGTCGCACGGCGGCTCCACCGACGTGGTCACCCAGATGACCAACTACGTGGTACTCAAGGGCGTCTCCAGCAACGACCTGATGCGCATGGGCATCCCGGTGCCCGACATGGGCGAGTACGGCGGCGGCAACCCCGGCGTACTGGCCACCATGCTCAAGTCGGAAACGGTCGCGCACACGGGCCGCTCGTTCGCCCTGGCGGCCGGCAAGGACACCGAGACCGGGCTCGGGCAGATCGACCGGGTCATCGTGGACAGGCCGCCCAACAGCCTGGAGGGCGACGAGATCGCCCACCTCGGCGAGGCGTACATCTCCCTGAAGTCCGGGCAGATGCCCTCCACCGCAGCGACGTCGACGCTGGAGCGCGAGAGCGACCCCGCAGACCAGCCGCCCACGACCGGCGGCGGCGTCGAGGTGACGTCGTCGGATGAGCGGTCGCAGACCATCGACGAGATCCGGGAACGGCACCTGTTCGTCGTGCCGCCGCTCACTCCTGAGGGGCAGGAGCGGCTGCTGCAGATGCGCCAGGCCCAGCAGGAGCAGGCCGACCGTGACGAGCTGGCGGCTGCGTCGCCGCTGGACGCGGAGACCCGGACGAAGTTGATCACCCTGGCGTCCACTGCTGATGGCGTGTCTCGGAAGGAGATCGCCGAGGCGCTCGGGGTCAGCCCGACTACCGCGTGGAGGTACATGCGGCAGCTCGCCTCAGAGGAGGTCGTGGAGAGCCGCGGTCACGGTCCGGCGGCCCGCTACATCGCCAGGGGTGAACACATTGCGTAGCCATCCGAAGATCATGGGGCCAATCGTTTCAACCGTTGCAACCGTTTCACGGCCCTGCCCCTATACCCGCCCCTATGAGGGGCTGATGAAACGGTTGGTGAAACGATCCGGCCTCTCCCACCTACTACTGAGCGTGACCGCGAGGAGAGTTTGATGTCGATCGTAAAAACCGCGTTGGCCGCCGCCGACACCGAGGAACAGGCCGCCACCGCCCAGCACATGCTGACCCGCTGCTATGCCTCCGGCCTGGACCCCGACGCCTACCGGACCGTCATCTACGCCGCCTCCACCCTCGGCTACGCCGACCACACCAAGGGCAGCGCGTGGGGCAGCGACCGGGAGTTCTTCGCCGCGCTGATCGACCTGGAGTGCGAGCTGTTCACCAAGCTCAAGCACATCAACAACCTGATGCGGTGGATCGCCGAGGAGTGGAACACCACCCCGAACATCGCGGAGAACATCCCCTACTTCAACGCCCTGCTGGCCGCCAAAGACATCCTCAACCCCGCCGCCCAGCGGGTGGGGATCGCGCTGGCCCGCATCATCGCCGCGCCCGACGAGCTGACCCACGCCTACGCCGCCTGCTACCGGCTGGTGCGCGCCGGCCGCAAGCTGCCCTACGACGGCCGGTTCATCACCGGCGAGCTCGCCGACAACCCCACCATCTAAGGAGACTCCTATGGATGCCGCCGAGACGAACAGCCTTGACGGCAAGCTGGTCACGATGATCGGCGTGGCCGTCGCCGCGCTGGTGGCCGTCGTGGCAGGCGCGTTCGTGCTCTCGTTCGACGCCATCACCGCCGTGTCGGAAGCTGCGCACGTCGATGATGGGCTGTCCTGGCTGATGCCCGTGAGCGTGGACGGCGCGATGACCGTGGGCACGATGGCCGCCCTCGTGCTGAAGATGCTGAAGCAGAGCACCCGCTACGCCTGGTTCGTCGTACTGGCGGGCGTGGCCATCTCGGTTGCTTGCAACGCGCTGCACGCCACCCAGTCGGCCGGCGCTCACGTGAAGCTGACGACCTTCCAGGCGGGCGCCGTCTCGGCGATCCCGGCCGTGGCGCTGGCGCTCAGCCTTCACCTTCTGATCCTGCTCATCGAGGCGATCGGGGATGCCGTACGGGATCGCAAGCGAACCCGCACGGAGCCCCGTACGGAGATCACTGCCGACCCCGTACGGACGGCGCCGAGTGAGCCCGTACGGGCCATCACGCCGACCCATACGACCGCCCCGCACAGCCGGCGTACGCAACCCGTACGGGCGGAGAGCGGCACTGCCGTACGGACGGCCCGTACGGATGCGTCCGAGCCCGTACGGGGCGTCCGTACGGGCGTTAGCGCCACCCCCGAACCTGCCCGTGCGGGGGACCGGAAGCCGCCCTTGGTGCGCGAGCCGGAGCCGTCGAAGGCAGTCAAGCCGCCCAAGACGCTCGTCAAGGCCCCGGCCGTAGCGGTCGAGCGGGACGCCCTGGTCGCAGAGCTGGCCTGGACCATCAGGTCGAGCGGCGATGACTGGAAGCCTGACTACGACGATCTGATGGCGCGCTCCGGTTACGGCCGGTCATGGTGCGAGAAGGTCGTCGCCGACGCCCGAAAGGCCGCCCGCGCCAGCGAGCCGCCCGCGCCCCGTACGGACGAGCCGGAACCCCGTACGGACACCGGCACAGAGGCCCGTACGGACGACCCGTACGCGGGCCGTACGGAGCACGGCGAGCAGACCCGTACGGACGAGAACGAGGCGGCGCCCCGTACGGACCCCGTACGGCCTCCTCTTCGCGCCGTCAACTAGCCCCGTACGGACGCCCCGTACGGACTGCACAACCTCCCTGAGAGGAGATCACGGAATGGACCTCCGAGAGGTCGAACAGCAACTCCTCACCGTCGAGCAGAGCATGCTCGCCAACGCGCGAGCCCGGCTCAGCGCGGCCGAGGACCTGGCGGCGCTCGTCGATGTCGAGCTCGCCGAGATGCAGCAGACGCTCGACAACTGGAACTGCTGAACAGCGCGACGGGCGCGCATCAGTGTGATCACTCCCGCCAAGAAGAACTCACACCGAACGCGCCCGCCCATCCCTCAACCCTCCACAGAGCGAGAGGACAACCCTCATCATGACCGACACCCCGCAGTGCTGCCGCACCAGCGTCGGCGTCATCATCGAACGCGACGGCGCCTACCTGATGTTCGAGCGGGCGAAGTTCCCGCCCGGCATCGCCCCGGTCGCCGGGCATGTCCTGGACGAGCACGGCTCGTTCGAGGCCGCCGCCCATGCCGAGGTGCGCCAGGAGGTCGGCCTGCAGATCATCGACCTCACCCTGGTCTGGGCCGACTTCGCGGCCAACCGCTGCCGCCGCCAGATCAACACCGACGAGCCCGGCCACGAGTGGCAGGTGTATTGGGCCCGCACCCGCGGCGAGCTCGCCCCCAGCGCTGAGGAGACGCGCAACCTGCGTTGGGTCGAGCTGGCGGAGCTGCAGCATCTGGCCGACGTCACCGTCGCCTACGCCCTCGGCCATCTCACCGACGCCGAGTTCGCCGAGCGGCCCGGCCTGGAGCCGGTGTGGGTGCAGTGGTTCTTCCACCTGGGCCACATCGAGCTGGCCCGCGACGGCGACCAGGACCAGGCGCTGGCCCGCCTGGAGGCGATCCAGGCCCTGTACGCCAGAGCGCCGCAGGAGGTCGGCCGGTGAGCGTGCTGCGGAAGGCCCAGCTCCGGCGCGACCTCGACGACGGCGGGACGGGGTTCCTGCTGTACGGCCTCATCGAGCTCAGCGACGGCACCGGCTACAAGATCGAGACGCGGGAGGAGTACTACAACGCCCGCGGCGACAACACCTTCTTCGAGCGCAACGAGGAGGTCTTCGACGACCCCGACGAGGCGGCGGCGGAGTACGAGACGTGGGTGGCCGAGGCGCAGGAGTCCGGGTGGCAGTCATGAGTACCTGCGCCAAGCCCGGCTCGGCCCCTGCCGGCGCGGCTTCACCGGCGTGGCGGGATGAGGGGCTGTGCGCCCAGACCGACCCGGAGGCGTTCTTCCCCGAGCGCGGCGCCGCGCCGCAGCTGGCCAAGCGCGTGTGCCAGGGGTGTCCCGTCCGTCCGCAATGCCTGGCCTACGCACTGGACCACAACATCCGCTTCGGCGTGTGGGGCGGCTTGACGGTCAAAGAGCGGCGACGGCTGAGGAGGTCGGCGTGACCCCGCAGCAGCAGGCCGCGCTGGCCGCGGTGTGCCAGCAGCTCGGCGTCGATTACGACGCGATCGCCTTCCGGGTGGATGAGCACGGGGTGGCGGGCGCGTTCGTCGGCCCGGCCTACGCCGAATGCTCTCCCGCCGGCGAGGTCGAGCTGTGGTGCGACTGCGAGCCGCACATCCCCTACGGCACATGCGCGATGTGCCCCACCTGCACCAGGCACCTGCAGGCATGTGAAGCCAACCGCTGCGACGCGTGTGAGCAGTGCGAGGCACTGTGCACCGCCTCCGAATGCGCCGGGATGGCCTGGTGAACACCCACACCAGGCCCGAGCAGGCCATCCACCGCCAAGACGCCCCACTGTTTGCCGAGCGGGCCGACCTGCCCGGTGCGGGGTCCATCGTCATCTGCACGCTCAGGCAGCCGCTTCACCGCCTTCCGGCCGACGGAAGTAGCTGCTAGAGCTTCCCGCCCGCTTCCCCCACCCGCCCTCCTGCGACGGCTCTCCCGCGCCGCGGCCGAGCTCCACAACACAGCGCCCGCGCCTTGAAGCGCAGGCAGCCACCGCCATGCCCGCAACAGGAAGCACACCGCCATGAAGATCCGCATCATCGGCCTGCCGGACGAGGTCGAGCAGGCTGCCGCCACCATCGCCGACGTCCTGGACGTCGTGGAGACCTCCGCGCCCTACCCGTGCCGCGGCGCCTCCCGCCAGGTCCGCCTGTATCTGGAGGTGCGCCTGCCATGACCGTCCAGCAGCAGGCTGTCACCAGCCCGCGCCTGTTCCGCACCGCCGGCGGCGCCGTCGTCACCTGGACGCACGTCCTGGACCCGCAGATGCCCACCGCCGAGGTCGGCAGCTACTCGTGCGCCGGCTGCGAGTCCGTCAGCCACCGCGCCCCGTGGCACCGAGCCAACACCCACGCCCAGCTGTGCCACGCCATCCCCGCCCCCTCCGCGCCACCCGCCTGAGATCCGAGAGGACCAGCATGCCCATCACCGTACGCACCTGCCTGATCGTCACCTGTGCCCGCTGCGGCGGCACCGGCGACCCCTACGACAGCGAGCACCACACCGAGCAGACCTCCGACGGCCGCCAATGGCTGCGCCTGGCGTGCGCCGACTGGCAGTGGAGCGACGCCGACACTCCCGAGCTGTGCCCGGCCTGCGTCAGGGTGGCCGACTGCGAGCGCGACGGCCACCAGTGGAGCCCGTGGCGGCCCGCCTCCTGCGAGTCCTGCACCTGCGTGCACTACCGCCAGTGCGGGCACTGCGAGGCCACCGAGCGCGCCTGTCAGTGCCCGGCCAGCGCCCATACCCGGCCGACGATCGTCTGCCTGTGCGGCAGCACCCGCTTCTTCGACGAATTCCGCCGCCAGAACCTGCGCCTGACCCTGGCCGGGCAGATCGTCTTGTCGATCGGCTGCGACACCAAGGCCGACGCCGACCTCGCCGAAATCGCCGCCCTCGGCAACCCCGGCGACCTCGCCCAGGTCAAGAACAACCTCGACCAGCTGCACCGCGACAAGATCCGGCTCGCCGATGAGGTGCTGGTGCTCAACGTCGGCGGCTACATCGGCGAAAGCACCCGCGCCGAGATCGCCTACGCCACCGAACTGGGCAAACCCGTCCACTACCTGCACCCCGCACCCCAGCCCGACCGGCCGGATTCGACCGCGGCCAGCCGGTGAGTGACGGTGAGCGGCCAGGGCACCATCTACCTGCTGCATTTCGCCCGCCCCTACAAGCACGCCCGCCACTACCTGGGCTGGACCAGCGACCTGCACGCCCGGCTGGCCGAACACGCCGCCGGCCGTGGCGCCCGGCTGCTGGCCGTCGCCCGGGCGGCCGGCATCACCTGGACGCTGGCGCGTACCTGGCCCGGCAGCCGATACCGCGAACGCGCCTCAAACGCCAAGGCGGCGCCTCGCGCCGCTGCCCACTGTGCGGCGTACGCCCCCGCCCCGACCATGGTCTGCAACCCGACCCTGCACCGCCCGAGCTCATCACGCCGCCCGCAGCCGCCATTCCTCGGCCGCGGCCGGGCGATGCCCGGCTGCTGGCTCAGGTCGCCGCCGCGTTCCAGCCCGGCGAGACGCTGCTGCCGCTCGGCGAGCTCGCCCGCCGGCTGCCGGTCCGGCCCGGCCGCCCGGCCTTCGGCTGGGAGATCACCGTCATGGCCGCCGCGCTGCGCCGCAACGCCATCAGCCCGCAGGCACACGCCGACCCGCACAGCGCTGTCCTGCTCGCCGACGTCCGCACCGCCGCAGCCAGGCTCCACCCGCCTTCCAGCAGCGACGGCACGGGCGCCGGTGCTGCCCCGCCCCTGCCCCCTGCTTGATCAGTGGTTCGCCTACTCACTCACTCAAGGGAAGATCGTGATGCGTAAGAAGAAGGCCCAGCAGTACACGGCCGCCGAGTTCGAGGCCGTTGTCGCGTTGATCCGCGCCGACGCCGGGGTGGCCGCAGACATCGAGGCGATCACCGGCCAGAGCCTGGACGACAAGACGCCGCGCCAGCTGTTTGAGCTGTTCGTCAGCATCGGCCAGGCCGCCGACGTGCAGACCGTGGTGGCCCGCTACGGCCAGGCCCGCCAGAGCTTGCGCCAGGTGCGCGCGCAGCTGGCCGAGCCGGTGGAGGTCGAGCCGGCCGCCGCCGCGCACATCACCCGGCTGGAGACCCAGTTGGCCGAGCTCAAGGCCGCCAACACCGCGCTGCGCCAGACCAACAAGGCCCTGCTCAACGGCAGCCGGCAGGCCGCCCCGATGGCCGCTCCGGTGGCCGGCCGGGTCCTCACCGGAAAGGTGGTGGCCCAGTGAGCGCTGCCGACATTTTCGGCATCACCGAGCCGGTGAGCGTCTACCGGGTCCGGCTGCAGGTGCACAGCAAGCTCATCGGCGGCGTGCCCTCCTCCCCATCGGTGATCAAGGGCTGGCTCAAGACCCGACTCGAACTCGGTGACCGCTCCCTGCAGGAGCTGGCCGAGCGCACCCTGCGCGAGCGCTTCACCGACCGCCAGCCCTCGGCCGACGAGCTGGCCCAGGCGGTGATGGAGTCCGGCCAGGACGTCAACGTCAACGGCTTCAAACGCCTGAACGGGATGCTGGCCTATGAGGCGCGCTGCATGAAGGCCGCCCTCAAGGAGGCCATGAACTCCACTTACCCGGGCACCGACTGGGACGGCAAGAAGGATTACAAGCCGCCCACCGGCCGCCCGCTGCCGGCCGGGTTCCGCAAAGGCCTGATGGCCACCGCCGCCGAGCGGGTGTTCGTGCTCGGCGACATCCACCGCGACTACATCAGCCTGGGCATGGCCGAGCCGTCCGGCATCGAAGAGCGGATCAAGCACATCAAAACCGCCCAAGGGCCGCGCAGCTCCATCTCCCGAGTCGAGTACGTCGACAAGCCCAGCCTGGAATTCACCCTGCGGGTGCATGACGACTTCCTGTCCCAGCAGGCCTGGGGCGCCATCTGGGTCCGCCTGCAAGACATCGGCATCGGCGCCGACCGCGCCCGCAGCGACGGCCAGTTCGAGCTCACCGACTGGCAGCGCATCGCCTGACCAACCCCCGGCCCGCTACCGCTCCAGCACGGCGGGCCTGCGACGCCGTACCCGGACACGGCTAGCCCACCCAACCCGACCACCCACACTCTCCCCATCCCGCGCCGACATGCCTTGCCGTGACGCCTCCCTCGCCGTACCGCCCCGACGACCCTGCCCCGGCCCCACACGAGCGCTACCCATGGCGAACCGACCTGCCTCACCGTCTCCACCCAAGCCTTCCCGGCCCGACTGCTCTCCACCAACCAGGCCCAGCCACGCCACACCGGCCCCAGCCCCACCGACTTACCTCAACGCCGTCCATCCAAGCCTTGCCGGCCCGACTGGCCTCACACCTGCCGTGCCCGCCCCTGCTCGAACCGACACGCCCGATCAAGCCCCGCCTCGCCATGCCCAACCTGGCCAAGCCCGGCCGACTGGCCTACCCCATGCTCGCCCTGCCCCTTACCGACATGCCATGCCTGACCCGAGCACTTCCCATGCCGACAACCCACGCCGCACCGCGCCTTGCACTACCTCCCCGCCCCTCCCCGCTCGACTGGCCTACCGCTACACCGAGCCCGGCCGTACCCGGCTCCGACCTGCCTGCCCGCACGCAACCCAAGCCGCGCCACCCCGACTCCCCAATCCCTTCCCACCCCTGCATGACATGCCATCTCTACCAAACCCGGCCCGCCCGGCCCCCGGGGCAACCTCGGCCACCGCCCAACGGCGCCGCGTCGCACAGTCGCACAGACCCTGCTCAGCACCGTCACCTCGATCTGACTCCCCCCACCGGCCGCACCACTATCGACGCAGGGAGAACGACCGATGCCCTTCCCTACAGCCACCGACCAGCCGCACCTTCCGGCACCGCGTACCGGCGTAGGCGCCAGCCCCGGCCGCCGCGGAGCAGCCGCATGAACAGCAACAGCACGACGTTGCGCTACGCGCTGGCCGCTGCCGCTCGCGGCTGGCACGTCTTCCCGCTCACCCCCGGCGACAAGACACCCCTGCCCGGGATGAGCTGGAAACGGCTGGCCACCACCGACCCGCAGGTGATCGCCCGCATCTGGGCGCGGCGCCCCTACAACATCGGCATCGCCTGCGGCCCCTCCCGCCTACTCGTCATCGACCTGGACAAGCCCAAAGCAGGAGAGGAGGAGCT
Source organism: Nonomuraea rhizosphaerae (assembly GCF_019396405.1). Classification (GTDB taxonomy): domain Bacteria; phylum Actinomycetota; class Actinomycetes; order Streptosporangiales; family Streptosporangiaceae; genus Nonomuraea; species Nonomuraea rhizosphaerae. Next base: position 13,075 of record NZ_JAHKRL010000474.1, on the reverse strand, counting down.
TCGCCCCCCGCCTCCCTGGGACCTGCCGGGGGTTGCCGACGGCGCGGACGTGTTCGCCCTCGTGTGCCAGCGCGCCGGCCAGCCGCTGCCGTACGAGACCTTTACCGTGCGTACCAGGCGCGGCGGCCTGCACCGGTACTTCACCACCCCGACCGGTCCCGACGGCGGCCCCGACGCCCCAGCCCTGGGCAACACCAGCGGCGACAAGGGCAACGGGCTCGGCTGGCACATCGACACCCGGGGCGCCGGCGGGTTCGTCGTCGGCCCCGGCAGCCACGTCAGCCTGCCCGACGGCACCGGCACCTACACCGTGATCCACGCCCGCGACCCGGCACCCCTGCCCACCTGGCTGGCCGAACGCCTGCGCCCGACATTCAACCCGCCCCGCCCACCCGCCACCATCGCCGTGCACGCTGGCCAGCGCGGCGCCTACCTGGAGGCGGCCATCCGCGGCTGCCTGGCCCGCATCACCGCCGCCCGCGAAGGGGAGCGCAACACCACCGTGTGGGGCGCCTCCGTCGCGCTCGGCCAGCTGGTGGCCGGCGGCGCCCTCGACGAGGCCGAGACCGAAGCGCTGCTGCTGCAGGCCGCTATGCAGGCCGGGCTGAGCGAGCACGCTGCGCGCAAGACCATCTGCTCCGGCTTCCGCCGCGGCGCCACCCGACCCCGCCACGTACCCGCATGAACGGCTCCACCCCCGTCCAAGTCGGCTCCGGCCCCGAAACCATCCGTGTCTTGAAGGCCGCCCTGACCGACCGGCTGGTGCCCGACACCTACGTGGCCGGCGGCGCCCTGGTCCACGTCGAGACCATCTCCGGCGGCCTGACCAGCCCGGCCGCCGACGAAGACGCACCCCTCCCGGTGGCGGCCAGCCCGCTCGTCCCCGCCACCTTGGCTGGCCTGCTGGCCGAACACGCCTACGTCTACCGGCTCCGCTCGCGCCGGACCAGCGACGGCGGCTCAGAACTCTACGAAGAAGAGGTCACGCCGCCGCGGGAGATGCTGGCCGCCGTCCTGGCCGGCAAGACCTGGCCCAAGCTACCCGTCCTGCGCGGGGTTATCGGCGCGCCGGTACTGCGCCGCGACGGCACCCTGCTCCAAACCCCCGGCTACGACCCCGCCACCGGCCTGTACCTGGCCGCCAAGGTCGCCCTGCCGCCCGTCCCCGACCAGCCCACCCCCGATCAGGTGGCCGCCGCCCGCACCTTCCTGCTGGAACGCTTCCTGCGCGACTTCCCCTGGTCCAGCCCAGCCGACTGGGCCAACTACGTCGCCCTGCTGGCCACCCCGATCCTGCGCCACTTCACCCGCTCCCTGACCCCGTTCGCCCTCATCGACGCCACCATGCCCGCCTCCGGCAAGAGCATCCTCACCGGCGGCCCCGGCATGCTCTACGGCCAGCGCGTCATGCCCTGGCCCTACGCCGAGGAAGAGCTGCGCAAGGCCATCACCGCCGTGCTGGCCGAACAGGTCGGCGTCGTGGTCTGGGACAACCTCGCCGAAGGCACCGTCATCGACTCACCCACCCTGGCCCTGCTGGTCACCGCCGGCGTCTGGTCCGACCGCCAGCTCGGCGCATCACGCAACATCACCGGCGTCAACGACCGGCTGTGGATGGCCACCGGCAACAACCTCCAGGTCGGCGGCGACATGGCCTCCCGCACCGTCCGCGTCCACCTCGACCCCGACATGCCCCGCCCCGAACAACGCGACCAAACCCAGTTCGGCATCCCGCACCTGGACCAGTGGATCACCATTCCGGCCAACCAGCACACCGTCCTGTGGCACCTGCTCATCCTGGTCCTGGACTGGACCCGCGCCGGAGCGCCGCGCGCCAAGGTGCTGTCGATGCGCCAGTTCACCCCCTGGGCCCAGCACCTGGGCGGGTTCCTGGCCCATCACGGTATCGACGGGTTCCTGGCCAACGCCGCTGACGTCCGCGGCATTGATGAAGACGAAACCCGCTGGCGCGCGTTCCTGGCCTGCTGGCACACCCTGCACGGCTCAACGGCGATGACCGCCGCCGAACTGCGCCGCTCGGCCGAACCCGACCGCATCGGCTACGACGAGCACGACCGCTGGGACGGCCAGTTCATCACCACCCACACCGGCCGCCTGCCCAACGCCCTGTCCCTCGGCCGGCTGCTGGCCGGCCAGACCGGCCGCTGGCGCGGCGACTACGTGATCCGCTCCGGCAAGAACGACCGCGGCGACCGCAACATCTTCTGGGTGGAAACTCATGACAGGCCGTAACTGCGATCCGCGCCTCGGACTGAAGAGGCTGAAGCATCTCCGCATCTCCGCATCTCCGCAAACATGCCCTCAGCCTCGGGGGATGGCTGCGGAGATGCACCACGCCTCACCACAGCCATCTCCGCATCTCCGCACATCTTGCGGAGATCGAGCTCTTTTGCGGAGATGGACTCACTCCAGGAATTTCTATCCCCGCACACATCACCACAGTTCACAGCCACTGTTGCGGAGATGCGGCGATGTGGAGATGTTTCAGCCCCTGCCCATATAGAGCCGCACGACAACCACGCAAAGCCACGCTGAGTGACCAGAACCAGAGAGGCAGAGAGGACGCCATGACTGCTCACGACGATCAGACCCGCCGCGCCGCCGAGCTACTCGGCCTGCGCCCGTCCAGAGCCCGCGCTTGCCCGCGCGTCGTCGCCGGCGCGCGCTGCCGCGCCAACAAGCTCGAAGAAGACGGTCAGCCCTGCCTGTGCCAGCGCCACCGTCACCTACTCGACCACGGTCGCGCCTGGTTCGACGCCGACGGCAAGCGCGTCCTGACCGGCGAACCCTACAACGCCGACGGTCACGAGATCGCTGAACTCGTCACCGACATGGACACGCTCGGCCTGCGGGTCACCATCAGCGGACGATCTCCCTGGAATCCCAACGAAACCTTCCTGGTCCAGATCGCCCAACAGCACAACGACGACTGAACACCCACGACAGAAGGGGCGGCCCCGGCCCAAGCCGGCCAAAGCAGCGCCGAGACCGCCCCTGCCACCTCCACATAGGAAGGCACCAACTATCATGACCGTCCCCGCCACAACCACACAGCCCTACTCCGTCGCCGTGAGCGACCTAGAGCTGTACAAGGTGACCGACGCCATGCGGCTGCTCAAGCTGAGCCGCACCACCGTGTACGAGCAACTGCGCACCGGCCGCCTGCGGTCTGTCAGGCAGGGCCGCTCCCGGCTCATCCCGCCGGCCGCGATACGCGAGTACATCGCCCTGCTGGAGAGGGAGGCTGCTGGCGGTAGGGAGGTGAGCGCCTGATGGCCAAGACTGCGCTCGGCACTCCGGAAGAGCCCGACGAGGAACCCAGTCAAGCAAAGTCGGGAGGTCGCCAGTCTCGGCCACGTGGGGACGGTGGTCTGCGCTGGAGCGCGAAGCGGCGAAGGTGGATCGCCGAAGTGACCGTCGGCTACACCTCCGCCGGACGGCGCATTGTCCGCACGGCCAGCGACAAGTCCAAGTCCAAGGCGCTCAAGAAGCTCCGCGAGAAGCTGCGCGACCGCGACGACGGCATTCCGAGCGAAGACGCCAAGTACACCGTCGCCCATGCCGTCCGCGACTGGCTCAAGTACGGGCTCAACGGCAGAGATGACGCCACCATCACCAAGAACCGCATCCTCGCGGAGGGGCACATCATTCCCGAGCTGGGGGCGCGCAAGCTGCGTGAGCTGTCGGCCGACGACGTCGACCAGTGGTTGGCGCGCAAGGCCAGACAGGTGAGCACCCGCACGCTTCAAGAGCTCCGGTCCATCCTGCGCCGCTCGGTCGCGCGCGCTCAGGCACGGGACAAAGTGAAGCGGAACGTGGTGATGCTGTGCGAGCTGCCCAAGGGCAAGCCGGGCCGGCCGTCCAAGTCGCTGACGCTGGCTCAGGCCGAGGCGGTGCTCAAGGCCGCTGAGGATGCCCGGCCGTGGTTGCGGGCGTACGTGGTGCTGTCTTTGCTCACCGGTGCTCGAACGGAGGAGCTTCGCGGGCTGGCCTGGTCGCACGTGGTCGCCTACGACGAAGGCCGCCAGGAGTGGCGGTCCGTGGCTGAGGCCGGCTGGGAGCATGAGGAGTTCGCCGTGTACGTCTGGCGGTCGGTGCGCGCCAGCGGCGACACCAAGACCCCGAAGTCGCGCCGAACACTGAAGCTTCCTCGCCGCTGCGTCGAGGCCCTGCGAGCACTGTGGGATCACCTGAGCGGCCGGGACGCCGCGCCGCGTCAGCCGGGCCGGGGCGAGCTGGTGTTCGCCACCAGGAACGGTACAAAGATGAGCGCGGGCAACGTCCGGCGGGAGTTCCGGCGGGTGATCACGAGGGCCGGGCTGGTCGGCGCGGAGTGGACGCCGCGGGAGATGCGACACAGCTTCGTCTCGGTGCTCTCGGACAGTGGGATGGCCCTGGAGGACATCGCGCGACTGGTAGGTCACAAGGGGACGGCCGTCACGGAGGCGGTCTACCGGCTGCAGATCCGGCCCGTCATCGAGTCGGGCGCGACGGCCATGGATCGCATCTTCCCGGGCGACGATCAGGAGCCGTCGTCAGGCAGTTAGTCAGGCACCACGCACGAACAACGCACCAGACACGCGAAGAGGCCACCTCCCAAAGCTGGGATGTGGCCTCTGACCTTGCCATATGCAGTGTGGGCGATACTGGGATCGAACCAGTGACCTCTTCGGTGTGAACGAAGCGCTCTCCCGCTGAGCTAATCGCCCGCCCCTGTGGCCCCTTGCGGTGCCGACGGGAAAACCATACCGCACTCCAGGACCTGCTGGCGAAGCGAAGGGCGGGCTCGGGTGGGGATTCGGGTGAAACGGCGCGGTTGCCCACCGGCGCGGCGGCTCGTTGGCATACCATCGTCGTGTTCCGGTAGACGCCGATCGAGATCTTTCTCGGGAACGTTCTTGATGGGCTCGCAGGGACAGGCTCCGCAACTCGCAAAACCCTTGCAAATACGACCCGATTGATGCCGTTTAGCCAGGTAGATGCCCAAATGTCCAGCTGTGATGTGTGTTACAGAAGGGCCTAGGAGCGGAATCTTTCCTACAGGTTTCTTCGTTCCCGCGTCATAGCTCAGGACGAAGCCCCGTCAGAGCAGTGAAAGCCCCGTAGAGGGGACCTACGACGAAAAGGTTTGGCTGACGATGAACAGCACCACCGTCTCCGCCGAGCTTGGCCTTCGGCTTGTGGTCCCCGACCGTACCACCGTCCCCCTGCTCGCCGGGCTGAGCTACACGGCCGACGACCCGTACGCCATCCGCATGGCCTTCCACGTGGGGAACGACGAACCGGTCGAGTGGATCTTCGCCCGTGAGTTGCTGACCGTGGGCATCGTGCGGCGCGTCGGCGACGGCGACGTGCAGGTGTGGCCCGCGCGCGCCGATGGCGAGCGCACGTTGCACATCAGCTTGACCTCGCCGTTCGGGCAGGCGTTGTTCGAGGTGCCGCTGGCTCCGCTGACGGAGTTCCTGCACCGGACGTACGAGAAGGTGCCCGCGGGGCGGGAGACCGACTTCATGGATCTGGACGCCGAGCTGACGAACATGCTCTGGCCGAGCTGAAGGCCGTCGCCGGCGGCTCTCAAGCCGGTGGCTCAGGGGGTGCGGGCCAGCCGGTCTCCAGCAGGTCGAAGATCTGGTTGATCGCCTGCTCCTCGTCGTCTCGCCCGTGCGCCAGGCTGGGGATCTCCAGGGCGAAGCGGGCCAGGGCCGCGCAGCCGGCGTCGCCGGCGGGCAGGCCCACGTCGGCCGCGATGGCCTGGGCCAGGGCGCTCTCGTGGCGCAGCCACATACGACGGCCGTACGTCGCCAGCGCCGGGGTCTCGTGCGTCAGCCGGAGGAACTCCGCGAAACGCGGATGGCCCTGCCCGGACCGGTCCCGGCGGGTGCGGAGGACGTGCTCGCGCAGCGCCCCGGGGAGCGACTGGCCGGCGGGCCGGTCGCGGACGACGGCCACCAGCGCGGCCTCCCGGTCGGTGTCCCGGTCGTAGACCAGGGCCTCCTTGCACGGGAAGTGCTTGAACAGCGTGGTCGTCGACACGTCCGCCGCGTCGGCCACGTCCTTGACGCTGACCTGGTCATAGCCGCGTTCCAGGAACAGCCGTAGCGCCGCGTCCGCCAGCGCCTGCCGGGTCGCGGCCTTCTTCCTGTCGCGGCGGCCGAGGGTCTCCGTCATGGCAAGCAGCCTACACCCCAAGGTTGAACGCTACAAAAGTTGTCTGTTGCACTTTTACGTTCTGAGTGCTTTTCTTGAGCCGTCCGAAGCGTACAGCTCAAGGAGGAGCATGCTCATGAACACCAGAATCGCCGTGATCGGCGCCGGGCCGGGCGGGCTGACCTGCGCCGCCGTGCTGCGGCGGCATGGCGTCGAGGTCACCGTGCACGACCTGGACGCCTCTGCCGGCGCCCGCGACCAGGGCGGCACGCTCGACATGCACGCCGACACCGGGCAGATCGCGCTGCGCGAGGCCGGACTGATCGACGGGTTCTTCGCCCTGGCACGGTCCGAGGGACAGTCCAAGCGGATGCTCAGCCGGCACGGCGAGGTGCTGGGCGAGCACCTGCCGCAGGAGGGCGAGGACGCCGCGCCCGAGATCGACCGGGGGCAGCTGCGCGCCCTGCTGGCCGGCTCGCTGGAGCCCGGCACCGTCCGCTGGGGGCACCGGCTCACCGGCGTCACGCCCGGCGGCGACGGCACCCACCTGCTCACCTTCGCCGACGGGACGCGGACGGTCGCCGACCTGGTCGTCGGGGCCGACGGGGCCTGGTCGCGGGTACGGCCGCTGGTGAGCGGCGCGAGCCCGGTCTACACCGGGGTGACGTTCGTGGAGGCGTGCTACGACAACGTCGACCTCGCCCATCCCGTCGTCGCCGAGCTGGTCGGGGACGGGCACATGTTCGCCACGGGTGACGGCAAGGGGCTGATCGCGCAGCGCAACAGCGGGCAGCACGTACGCGCCTACATCGCCATGCGGACCGGCGAGGACTGGCACCGCGCCGCCGGGATCGACCCCGGCGACACGGCGGCGGTGCGGGAGGCGCTGCTGAAGGCGTTCGCGGGCTGGGACGAGCGGCTGCTCACCCTGATCACCGGCAACGACGGCCCGTACGTCAGCCGCCCCCTGTACGAGCTGCCGACGCCGCACACCTGGCCGCACACGCCCGGCGTCACGCTGCTCGGCGACGCGGCGCACCTGATGTCGCCGTTCGGCGGGCTGGGGGCCAACCTCGCCATGCTGGACGGCTCCGACCTCGCGCTGGCCGTTGCCCGGCACGACACCGTGGACGAGGCGATCACCGCCTACGAGGAGGTGATGCTGCCGCGGGCCATCGAGGCCACCGGGCAGGTGTCCGGGGTGCTCGACAGGGTGTTCGGGCCCGGCGACCGTGGCGCCGGGGACGCGCCCGACTTCGAGCGGGAGGGGCGGGAGTACAAGCGGCGGGCGGCCGAGCACCTCCAGCGCTCCCAGGCCCGTTAAGGGCGCGGTTCGGGCTCGCGGGGCGCCGGGCTCGGCACCGGAGGCAGGGGAGCGGCGGGCTCGGCGGGCAGGCGGACCGTGAACACCGCCCCCTCACCAGGCCGCCCGTCCGCCGTGATCGTCCCCCCGTGACCGTCCACGACCTCGCGTACGAGCGCCAGCCCCAGCCCGGAGCCCTGGCCGACGAAGCGGGTGAAGAGGCGTTCGGAGTGGTCGGGATCCAGGCCCACGCCGTCGTCCCGCACCGTGAGCTGCACCACCTCGGGCCCGCCGGACACCGTCACCCAGATGTGGCCGCCCGCGCTCGTGTGCCGCAGCGCGTTGTCGAGCAGCGCCGAGAGCACCCGCCGCAGCGCCGAGGGCGTGCCGCGCACGACGTGCCCGCCGAGGCCCTGGCGGCGCACCTCGATCGTCACCCCGCGCGTCGCGGCGCGGGCCGCCTCCGCGAGCACCTGTTCCTCGGCCAGCGCGGCCAGGTCGACCGGCGCGAACGGCCGGCGCACCGCCCTGAGCTGGGAGGACTGCAGCAGGTCCTCGACCACCTCGCCGAGCTGCCGCGAGCCGCTGACGAGCTGGTCCACCTCGCCGATGAGCAGGATCGGGTCGGTGCCGCGCCGCAGTTGCCGGGCGACGAGCTGGGCCCGGGTGTGCAGGCGGGTCAGCGGGGTGCGCAGCTCGTGGCTGACGTCGGCGGCGAACCGGCGCTGCCTGGCCAGCGCCTCGCCCAGCGGCGCGATCGCCCTGCGGGCCAGCACCTGGCCGATCAGCACCGCGAACAGCAGCCCGGCCAGCTCGGCGGCGGCGATGGTGCGCAGCAGCCGCTGCCGTTCGGCCGCCTGGTAGCGCAGGTCCATCGCGGCCTGGACGGGGACGCCGCCGCGTAGCTGGGTGCGCACGAGGTAGTTCTGGCCGCCGATCACCACCTCGTTCACGCGCGGCTCGCCGGTGGCGGCGACCTGCCGCATCGCCGCCCGCACCGGCAGCGCCGCGGGCGCGCCGGGGGAGCCGCGCACGGCGCCGCCGTCCAGCTCGAACAGCCAGATGCAGGGCGGCGGCTGGGCGACGGAGCCGCGCTGGGTCGCGGCCGTCATGTCGCGGCGGGCCGTGGCGCTCTGGTCGCTGACCGTGGCGCAGTAGACCATCGCGCCGAAGAGGGCGAGCACCAGGGAGATCGCGCCCGCCACCTGGAGGGTGACCCGGCGCCTGGCCCGGGTCAGCAGCCGCCGCTCCGGAGTGGACGGCCTGGAGGATCCAGAAGGCTCGCCCGTACGATCTCTGCCCCGCCCGTCAGCCGCTCGTCCAAACCCGTTCACAGCTCACTCAGTTCGCTCGGTGTTCCAGTCAGGCCCCGATCACAGCTCGCCCAGGCGGTAGCCGACGCCCCGTACGGTGGTCACCACACCCGGGCCGAGCTTGCCGCGCAGGTAGTACACGTACGTGTCGACGACCGCCTCGGTGCTGGCGCCGTCGAAGACCCGCTGCCGCAGCGAGGGCCGCGTGTGCACCTGGCGGGGACGCAGCGCCAGCGCGTGCAGGAGCCTGCACTCCTGCCCGGACAGCACCACCTCCTCGCCGGTACGCAGCAGCACCATGTGCGCCGCGGGGTCGAGCCAGGCCGAGCCGACGGGCAGGAGGCCGGCCTGGTCCAGGTTCCTGCGGTGCAGCGCCCGCACCCTGGCCAGCAGCTCCTCGATCTCGAACGGCTTGACCAGGTAGTCCTCGGCCCCCGCGTCGAGCCCGGCGACCCGGTCGGCCACCGCGCCGAACGCGGTCAGCACCAGCACCGGCACGGTGACGGCCTGCCGCCGCAGCCGGCGCAGCAGGTCGATGCCGTCCACCACCGGGAGCCCCCGGTCGACGATGATCGCGTCGTAGGCGCGGCTCAGGCCGAGATGGAGGCCGCGCTGGCCCTCCACCGCCAGGTCCACCTCATAGCCCTCGTCGGTGAACAGGTCGACCAGCATGCGCCCCAGCTCGCGATCGTCCTCCACGAGCAACAGCCGACGCGAGGGTGGGTCGGCTGTCCCCGTCATCTCAGCCACGGCTCAACCGTGGCATCACTACGGCTGAATTACCAGGGTCCTGGAAAGTGGCGACATTTCGGGAAATGTCGCCCACCTTCTCACCTGCGCGATCATGTGGCCGACTGCTCCAGCGGCTTGTCCTCCCGGCGCTCCGCCTCGGGCGTCCTGTTCGCCTGGACGCGTTCGAGCCGGTCCGGCAGCGCCAGCTTGTACAGCGGCAGCGCCCCCGCGGTCGTCAGCACGGCCACCAGCACGAGCATGGAGAACAGCTCCTGAGTGATCATGCCCTGGGCCAGGCCGATGTTGATGAAGATCAGGATCATCAGGCCACGGGCGTTCATCAGCGCCCCCACCGCGTACGACTCCCGCCAGCCGAACCCGAGCGCCCGCATCGACAGCGAGCAGCCGAAGTACTTCCCGGCGAACCCGGCCGCCAGGATCAGCCCGAACGCCAGCAGCATCGTGCCGCCCGCGATGCCGCCGAGCTGCGTGTTCAGCCCCGAGAAGGTGAAGAACGTCGGCAGCAGCAGCGTCGAGACCACCTCCATCATGCGGCCGTGCAGCGCCTGGCGGAACACCGCGTCGCGGGGCATGGCCAGCCCGGCGAGGAAGCCGCCGAAGACCGCGTAGACGCCGATCCAGTCGGTCAGCCAGCCGGCCGCCAGCGGCACGAGGATGACGACGTACATGCCGGTAGCCCCGAGCTGGCCGGTGCGCTGCACGCTCTCGCCCAGCCGGCGCAGCAGCGGGCGCACCACCCCGAGCATCACCGCGGCGAACAGCGCGGCCAGCCCGATGGTCAGCAGCGCGCTGCCGTGCCCCGAGCCCAGGTGGAGCGCCGTCAGGACGGCCAGGATGCACCAGGCCAGCGCGTCGTCGATGGAGGCCGCGATCAGCGTGAGCCGCCCGATCCTGGAGTTCTCCAGGCCGCGCTCGTACAGGATCCTGGCCAGCATCGGGAACGCGGTCAACGACAGCGCGCCGCCCACGAACAGCGCGAACTGCCAGGGGCTGACCTCCGGCCGCGACAGCGTGCCGTGCAGCAGGAGTCCCGCGCCGAAGCCGAGGGCCAGCGAGGGCAGGATGCCCGAGGCCGCCAGCACGCCCGCGCGGCGCACCTCGCCCGGCTCCCGCGCGCCGTGGTCGAGCCCGGCCCCGACCAGGAACATGTACAGGGTCAGGCCGATGGTGCTCAGCACGTACAGGATCGGCCGGACCTCGGGCGGGAAGATCGCCTTCTGGGCCTCGGGGAACAGCCAGCCGAACAGCGTCGGCCCGAGCAGGACACCGGCCACCATCTCGCCGAGCACCCTCGGCTGCATCACCATGAGCGCCAGCCGGCCGCAGATCGCCGAGGTCAGCAGGATGAGCGCGATCGCGGGGAACACCTTGAGCATCAGCGCGAGGTTCGCGTCGGTGGCGGGCGCCATCAGGGTCAGAAGGGGCATGTTCTCACCTGCGTCCTGTCGTGGTCGGATGGTCGGCGGCCGCGAAGTGGCGCGCGCACAGGCGCTGCCTGCGCGCGTCCCACACCATGTACGTGCCGAGGACGAGCTGGACGAGACTGCGCCAGACGTCCTCCCAGCGGTCGCGGAACCGCATGAACAGCAGCACGGCGCGGTGTGCCGTCCCCTCGGTCCCGTCCCGGGGGGTGAGCAGGCACGGGCCCCGGTTGGGCAGGGAACGGGAGTGCGTGGCTGAGGAGGCCAGCGCGTACCGGCGCAGGACCTCCTGGGCGACGACCCGCATGGCGATCGGGGCCAGCCGCCAGGCGGGGCAGGGGCGGTTGGCGGCGATGCCGAACGGGATGTGGTTGAGCTCCTTGGCCGGAGGATGGTCGGGGTCGAACCGGGCGGGGTCGAAACGGCCGGGATCGTCGAAGCCGGTGCGGTGGAACTCGGGGTAGTTGAAGCACAGCACCGAGCCGGCCGGGATCGCCGTGTGCTCGTCGAGCGCGATCTCGCCGGTGGTGACGCGGTGGGCGATCCCGAACAGCGGGTAGAGCCGCAGCGTCTCGTTGATCACCTGGTCGAGGTAGCGGGGGTCGCCGCGCAGCGCCCGCTCCTGCACGTCCGGGTGCTGGGCCAGGACCATCAGCAGGTGCGCCATGGCCTCCGACATCTGCACCACGGCCGTGTTGAAGAACGCCCCTTGCAGGTAGTACGCCCGCTCCATCGGCGTCAGCCCGCCGGGGAGCGGGTGCCGCACGTCGGGGAGCCGGTCGAGCAGGTAGCGGGTCAGCCGCTCGCGCCGGTCCATGTGGCGCAGGCCCGTGCACTTGAGCGAGGTGACGACGTCGTCGGCGTTGCCCGCGATCAGGTCGCGGGCGTGCCGCGGGCAGCGTTCGCCGAAGACCAGCTCGTACGAGAACTCCGCCCAGATCGGCATCATCAGGTCGCGCAGCCGCACCAGCCCGCCCGCGCCCGCCAGCCCCCTGGCGGCGCAGCGGCGGGCCAGTTCCTCGGCCTTGACCCGCGGCACGGACAGGATGCCGCGGGTGGACCTGGCGACGGCGTCGTAGCGCTCGCCCGCCTCCAGGTGCTCCTGGTGCATCTCGGGACCGGGCGCCAGCCAGTACCAGAACAGGTCCGAGAGGGCGGCGCCCTCGCTGCGGCCGCCGGCCGCCGGGTGCGAGTAGACCTCCTTGAACCGGTCCATGCCCACCAGGTCGCCGGGGACGGCGATGTTCTCCTGGCCGTTGACCCGGTTGAACACCCGCACCCGCAGGGCCACCACCCGGCCGGGCAGCCACCACGGCAGGCTGGCCACGAAGGCCGCCAGCACCAGGACGGTCACCATGTGCGCCGTCGCACCATGCCGGGCTCCAGGTCGTGGACGGACGCGCAGCCGCACAGCATGAGCGCCCGCTCGACCTCCGAGCGCAGCAGGCCGAGCACCCGGCCCGCGCCCCGCTCGCCGTCGGCGGCCAGCCCCCAGATCACCGGGCGGCCGACCGCCACGGCCGAGGCGCCGAGCGCCAGGGCCTTCAGCACGTCGGTGCCGCGCCGCACGCCGCCGTCCAGCAGGACGGGAACGGCCCCGTCCACGACGGCGGCGATCTCCGGCAGCAGGTCGATCGCGGCCGGGACCGTGTCGAGCTGACGGCCGCCGTGGTTGGACACCAGCAGCGCCGAGACGCCGTGCTCCAGCGCCAGCCAGGCGTCGTCGGGATGGGCGATGCCCTTGAGCGCGATCGGCAGCGCCGTCATCTGCCGCAGCGCGGCGACGTGCTCCCAGGTGATCTCCGGCGACAGCACGATGTCCCGCACCCGGTCGCCGTCGCGCATGTTCTCGCACGCCAGGCCCTCGGGCAGGTCGTGGAAGCCGTGGCGCTCGTCGCGCTCGCGCAGGCCCAGCACGGGCGAGTCCACGGACACGACGACGGCCTTGCAGCCGGCCGCCTCGGCGCGGCGCACGACCCGTTCGGTGAAGTCCAGGTCCGGCTGCACGTAGAGCTGGAACCACAGCTCCGCCCCGGGCGCCGCCGCGGCGACGTCCTCGACGGCGACCGTGGACGCCATGCTGACGATCATGATCGTCTCGGCGGGGGGGGCCGCGG
>NZ_JAHKRL010000473.1 GCF_019396405.1 Nonomuraea rhizosphaerae | reverse complement strand
GGACACCTCGCCGCAGCGGGCGGCGATGGCCGACGCCGACGCGTACGCGCCCAGGCAGCCGTGCTGGCCGCAGTTGCACGGAAGGCCGTCGGGGAACACGGGGATGTGGCCGATCTGGCCCGCCCAACCGGCTGTGCCGCCGTACAGGGCGCCGGCGAGGACGACCGCTCCGGCGATGCCGGTGCCGATCGGGAGGTACAGGACGTCGCCCGGACGGTCACCGTCCGCGCCTTCGGGACCGTAGGCCAGCTCGGCCTCGCCCGCCGAGCGGACGTCGTGGCCGAGCATCATCGGGAGGTTCACCTGGGTGAACGCCTCGGCGGGGACGTCCCGCCAGCCGAACGCGGACGCGAACACTGCGTGGGTGGAGGTGACCAGGCCCGGCACGGCCAACCCGATGGCGACCGGCCGCAGACTGTCTTCCGACTGCGCGGTGTCCCCCGGCCGCAGACTGTCCGCATCCGACGCCCCCGTAGACGCGTCGGACCGCGCCCGGGGCTCGGAGAGATCGGTGATGAAAGCGGCGATAGCGGTGATCACCGCCTCAGGACCGTCCGCGCGGGGCGTAGGACGCCGTTCGGTGTACAAGACGGTGCCGTCGCGCCCGATCAGCCCGCCTTTGAGGGTCGTCCCGCCCACATCAACCGCCACAACACATTCCACCCCACCATGATCCTCGCAACATGCCTCAGAAGCACATCAGGGGAGCGCTTCGCCACAGAAGGACTGGCCGAGGATGCGGACGGCCCACCGCCACGCCACCGGCAAAGGGCGGCTTGACCGGGTTGTCGGCGCACCCCTAGGCTCCTTACTAGAATATCATTCTACAAAAAAGGGCCGCCCATGACCTCCACCCACATCGACGTCGGCGCCATCGACTTCGGTGCGCTGGCCGCCTGGATGGACGCCCAGGCCCTCCCCGCCGGCCCCATCACCGCCGCCACCCCCGTCCTCGGCGGGACGCAGAACGTCATGGTCCGCTTCGAGCGCGGCGGCGTCCCGTACATCCTGCGCAGACCCCCGCAACACGCCCGGCAGAAGAGCAACGAGGTGCTGCGTCGCGAGGCGCGTGTGCTGGCCGTGCTCAAGGACACGGACGTGCCGGCGCCCAGGCTGGTGGCGGCGCAGACGGAGGACGAGCCCGTGTTCTACCTGATGGAGCCCGTCGAGGGGTTCAATCCGTCGACGGGGCTGCCCGAGCCGCACGCGCACGACCCCGCGATCCGGCACCGCATGGGGCTGGAGGCGGCGGCCGCGCTGGCCGAGCTGGGGCGGGTGGATCCGGACCGGCTGCCGGGGTTCGGCAGGCCGGAGGGGTTCCTGGAGCGGCAGGTGCCGCGCTGGCTCAAGGAGCTCGACTCGTACGGCAAACTGGACGGCTATCCGGGCCCTGACATCCCGCACCTCGCCGAGACGGCCGAGTGGCTGGAGCGGCACCGCCCTGCCCGCTTCACGCCGGGCCTGATGCACGGCGACTACCACTTCGCGAACCTGATGTTCGCCCACGACGGCCCCCGCGTCGCGGCGATCGTGGACTGGGAGATGTGCACGGTCGGCGACCCGCTGCTCGACCTGGGCTGGCTGCTGGCCACCTGGCCGTCGAACAACGGGCACGTCCCCGGCCTGCCCTCGCCCGAGGAACTGGTGGCGTACTACGCGGCCCTGTCGGAACGGGACATGTCGGCCATCGACTGGTACGCGGTGATGGCCTGTTTCAAGCTGGGCATCGTCCTTGAGGGCACGCACGCCAGGGCGTACGCCGGCAAAGCACCCAAGAACATCGGTGACCTGTTGCACGCGACGACGCTGAATCTGTTCGAGCGGGCCAAGGACTTCACGGAAGGGCTCCTCGGCCGAGCCTAAAATAGGGTTTTTTCCTAAAGCGCGGTCGTATATAGAGGCGGCCCCGTACAATTGCGCGCAATTGCAGTTGTATCTCGGGGAGGTACGTCATGCGCATGCGGTTACTCGGCTCCACGTCGGAGGCGGGCGCCTGCCCCACCCTGTACGAGACCGATCGCGGAACAATCGTCGTCCAGGGCCTTCAACTCACCGACAAGGAAGCACTCGCGGACCTTCGCGACGTTCTCGACGGAGAGACGGCGGTGGAGGTTCCCCGCGAGCTCATCACGGAGATAGCCCGGCGGGTTCTCCCGGACACGGAGCGGGATCTTCCGGCCTCAGCCATCGCCCTTCCAGCCGACCGGCCGACACCCACAGCTATCGCTTGATCACAATTGCGAACCGGGTCTGGCATGATCCGCGCAATCCGGTCTAGCCTCTTGCGGCGTGACGTCGTTTCAGCAGGCGCGCATCGACCTCGGCAGCCAGCTCCGCCAGTTGCGCGAGGCCGCCCGTCTCTCGGGCAAGGACCTCGCCGAGAGACTGCGGTGGCAGCCGTCGAAGGTGTCGCGCCTGGAGAATGCCCGGCAGACCGCCACGGAGGACGACGTCGTCGTCTGGGCGACGGCCGTCAACGCCTCTCCTGACACGACGGACGACCTGATCAGGCAGGCCATCGCACTGTTCGAGCGGCACGACGACTGGAAGCAGCGTCACCGCAGCGGCCTGGCCGCGCTCCAGGAGGACATCAGGGACCTGGAGGCTCGGACCAAGCTGTTCCGGGTGTTCGAGCCCTCCCTCGTCATCGGGCTGCTGCAGACGTCGGAGTACGCCAGGCACGTGTTTCGCAAGGTCAGACGGCTTTACAGCGCGGCCGACCAGATCGACGCGGCGGTCCGGGTGCGGATGCAGCGTCAGGAGATCCTCTATGACCGGAACCGGACGTTCAGGTTCGTGGTCACGGAGCCGGCGCTGCGCACCCGGCTCGCCCCGCTCGATGTCATGCGCGGGCAACTTGACCGGTTGCTCGCGGTCAGCACGCTGCCGAACGTCGAGTTCGGGGTGGTCCCGTTCGAGGTGGAGCTGCCGTCGGTGCCGATCAACTCGTTCTGGATCTACAACGAGGCCATGGTCGGGGTGGCCACGATGACAAAAGACCTGGTTCTGCGCGATCCCGACGACATCGCTTTCTACGTGCGGGCCTTCGACGACTACGCGAAGGTGGCGGAGTTCGACGAGAGCGGACGAGACGTCATCATCCGTATTCTTGACGATTACCGGAAACAATCCGCACATTAACCCTCGCAATTGCTTGCCTTGTCCCACAAGATCGTGCAATTCTGTCGCGAGACGTTGCGGAGGTGACGCATGATGCTTGATACCGCGCTCAGCCTCGAGCGGTTCGCGTGGTACGCGGGACGTCACGCCGACCTGGCGGTTCAGAATCTCGCTCTCGCGAGTGACCCCGCGTATGTGTCGGTGCGCAACCGCTTCTCCGCCAATCTGGCCGAAACCGTCACCCTTTCCGAGAGTGGCAGTTTTATTACCTCGTGGGGGTATCGGCTCGGGACGATCGAGGACGTCGAGGGCGCCGCCGCCCGTCTGGCGTTCCTCTTGGCGGCCCTGCCCGCTTAGGACGACTTTTTGCGGAGGCGCGGGAAAGCGCCTTCCGAATCCCTTCCAGACCTAGAGGGACCCGATGCCCGCTTCCCGGGCCGCCGCCGTACGGGCGTGCTCCAGGAGGCGGGCCCGGGTGAGCACCGTGGGGTGCAGCGTGTAGCGGATGATGAGGCCGTCGAGCATGGCGTCGATGCGCTCGGCCGAGCCCGCCGGGTCCTCGCAGCCGAACTCCCCCGCCTCCGTGCCGTCCGTGAGCACCCGCGTCAGGGCCGACAGCCAGGCGGTCTCCAGCTCCAGCATGATCGTGTTGACGGCCGGCTCGCGCAGGCCGGCGTTCCAGGCGTCGATCCACAGCAGCCAGCTCTGGTCCGAGGGCGACTCGGGGATGTAGTAGCTCAGGATTCGGTCGAGCCGCTCGGCCGCGGTGCCGGGCCCCTCCACCAGCTCCTTGAGGCGGGCGCCCTCGATGTCGAGCGTCGCCCGGAGCATGGCGGTGATCAGCTCGTCCTTGGTGGCGAAGTGGTAGTGGATCAGGCCGCCGCTGACGTTGATGGACTTGGCGATGTCGGCGATGCGGGTGTGGGCCAGGCCGCGCTCCAGGACCACCTTGCGGGTGGCTTCGAGGAGCTCGGCCCTGCGCTGGTCGGCCTGCTCGGCTCGGCTCGTACTCCGCACCCGATCAGCCTATCCGCCACCGGCACACGCCCGACGCACGCCGGCACACGCCCGACACACGCAGGCCCGCGCCTGACGCGGGCCTGCGTGTGTCCCACGCACGCCGGCCCGCGACCCGAGCGCCTCGCTCAGCAGCCCGACTTGTAGAGCACCTTCTGGATGTCCGGAGTGTTCAGGTTGTCCTTGGTGACGATCGTGGCGTCGGTCGGGATCGAGGCCGTGACCGGCTGCCCCTTCACCGCGGCGACCGCCTGCTCGACCCCCTTGGCCCCGATCTCACCGGGCAGCTGGGCGATCAGCGCCGACACCACCCCGTCCTGGAGCTGCTTGACCTGGGCGGGCCCGGCGTCGAAGCCGACCATCTTCACCTTGTCCAGCTTGCCGGCCTGCTGCAGCGCGGTGCCCGCCCCGGTCGCGGAGTTGAGGTTGGTGGCGAAGATCCCGGCCAGATCGGGGTCCTTGGCCAGGGCGGCGTTGACGATCGCGGACGCCTTGGCGACGTCGTTGTTCGAGTACTGGACGCCGAGGGACGAGATGCCCGGATGACTGGCCTTGATCTCCTCCTCGAAGCCCTTGATCCGCGCGTCCACGGAGCTGACGCCCGGGTCGGTGGAGATGACCAGCACCTTGCCCTTGTCGCCGATCTGCTCGGCCAGCGCCTTGGCCGCGGCGCCGCCGCCCTTGAGGTTGTCGCTGCTGATCCTCGACAGCCCGATGCTGGGGTCGTCGACCACGGTGTCGACCAGGATGATCTTGATGTCCTGCTGCTTGGCCTGGGTGAGCGGCGCGATCAGGGCCTTGACGTCGGTGGGGGCGATGAGGATGGCGTCCGGGTGGCCGGCGACGACGGAGTTGACGATCGGCGTCTGCAGCGTCGGGTCGAACTTCTGCGGCCCCTGTACGTCCAGCGTCACGCCCAGCTCCTGGGCCTTGGCCTTGGCGCCGCAGGCCATGGTCTCGTAGAACTCCTCCCCCGCCAGGCCCTGGATGAGCGTGACCTTGACGGGACCGCTCGAACCCGTGCCGGAGGGCGTGCCTCCTCCTCCACCGCCGCAGGCGGCGACCGTGAGCAACAGGGTCGCGAGTGCCAGAGCCTTGCGCATGATCCGTTCTCCTTACTGGTCGCGCCTCGCGCGCTGCCGCTGGTCGACGTACACGGCGGCGACGAGCACGGCGCCCACCACCACCTGCTGCCAGAACGGCCGCACCCCCAGGATCTGGAACCCGTTCTGCAGCACGACCGGGATGAACACCCCGATGACGGTCCCCAGCACCGTCCCGACGCCGCCGAACAGCGAGGTGCCGCCGATCACCACGGCCGCGATGGCCTGGAGGTTGTCGGTGGAGTGCGCGGAGACGCCGGTGATCCCGTACTTGGCGAGCGACAGGTAGCCGGCCACCCCTGCCAGCAGGCCCGCCAGGCCGTACACCCTGATCAGATGCCTGTTCACGGCCACCCCGCCGCGCCGGGCGGCCTCGGCGTTGGAGCCGATCGCGTACGTGTGCCGCCCGAAGCGGGTGCGGGCCAGGGCGACCCCGAGCACGGCGGTGATCGCGGCGCAGATCCACACGATCAGCGGAACGCCGAGCCAGCGGGCCAGGCCGAGCCCCAGGTTCAGGTCCCCGGGCGCGCGCAGGTCCACGCCGCCGGTCAGCAGCAGCGCGCCGCCGAGCGACATGCCCAGCGTGCCGAGAGTCACGATCAGCGCGGGTATGCGGCCTTTCGCGACCAGCACGCCGTTCAGCAGCCCCCAGGCCAGCCCGGTCAGTACGGCGGTCGCCGCGCCGGCGAGCAGCGACCCGGTCACGTCCACGGCCTTGGTCGCCGTCACCGCCGAGAACACCAGCACCCCGCCGACGGACAGGTCGATGCCCGCCGTGATGATCACGTACGTCATGCCGGTGGCGAGGAGCAGCAGGATGGCGGCGTCGCTGACGAGGTTGAGAAGGTTGAAGGAGGTGGCGAAGCTGGTGGGGCGCAGGGCGGAGAACACGACCAGCAGCACGACCAGCACCGCCGCGATCCAGACCACCTGGAGGTCGCGCAGCCGCGCCCGCCCGAGGCGGCGTTCGCGCACCGGCGGCGGGCCGCTCCGCGTGGTGCTCACTGGGGACTCTCCTGCTCCACGGCGCCGGCCGGACCCGTGCCCGCGGCCCCGGTCTGCTCGACCTCGCCGGCCTGCTCCACGGCGCCCGTCATGGCGCCGACCAGGTCCTCCATCGACACCCTCGCCGTCTCGAACCTCGCCACCCGCCGCCCCAGCCGTAACACCTCGACCCGGTCCGAGACCGCCTTGACGTCCTGCATGTTGTGACTGATCAGCACCACGGCCACCCCGGAGTCGCGCACCCCGCGGATGAGGTCGAGCACCCGCCGCGTCTGCACGACGCCGAGCGCGGCGGTCGGCTCGTCCATGAACACCACCCTGCGCGCCCACGTCACCGCCCGCGCCACCGCGACCCCCTGCCGCTGCCCGCCCGACAACGTGGACACGGGCGCGGCCTGCGACTTGAGCCGCACCCCGAGCCGTTCACAGGCTTCTTGGGTACGGGCCCGCATGGCGGCGTTGTCGAGCACGCCGAGCCGGCCCAGCAGGCCCGCCTTGAGCAGCTCCCGGCCGAGGAAGAAGTTCGCCGCCGGGCTCAGGTCGGCGCAGAGGGCGAGATCCTGGTAGACGGTCTCGATCCCGGCCGCCCTGGCCTCCTCGACGGACCCGAACTCGACCCGCTGACCGTCGACGACGATCTCCCCGGTGTCCGGCCGCTCGGATCCCGACAGGATCTTGACGAGCGTCGACTTGCCGGCCCCGTTGTCCCCGATCAGCGCCACGACCTCGCCGGGAAGCAGGGTGAAGTCCGTGCCGCGCAGCGCCTCCACGTGACCGTAGCTCTTGACGATCCCGCGGGCTTCCAGCAGCGGTGCGGACATAGGACTATCAAGTGCCGCGGCTGACATCGTTGTCAACCCCCGATCTTCACCGTTCCCATGGCCCCGACGACAACGGCGGGAGAGCCGTGAACCGTAGGCTTGGATCGTCGGCCGCACCGTGACGAGGAGAAGACAAATGACGGCCCTGCCGGATGACAGTTGGCTTCTCAACATCCGTCCCCAGCCCGCGCTCGTGACCGCCGAGGAGTACGAGGCCCTCCCCGAGGAGATCGCCAGAGCCATCGAGATCGTCGACGGCTACGTCGTCTATTGCGCGGCACCCACACCAGACCATCAGACGGCTGCCAGGCGGCTGGCCAATCTCCTCGAACGGCACGCGCGCGACGCCATGAAGCAGGGGCACGGATGCCTCACCGTCAACAGCGACGTGGATCTGCGGCTGCGGGACGTGCCGCTGCTGAACCGGCGGCCCGACATCGCGCTCTACACCTGCCTCGACAGGGACCGAGGAGAGCGGCTACGGGCGGAGCACGCTCTGCTCGTCGTGGAGATCGTGTCTCCCGGGTCCGAGACGCAGGACACGACCGACAAACTCGGCGAGTACGCCAAGGCTGGAATCGCGCACTACTGGATCGTACGGCTGGACCGCACCGGTGTTTCGATCATCGAACGCTACCGGCTGGATCTTGCGTCCATGCTCTACAAGCACGTGGGGACGTTCATGAAGGACGAGCCCGGCGCGCCTCCCAGCGTGAGCAACCCGATTCCTGTCGAGATCGACTGGTCGGAACTGGAATTCTGACCCAGAGGGTCTCTCCACGAGACACGGGTGAAGGCCCGTCGATCGCGGTGTCCTGCCGGGCCGGATCAGCTCGCGCAATCGTACAAGCCGTCCTGGCCGCTCACCTCCGTGCAGTTGGCGGTGACCCAGGTGGTGACCTCGCTGTTGCCGCGGCCGGGGCCGCCGCGGTCGCCGCCTGACATGACGTAGCGGAGCCGGCCCGAGGAGACGTACGCCTTGAGCTTGTCCACGGTCATGGCGGGGTCGCTGCCGGTGAAGCCGCCCATGGCGATGACGGGCTTGCCGGTGGACAGGATGGCCGAGGACGCCTGCATCGCGCTGTTGACGGCGACCAGCCATTCGGCGTCGCCCTGGTTGGCCTCCAGGTAGGAGAGGGTCGAGGTGCTGAGGCCGCCGCCGCCGAAGCCGCCGCCGGTGCGGCCGGAGCGCCGCTCCTCGCCCTGGGTGGGCTGGGGTTGGCCGTTCTGGCCGGTTGAAGGCTGGCCGCCGAAGGGGGGCTGGTCGCCCTGGCGCATGCCGCGGAAGCCGCCTCCCGGGCCGCCGAAGCCGCCGCCCGAGGGGCCGGCCGTGGGGTTCGTGCCGTTGGACGGCGACCGGAGCGGGGTGACCGCGTACGCGGCCGGACCGGCCAGCGCGACGACCGCCGTGGCGACCAGGGCGGCCGCGGCCACTTTGACGGTGACGTCGCGGCGGAGCCGGGCCAGCAGGAGGCCGCCCGTCGCGAGGACGGTCGCGGCCAGCACCAGCCACGCCAGCCACGGGACGAAGTCGGGGGTACGGCGGAGCACGGTGAACGACCAGGCGCCGGTGACGGCGATGCCCAGCGGGAGGACCCAGCTCCACGCCGCGGAGCTGCGGTACGCCTGCCACATGGCCACCCCGCCCATGGCGGTGACCACGGCGACTGCCGGGGCCATGGCGGTCGTGTAGTACGGGTGGAAGGTGCCGCTGGAGAAGCTGAAGACGACGAAGTGGACCACCAGCCAGCCGCCCCAGACCAGCCACGCGGCGGTGCTGCCGGCGGACCCCGGGCTGGTGCGACGCCACCTCATCCCGAGGGCGAAGATCAGCGCCAGTGCGCAGAACGGCAGCAGCCACGAGATCTGCCCCGCCATCGTGTCGTTGAACAGCCGGTCCGCCCCGGCCGCCCCACCGAAGGAAGCCCCGCCGCCGCCGCGCCCGCCCTGGCCGAAGACGCGGCCCAATCCGTTGTAGCCGATGACCAGGTCCCGGACCGAGTTGTCCGTGGAGCCCCCGATGTACGGCCGCGACGAGGCGGGCAGCAGGTCGACGATCACCATCCACCACGCGCTGGACACCGCCATGACGCCCCCGGCCGCCAGCAGATGCCCGACCCGCTTGAGCAGGCCGTGACGGGCGCACAGCAGGTACGCCAGCGCGAACGCGGGCACGACCAGGTACGCCTGGAGCATCTTGGCGTTGAACGCCAGCCCGACGAACACCGCGCTCAGCAGCAGCGACCGCAGCCGCCCGGTCCGCAGCGACTCCAGGCAGAACCAGGCGGCCAGCACGAGCAGCAGCACCAGGATCGTGTCGGGGTTGTTGATCCGGTTGATCGCCACGGTGATCGGGGTGAGCGTCATGATCACCGCCGCCGCCAGCGCCGCCACGTGCGCCTGCCGCACCTCCGAATGGGCAGACGACGAGGAACCGGACAGCGAGCGGGCGGACACGACGGGGTAGGCCCGCCGTACGGCCGAGTGCACCAGAGCGACGGACGCCACCCCCGCCAGCGCCTGCGGGATCAGCATGCTCCAGGTCGAGAAGCCGAAGATCCGCGCCGACAGCCCCATCACCCACAGCGCGAGCGGCGGCTTGTCGACGGTGATGTACGACCCGGCGTCCAGGGCGCCGAAGAAGAACGCCTTCCAGCTCTGGGTGCCCGACAGGATGGCCGCGGAGTAGTACTCGTTGCCGTCGCCGCTCAGCGCCCACGTGTAGAGGACGCCCGCGACGACGAGGACCCCCCAGAACGCGGGCCGCGACCAGCGCGGAGCGCCGCCGGGGATCCGGGCGCGGCGGTGGGGGGCGCGGTCGAGCAGGGCGGTCATGAGGTCCTCCGGCGGGGGTTGAACACCCACACGCGCAGCAGCAGGAAGCGGACCAGTGTGGCCAGCGCGTTCGCGACGACGACCGCGGCCAGCTCGACCCCGTGGGAGACGCCCGCGGGCAGCAGCGCGAGCCCGCCGGTGGTCAGGGCCAGCCCGACGAGGAAGGCGATCAGACCCTCGAACTGGTCCCGCATGGCCCCGGCCGACCCGGTCACGCCGAAGGTGAAGCGGCGGTTGGCCGCGGTGTTGGCGACGGCGGTGACCAGCAGCGCGATCGCGTTGGCGGCGAGCACGGGGACGACCTGCCGCAGCCCCG
Source organism: Nonomuraea rhizosphaerae (assembly GCF_019396405.1). GTDB lineage: Bacteria > Actinomycetota > Actinomycetes > Streptosporangiales > Streptosporangiaceae > Nonomuraea > Nonomuraea rhizosphaerae. The sequence goes on along the minus strand of NZ_JAHKRL010000473.1, from coordinate 6,679 downwards.
AGAAGAGCAGCAGGTAGGCCAGCGTGCTGATCACCCCCACGACGGCGAACCGCGGGAGCTGCCTGGCCATGCCGCGCGGCAGCCGCGCCTGGGAGACGCGCGCCGGGACGGGGATGCGGGCCGCGCCGGACAGCGTCTTGCGGGCCACCCGCACCATGCCGCGCAGGTCGTCGAGCGCGGTCCGTACGACGTCCACGCGGCTGTCGGGGTCGTCCACCCAGTCGACGGGCACCTCGTGGATGCGCAGCCCGTGGCGTTCGGCCAGCAGCAGCAGCTCGGTGTCGAAGAACCACTGCTCGTCCTCGACGGCGGGCAGCAGCGCCTGCGCGATCTCCGTGCGGACGGCCTTGAAGCCGCACTGGGCGTCGGAGAACCGGGCTCCCATGACCGACTTGAGCAGCAGGTTGTACGAGCGGGAGATGAACTCGCGCTTCGGCCCCCGCACCACCCGCGCCGACCGGGACAGGCGGGTGCCGATGGCCAGGTCGCTGTGCCCCGACAGCAACGGCGCCACCAGCGGCAGGAACGCGTCCAGGTCGGTGGACAGGTCGACGTCCATGTAGCTGACCACGTCCGCGTCGCTCTGGGACCACACCTGGCGCAGCGCCCGCCCGCGTCCCTTGCCGTCCAGGTGCACGGCCCGCACGTGCGGCAGCTCGCGGGCCAGGTCGGAGGCGATGCGCCAGGTGTCGTCCGTGCTCGCGTTGTCGGCGATGGTGATGCGGTAGTCGTAGGGGAAGGTCCCGGAGAGGTAGGCGTGCAGCCGGGCCACGCTGTCGCGCAGGGCCCGCTGCTCGTTGTAGACCGGGACGACCACCTCGACCAGGCGCGTCTTGACTGTCGTGTGCATACCCCAAATACCACCGTTTGGGTATTTAAGGTGACTGAGCCGATTCTGAGGACGGGGTGAGATTCCCGGGCAGTTTCATGGCCGCGAGCGCGCCGCCACCAGCGGCGTTGCGCAGGCTCACCTCTCCCCCCGCCTCGGCGACGGACTGCGCGACGATCGCCAGGCCGAGCCCGGAGCCGGGCAGGCCGCGCGCCGAGGGCGAGCGCCAGAAGCGCTCGAACACGTGCGGCAGGTCCTCCTCGGGCAGGCCGGGGCCGTGATCGCGGACGAGGAGCTCACCGTCGCGCAGCGTCACCTCGACCGGGCCGGAGCTGAACTTGGCGGCGTTGTCGATGAGGTTGAGCACGGCACGTTCCAGCGAGCCCGCGTTGCCGACCACGTACCAGGGCTGAAGGTCGACGTTGACCTCGGCGCCGCGCAGCCTGGCGCGCTCCACGGCGGCGGTGACCACCTCGTGCAGGCCCAGCTCGACGTGCGGCTCGTGGTCGGTGTCCCCCCTGGCGAGCTGGAGCAGGTCGCCGACGAGCGTGCTCAGCTCGGCGAACTGGGCCTTCACGTTGACGAGCAGGCGTTCCTTGGCGGCGGGGTCGAGCTGCCTGCCGGTCTGCTCGCTGCGCAGGAGCAGGTCGATGTTGGTGCGCAGGGTGGTCAGCGGGGTGCGCAGCTCGTGGCCGGCGTCGGCGACGAGCTGCTGCTGGCGCACGCGGGAGTTGGTGAGCGCGGTGGTCATGGCGTTGAACGACTGGCTGAGCCGGGCGATCTCGTCATTGCCCCGCACCGGGATGCGGGTGTTCAGGTCCTCCGTCTCCGCGATGTGCTCGACGGCACGGGTGAGCCGGCCCACGGGGCGCAGGGCCGTACGGGAGACGAGTAAACCGGCCAGCGCGGCGAGGAGCACGCCGCCGGCGGCCACGCCGGCGAGCAGGAGCACGAGGTTGCGCAGCGTGGCCTGCAGCTCGGCCAGGGGCCTGGCCACCATGAGGGCGGCGTCCTCGCCGACGTTCCTGACGACCACACGCACGGGGGTGCCGTCGTCGAGGTAGCCGTCGTACTCGTCCGCGTCCTTGTAGTCCGAGTCGGCGATGCGGGTGTCGTGCGGCGTGACCTTGATGCCGGCGTTGCCCATGACGCAGCGGCTGCCGTCGGGGAAGGCGATCTGCACCGGTTCGCGCCATCCCGGCCCGTACTGGTCGGGAACCGGCTTGTCCGAGCAGTGGCGTACCGCGTTCTGCATGGCGCCGGCGGGCGGCATCACCTCGCGCAGCGCCTCGTTGAGCTGCCACGACAGCTCCCGGCGGACGATGTACCAGCAGCCGGCGGCCGAGATGGCCACCGCGATCGCCACCGCCGCCGCCACCAGGAAGGTCATCCGGGAGCGGAGGCTGCCCTTTCTCATGGCGCGGCCCGCAGCGTGTACCCCACCCCGCGAACGGTGTGGATCACCCGCGGCTCACCGCCGGCCTCGGTCTTGCGGCGCAGGTACATCACGTACACGTCGAGCGAGTTGGACGTCGGCTCGAAGTCGAAGCCCCACACCTCGCCCAGGATCTGCTCGCGGGTCAGCACCTGGCGCGGGTGCGCCAGGAACAGCTCCATCAGCAGGTACTCGGTCCTGGTCAGGTCGAGGCGGCGCTCACCTCGGGTGACCTCGCGGGTGGCCGGGTCCATCCGCAGGTCACCGTAGGTGAGGGTGTTCTCGGGGGACGGCGTGTGCAGCGCGCCCCGCCGCAGCAGGGCGCGCACCCTGGCCAGCAGCTCGTCGAGTTCGAACGGCTTGACCAGGTAGTCGTCGGCGCCGGCGTCGAGCCCGGAGACCCGGTCGCCGACCGCGTCGCGGGCGGTCAGCATCAGCACGGGGATGTGGTTGCCCGAGGCGCGCAGCCTGCGGCAGGCGGTGAGCCCGTCCAGGCGCGGCATCATGACGTCGAGCAGCACCGCGTCGTACGTCTCCCGCTCCAGCTCGTCGAGTGCGGCCTGCCCGTCGTTGGCGGTGACGACCTTGTAGCCCTCGAACTCCAGGCTCGACTGCAACGCCTCGCGCAACGCGGGCTCGTCGTCCACCACCAGCAACTGTGCGGCCTCACTCATGCCCCTTACGCTAGGGCCACAATCTGAGAACGCGATGAACGATCTGTGGTGTGTTTCGTGAGTGTTACCACGTGACAGGCAGGGCTTTCGCCCCGAAAATGACCGCGTCGTACTTGAACGGCACCTCGTCCTCCGGCACCGCCAGCCGCAGCCCCGGGATCCGCTCGAACAACGTGCGCAGCGCGATCTCCAGCTCGGCCCTGGCCAGGTTCTGGCCCAGGCACTGGTGCACACCGTAGCCGAACGCCACGTGGTGGCGGGCGCCGCGCTCGACGTCGAACTCGCCGGGCCGCTCGAAGGCCCGCTCGTCCCAGTTGGCCGAGGCGCCCAGCACGTAGATCCCGTCACCGGCCCTGACCCGCACGCCGCCGATCTCCTGGTCCTCGGTGGCCACCCGGTCGAAGGCCACCCAGTCGACGATCGAGTGGTAGCGCAGCATCTCCTCGACGGCCTCGGGCCAGCGCTCGGGGTTCTCGCGCAGGGCGGCGAGCTGCTCGGGGTGCTTGAGCAGGGTCAGCACGCTCAGCGGCAGCATGTTGGCCGTGGTCTCGTGGCCGGCGACGAGCAGCAGGAAGATCACTCCCACCAGCTCGGCGTGGGTGAGCTGCCCGGTCTCGATGAGCCGTCCGAGCAGGTCGTCCTTCGGGGCCTTCTCCGCCTGGGTGACCAGGTCGTCGAGGTACTGCCTGATCTCGTTCACGGCGATGAACGAGGTCTCCCGCTCGGTCTCGGTGGAGACCATCAGCCGCGTGCGGGACTGGAAGAACTCGTGGTCCTCGTACGGGACGCCGAGGAGCTGGCAGATGACCAGGGACGGCACCGCCAGCCCGTACGCCTCCACCAGGTCCGCCTCGCCGCGGGCGAGCATGTCGTCGATGAGGTCGTCCACGAGGCGCTGGATGCCGGGGCGCATCGACCTGATCCGCCGGACGGTGAACTCCGGGATCAGCAGGCGGCGGAACCGGGTGTGCTCGGGCGGGTCGAGGTTGATGAAGTGGCCGGCCTTGAACTGCTCCATGTGCTCCTTGAGCTCTGGCGGCGGCGGCTCGGTGGAGAAGGCCTGGTCGGGGTGGCCCGGGGTGTCCGGGTTCGTGCTGATGCCCGGCCCGTTGAGCACCTGCCGGGCCTCGGCGTATCTCGTCACCAGCCAGACACGCCCGTTGGGGGCCGCCGCCTCGACGAGGGGCGCCTCCTCGCGCATCGCCTCGTAGGCGGGGGGCGGCGCGTACGGGCACGTCCGTGGGGCCGGGAAGGAATGGGTCGTCATAGTCTGCTCCCTACAAGCCGGATCGCATTGCTTACTTACGTGAAAGTAAGCAATGACAGTGTACGGCGTCAAGGGACGGTAGGAGTGGGATGGCAGGGCGGCGGACCGACACACGTGAGCGGATCCAGCGCATCGCGATGGAGCTGTTCGCCGAGCGCGGCTACGACAAGACGACGTTGCAGGAGGTCGCGGAGCGACTGGAGATCACCCGGCCGGCGCTGTACTACCACTTCCATACGAAGCAGGACATCCTCACCAGCATCTGCGACGGGTTCATCACCTCGCTCGACGAGCTGGTGGCGTGGGCCGGGCAGCAGTCCGACACGCTGGAGGCCAGGCGGGAGATCCTGCGGCGGATCGCGGGGCTGCTGGAGGACCAGTGGCGGCCGCTGATGCGGTTCGCGCAGCTCAATCAGGGGGCGTTCCGGGAGACGCAGATCGGCGAGCAGATGCAGGAGCGCATCATCGGCCTGCTGGCGGTGCTCAGCAGGGCCGACGCGAGCGTGATCGAGCAGTTCGAGGCGCGGCTGGCGGTGTTCGCGCTGATCCTGGGGTCGGTGCCGCAGCTGTTCGGGATGGACCTGCCGGAGTCGGAGCTGCCCTCGGTCGCCATGACGGTGGCGGTGCGGCTGGTGTCGGGCTACACCGGCCCGTAGCCGGCTCGGGGCCTCAGCTCATAACCGGCGGTCAGCGGGTCAGGAGTGACATGGCGGCGTTGTGGCCGGGGATGCCGCTGACGCCGCCGCCCCGGCGGGCGCCCGCGCCGCACAGCAGGATCCGCTCGTGGCCCGTCTCCACGCCCCAGCCGCCCTCCTCGGCGTACGGCCAGGTCAGGTCGCGGTGGAAGATGTGGCCGCCGGGCAGGCCGGCCTCGTTCTCCAGGTCGACCGGGCTCTTGGCCTCGACGCAGAGGGTGCCGTCGGGGGCACGCAGGAGGCAGCTCTCGATGGGCTCGGCCAGCACGCTGTTGATCGACGCCATGGTCGCCTGGAGCGCCTCCTGCCGCGCCTTTTCCGGATTTTTCCGGAAAAGGCGGGCGGGCATGTGCAGGCCGAACAACGTCAGCGTCTCGCACTCCAGCCCCGGGCCGACGATCGACGGGTCGGTGAGCGAATGGCAGTACACCTCCGCCGGCGGCAGCTCCGGCAGTTCCCCGCTCGCGGCCCGCGCGTACGCCTTGGCGAGCTGCTCACGTCCCTCGTTGATGTGGAACGTGCCGCTGAAGGCCGCCACCGGGTCCACCGACGTGTCCTTCAGCCTGGGCAGCCTGCTGAGCACCATGTTGACCTTGAGCTGGGCCCCCTCGGGCGCCTCCGGCTCGCTGCCGAGCACCCGCGCCAGCACGGCCGGCGGCAGGTTGACCAGCACGTGCCGCCCGGTGACCGTGTGCTCGCCGTCGCCGTGCCCGCCGTCGCCGTGCCCGTCGTCCCCCCGGAAGGTGACCTCGCCCGACGGCGAGATGCCGATGATCTCCGCACCGGTCCTGATCTCGGCCCCGGCCTGCCTGGCCGCCGTTTCGAGCGCCCCGGACACCGCGCCCATCCCGCCGACGGGGACGTTCCAGTCGCCGGTGCCGTCGCCGATCACGTGGTACAGGAAGCAGCGGTTGGCCAGCAGGTCCGTCGCGGGGTCGGCGAACGTCCCGATCAGGGCGTCCGTCAGCACCACCCCGCGCACGGTGTCGTCGCGGAACCGCTCGTCCACCACCTCGCCGATCGGCCGCTGGAACAGCTCCCGCCAGGCCTCGGCCCCGACCAGCCGCTCGATCTCCGCCGGGCCGCGCAGTGGCTCCAGCATCGTGGGCGCGAGGGCCCGCGCCACCTCGGCGGTCATCCCGTAGAACTCCCGCCAGGCCCGATGGTCGGCCTCTCCCCCGGTGACGGTCCTGAACGAGGCGGCGGTCCGCCGCTCGTCCCCTCCGTCGACGAGCAGCCCGGTGTCGCCGACCGGCGTGTACGAGGAGTAGCGCCGCTTGCGCAGCTCCAGCGGGAGGTCCAGGTCGTTCACGATCTTGGTGGGCAGCAGGCTGACCAGGTAGGAGTAGCGCGACAACCGCACGTCCACGCCAGGGAAGGGCCGCGCGGAGATCGCCAGCCCGCCCACGTACGCCTTCCGCTCCAGCACCAGCACCCGCCGCCCGGCCCGCGCCAGGTAGGCCGCCGCGACCAGCCCGTTGTGCCCGCCACCGGCAACAATTACGTCATAGGACCCCATAGCTGCACTTTAGTCACCATGTGATCGCCGGCGTAGGGTGCGGCGGCACGGCGATCCGTGTCACTCCGGGCGGCCGTCCCGCCTTTGTCGTGAACGTCGAGGTCTTCCTCGAACGTGACGGCCGCCGGCTGCTCATCAGGCGCGGCGCGGCCGAGGCCCGCGCGCCTAGGTGGCTGGTGTTTTTTGATCTATCTCGCGTAGGTCTGTCCTCTTGTGCCAGGGTGATCGGTGTTGGTCACCGGGCGTGGGGAGAGAACGAG
>NZ_JAHKRL010000472.1 GCF_019396405.1 Nonomuraea rhizosphaerae | reverse complement strand
CCCGCCGAGCAGACCCCCGCCGGCATCGGCGAGGCCGCCCTCGCCGTGGCCGCCGACGTCTCCGACGAGGAGTCGGTCGCCGCGCTGACCGAGGCGGCGATCAGCGCGTACGGCCGGATCGACGTGCTCTGCAACAACGCCGGGATCATGGACACGATGGCGCTGCCCGCGGACATCACCGTCGCGCAGTGGGAGCGGGTGCTGCGGATCAACCTGACCGGGACGTTCCTGGTCACGCACGCGGTGCTGCCGCACATGCTGCGCCAGGGCGGCGGCGCGATGGTCAACACCGCCTCCGAGGCCGGCATCCGCGGCGGCGCGGCGGGCGCCGCGTACACCGCCTCCAAGCACGGTGTCGTCGGGCTGACCCGCAGCGTCGCCTGGGCGTACGCGAAGGACGGGATCCGCTGCAACGCGATCCTGCCGGGCCCGACGATGACCAACATCTCGGCCGGCGGCTCGTTCGACCCGGCGGGCGCCGCCCGGCTCGGCCCGGTGCTGGCGCTGGGCGAGCGGATCGCGCAGCCGGAGCAGATGGCGGACGCGGCGCTGTTCCTGGCCTCGGACGCGGCCTCGTTCGTCAACGGCGCGATCGTCCCGGTGGACGGCGGCTGGTCGGCCGCCTGACCCGGCCCCAGGACGGTCCGGGGACGGCCCGAGACGGCCCAGGGACGGCCCCGGCCGGCGGCTGCTTCCCGGTCGGCGGGCCCGTCCTCCGGTGGAGCCGGGTGCCCGGCGGGTCAGCTCAGCTTGACGTTCTGGAACTGGCCGGTGCCGTCGAACACGTTGAGCCCGAAATGCCCGCTGGCGTACGAGTCGTCGGTCGCGTCGATGACGGGCGTGGCCCCGCCGTCCAGGTAGACCTTGATGCTCGCCCCCTTGGTCACGACCTTCAGGTGGTACGTGCGCCCGAGCTCGACGGGCGTCCTGTACGTGGCGATGTCCCGCCCCGGCCGCCACAGCTTCACCACACCGGCCCGGCTGTCGACGTTGGCCGTGTAGTGCTGCCTGGCCTGCGGGTCGGCCCGGAACGTCAGCGCCGCCGCGGTGCCGCTGACCAGCCGCACGTCCCCCTCGTAGGTGAAGTCCGCGCCGGTGTGGTCGCTGAGGTAGAAGGCGTCGCCCCCGGAGGAGCCCTGCTTGCCGGCCGAGACGTCGCTCCACGAGCCGTTGACCACCCGCCACTGGCCGGGCAGGTTGTGCACCAGCGTCGGCTCGCCCATCCCCCACGCGGGGGCCAGCTCGTGGATGTCGAGCGAGACGAGCCTGACGTTGCCGCCCTCCGCGTACAGCGACATGCCCCTGCTGTCAGGACGCTGGTCGAAGGCGACGTTGCTGGTGATCGAGGCCAGCCCGTCGTTGCCGAACACCTCCAGCTGCGCCCGGTCCACCAGCATCCGCACCTTGACCCGGTCGCGCACCGGCTCCAGCGGGGCGCCCATCAGCGTGCGGGCGGCCGTGTCGTAGAGCACCTCGCCGCCCGCCGTGCCGCCCGGCCGCAGGTCCAGCCGGAACCCGAACCGCTTGGCGGTGGCCCCCTTCAGGTCGAACTCCGCCTCCACCTCGTAGGTGTCCAGCGACTGCGTGCCCAGCAGCTTGTCCGCCGTGGCGGGCGTCAGCCTGCGGTCGTGCCAGGAGGAGGTGCGGTAGCGCAGCTTCTCGACCTCCTTGACCGGCTGCCGGGTGACGCGCGGGCCGGCGGCGGTCGAGCGCAGGCCGAGCACGGCGGGGAAGCTGGCGTTCCCGGTCCAGGTGCTGCCCTGGTTGCCGCCCATCCACGCCATCTGCACCACGCGGCCGTCGGGCATGTTGTTGAAGACCTGCGCGGCGTAGAAGGAGCCCTCGGCGTGGTTGGTGCCATAGTCCATGCGCTGCGGCTGCTGCTGGCCGGTGCGGTACGTCGTGCCGTCGAAGTCGCCGACGACGTACTCGCCGCTCGCATCGGTCAGCACCCACTTCGAGCGCTTCTTGTCACCGTCCAGCGGCAGCTCGAACAGGTCGGGGCACTCGAACAGCCAGCTCGCCGCGAACCTGCTGCGGAACGTCCAGTCGAGCAGGTTCGGCGAGGTGTAGACGTTGACGCCGTTGCCGCCCTCGTCGGACCAGACGACCATCACCCAGCGCTTGGTGGCGGCGTGCCACAGCACCTTGGGGTCACGGCTGTCGCCCTGCGGGGTGACGACCTTGCGCCCGTTGTCGTAGGCCTGGAACGTACGGCCGGCGTCGTTGCTGTAGAAGACCGAGACGCCCTTCGTGCCGGAGAAGACGACCAGCGGGTCCTCGGCGCCGGTGCGCAGGCCGGAGGTGTTGGCGGAGTCGACGACGCCCGCGCCCGACCACAGGTCGCCGGGGTGCACGCCGGGTTCGAGGGCGATGGCCTTCTGCGTCCAGTGGACCAGGTCCGTGCTGGTGGCGTGCCCCCAGTGCATGGTGTCCCACCTGAGGCCGTGCGGGTTGTGCTGGTAGAAGAAGTGGTAGGTGCCCTTGTAGTAGAGCAGCCCGTTCGGGTCGTTCATCCAGCCGTTCTGCGAGCTGAAGTGGAACTGGCCCCGGTTCGGCTCGCTGTAGGTGGTCGGCTGGTACGGGAACTCCGGGTAGTCGGCGGCGTCCCCGGCGTGCCCGGCCGACGCGGACGAGAACGTGACCAGGCCGGTGAGCACGACCAGTGAGGCTAAGCTTCGCGCGAGCCGTTTCATGAGGTCAGGGGCCTTTCGTGCGGGCGGGAGCGGGAGTGTCAACGATTACCTATGTCAACGTTGACATTGCGATCATCGATCCTGCGTTGTGAAACGTCAACGCCCCCGGTCCCCCGCAGCCTTACTTCCCCTTGGGACTGGCCTCCATCATCCGGGGCAGGTCTCCAGCAGGGGATCATGACAAGTCCATCGGCAATTCACGGCTATTGGTGATGATTTGATACCAGTACTCTTGGTAGGAATAGAGGATTAATAGCGTTCCGCCAGGAGGAAGACGGTGTCCCTGCCCGATTTCCTGATCGCGGGCGTCCCCAAGGCGGGGACGACCGCTCTGCACAGCGCGCTGCAGCAGCACCCAGACCTGTACCTGTCCGCGATCAAGGAGCCGAAGTTCTTCCTCACCGACGGGCCGCCGCCCGCCGAGGGCGGCCCTGGCGACGCCGCGACCTACCAGGAGCACGTGTGGCGGCGATCGGACTACGAGGCGCTGTTCGCCGGGGCGCCGCCGGGCGCGCTCACCGGCGAGTCCACCCCTTTCTACCTGTACGACCTGGACGCGCAGCGGCGCATCCACGCCGCCGTCCCGCGGGTCAAGCTTGTCGTGACGCTGCGGGACCCGGTCGAACGGGCCCACTCCAACTGGACCCACCTGTGGTCGGCCGGGCTGGAGCCGATCGGCGACCTGGTACGGGCGTGCGAGGCGGAGCCAGGGCGCATCGCCGAGGGATGGGCGCACTTCTGGCACTACGTCGCGCTGGGCCGCTACGGGGAGCAGCTCGCCCACCTCTTCGAGCTGTTCCCCCGCGAGCAGGTGCTGGTCTTCCGGTACCGGGACCTCGTCGACCGGCCCGCCGAGACGCTCGACCGGATCTGCGCCTTCCTCGGCGTACGGCAGGGACTGCTCACCGAGCTTCCCCGGCAGAACGTGACCGCGCACCCCGAGGTGGGCGCGCGGCACGCCATGCTGTCCTCGCTGCGCAGGCGCCTGCCCGGTTTCCTCGCCGACCCGATCGAGGGCCTGCTCCAGCAGCGCGGCGCCGCCCGCCGCCCGCTGTCCTGGGATCAGCGGGAGCGGTTGATCAGCCACTTCGCCGAGGACATCGGGCTGCTGCAGCGGGTCACCGGCGAGGACTACAGCGACTGGCTGCGGCCCAGGGAGCGCTCCGGCGGCCTGGTCGGCGCCCGCCCGCCGGGACAACGACAGTCCCGCAACGGCCGCCGCACCTGAACCGCCCGGGAGCAGCCGCGCAGGACAGCACAGGGCCCAACACGGAGATCCGCGCAAGGATGATCCGCGTAGAGATCAGCGCAGCGAGCGGTCAGCGCAGTTCGGTGCGCAGTTCGTGGGCGCCGTCCGCGCGGGTGTACTCGTAGTACAGCCGCACCCCGCCCCCGGGCAGGTCCACGATCTCCAGGTAGCGCAGCCCCCGGCCGTGGTGCGGTGACATCGCCGCCGGGAGGTCCCCCAGCGCGGTCAGCGAGTCGGGATCGGCGCCGACGGCCACGCCGGTGCGCTCCTCGTAGTTCTCCGCCGCGCTGGCCCGCCCGTCGTAGTACGCCACCACCCGGTCACCGTCGAACCGCACCGCGCTGACCCGCACGCCTCGCGCGTCCCACAACCCGGGCCGGCCGCTCAGCGCCGTCCCCTGCCAGGTCCATTCCAGCCCGTCGGCGCTGGTGGCGTAGTCGGTGACCATCTGGTCCTCCTCGCCGGGGTCGGCGAGCGGATGGCAGGAGGCCCACAGGTGCCAGACGGCCTCCCGCCGCACGATGACCGTGTCCTTCACTCCGGTCTTCGGGTCGCCGGGCAGGACGGTGACGCGCGTGCGGGGGTCGAACGCGGCCGGGTCGACCGCCTCCAGCACCTCCACCCGCCAGTGCTTGGTGCCCTCGGTGGCGCAGCTCAGGTAGAGCCGCCACCGCCCGTCGTCCAGGCGGACCAGCGAGGGCCGCTCCAGCGACTCGGCGTCCATCTGCTCACGGGTGACCGTCGCGAGCGTCTCGAAGCGCTCGCCGTCCGCGGACCGGGCGACCACGACCGCGTACCCGCGCCCCCGCCCGATCGGCCGTCGCAGCCGGTAGGCCAGGTAGATCATCCCGTCCGCCGCGACCGCGCTGGGCGCGCCCGCCCAATACCCTTCCCCCGCCGCGGGCGGCTGGACGGCGACGGCCGCGTGGTCGGGGTCGGGGAGCAGGGCGTTCTCGTCGATCGGCATGGGATCGAGATTAAGGGGCGACACGGCATCGGGCACAGCGGCTTACCTTCCCTTGAGAATCTCCTTATTGCCTACTGATTTTATAGGTAATATCACATGTGTGGGGGTGGGGTTGGGGTGCCTCATCCCCACTCCTCCGCTCTCACGAGCGAGGCCCACTCGAATGCGCGGCCCTCACATGCGCGGCACCCCTCACATGCGCGGCACGGAGGCGACCAGAGCCCGCGTGTACGGGTGCCGCGGCCGGGTGAACACCTCGCGGACGTCGCCCTCCTCCACGACCCGGCCGTCCTTCATCACCAGGACCCGGTCGGCCAGGTGGTGGACGACGCCGAGGTCGTGGGAGATGAACACCAGCGCGGTGCCGTACTCGGCCTGAAGGTCGGCCAGCAGGTCGAGCACCTGGGCCTGGATGGAGACGTCGAGCGCGGAGACCGGTTCGTCGCAGACGAGCACGTCGGGGCGGGGGCCGAGGGCGCGGGCGACGGCGACGCGCTGGCGCTGGCCGCCGGACAGCTCGCGCGGGTGCCGGGCGGCCGTCTCCGGCGGCAGGCCGACGCGGTCCAGCAGGTCGAGGACGCGGGCGCGGCGCCGGGCACGGGGCAGGCGGAGCGGCTCGGCGACCAGGCGGCCGACGGTGTGGCGGGGGTCGAAGGAGTCGAGCGGGTTCTGGGAGATGAGCTGGATCCTGGGGCGGAGCGGGCGGCGGGCGCGTTCGCGCAGGTGGCTCCACTGCCGCTGGTGCAGGCTGATCCGGCCGGAGTCGGGGTCGAGCAGGGCGAGGGCGAGGCGGGCGAGCGTGGTCTTGCCGGAGCCGGATTCGCCGACGATGCCGAGGGTCTCCCCTTCATGAAGGGTGAAAGAGACGTTGTCGACAACGCGCCGTGAACCGTACGAACGCGCCAGGGCGGTACCGGCGAGGACCTGCGCGGACGGGTTCGGCGTGGGGCGGGTGCGGGGAGCGCCGGTGGTGAGGCGGGTGCCCCGGGAGGCGGCGGAGGGGACGGCGGCCAGCAGCGCGTTCGTGTAGTCGTGCGCGGGCGTGGTCAGGACCTCCCTGGCGGGTCCCTCCTCCACGATCTGGCCGTCCTTCATGACCAGGATCCGGTCGGCGATCGAGGCGACTACGGCCAGGTCGTGGCTGATCAGCAGCAGCGCGGTCCCGGCGGCCTTGCGGCCGGCGAGCAGCCGCAGGATCTGGGCCTGCACGGTGACGTCGAGCGCGGTGGTGGGCTCGTCGGCGATGATCAGCTGGGGGTCGGCGGCGATGGCGGAGGCGATCAGCGCCCGCTGCCGCAGCCCGCCGGAGAGCTGGTGGGGACGCTGCCCGGCGCGGGCCGCCGGATCGGGGACGCCGACCGCTTCGAGCAGCTCCAGCACGCGTTCCTCGCGCCGGGCCCGGGGGACGACGTCGTGGACGGACAGCACCTCGGCGATCTCGGCGCCGATCGTGCGCAGCGGGTCGAGCGAGACCAGCGCGTCCTGCAGCACGAGCCCGGCGAACCTGCCGCGCAGCCGCCGCCAGTCGGCCGGCCCGAAGGCGAGCGCGTCGCGGCCGGACACGCCGAACGCCGACGCCCGCACCGTGGAGCCGGGCCCGGCCAGGCCGAGCAGGGTCCGGGCGGTGACGCTCTTGCCGGACCCGGACTCGCCGACGATCGCCACGCACTCGCCGGGCGCGATCGACAGGGAGAGGCCGCGTACGACGTCCGCGCCCCCGAAGCTCACCCGCAGGTCCTCGACGGCCAGCAGCGGGCCGGGAGGCGGCGGGCGGTGGCCGGACCCGCCGAGGCCCTCCCGCACGGACGGCGGCCCCGCGTACGTGGTCATGGCGTCCGCCCTCGTACGGAGGGCCGGACCGGGCGGGTGATCATGGGGTTCTCCCCTCGAAGCGGCGTTGCAGGCGCCGGCCGGCGACGGTCAGGCAGACGACGGTGAGCGTGATCGCCAGGCCCGGGAAGAGCGCCTCCCACCAGGCGACCCGCAGATAGTTGCGGGCCTCGGAGAGCATCGCGCCCCATTCGGCGGCCGGCGGCTGCGGCCCCATGCCGAGGAAGCTGAGCCCGGAGCCGGCGATCACCGCCTGGCCGAGGCCGATGGTGGCCAGCACCGGTATGGGGCCGAGCACGTTCGGCAGCACGTGCCCGCCGGTGATCGCCAGGCGGGAGCGGCCGAAGGTGACCGCCTGCTCGACGTACCCGGACCGCCGCACGACGAAGGTCTGGGCGCGGATCACGCGGGCGTAGTTCGGCACCTGGGCGACGGCGATGGCGAAGATGACGCTGCCGGTGCCGGGGCCGGTGATCGCGACGACGAGGAGGGCCAGCAGCAGCTCGGGCAGGGTGGACAGCACGTCGAACGAGCGGGCCAGCGCCTCGTCCAGCCACTTGGGCGACAGCCCGGCGGCCAGGCCGAGCAGCACGCCGCAGGTGACGGCCAGCGCGGTGGCGGCGACGCCGATGCTGATGGAGTGGCGGGCGCCGTGCACCACCCTGGCCAGCACGTCGCGGCCGAGGTGGTCGCTGCCGAGCCAGTGGCCGGCCCCGGGCGGGGCGAGCGCGTCCACCGGGTCGGCGGCCAGCGGGTCGGCGCCGGTCAGCGCCCAGGGCGCGACCACGGCCAGCCCGATCACCACGAGCACGACCGCCGGGACAAGCCGCCCCAGGAGGGCGGGTGGCCGCGGGAGGGCGGGCGCGGTCATCGCGCTCAGCCCCGGATCCGCGGGTCGATGGCCCGGCAGGCCAGGTCGAGCAGCGTGCTGATGGTGACGTACACGGCGGCCGACAGCAGCACGACGGCCATCACGACGGGCATGTCCCGCCCGGTCACCGCCTGCATCGCCACCTGGCCGAGCCCCGGCCGCCCGAACAGCACCTCAGTGATCACCGCGCCGCCCAGCAGCGTCCCGGTGAACCAGCCGGCCAGCGTCACGGCGGGGATCAGCGCGTGCCGCAGGGCGTGGCGGGTGACGAGGGCGCGCTCGGTGAGCCCGCGCGCCCGCGCCGTCACCGCGAACGGCTGCTCCAGCGCCCGTTCGAGCCCGCCGCGCAGCACCTGGCCGAGCACGCCCGCGATGGGCAGGCCGAGCGCGAGGGCGGGCAGCACCAGCGCCGCCGGCCCCTGCGCGCCGGAGACCGGGAACCAGCCCAGCGTGAACGAGAACACCGACAGCAGGACGATCCCGATCAGGAACGGCGGCACGGACACCGACACCAGCTCGGCCGCCGAGGCGGCGCCGCGCAGCCACCGGCCCCGGCCGGCCGTGACGACCGCGATGACGCCCGCGAGCGCCACGCCGGTGGCCGCCGCCGCCAGCGTGAGCTGCGCGGTCGGCCCGACCTGCGTGGCCAGGATTTCGCCGACGCCGCGCTGGAGCTGGTACGAGCGGCCCAGGTCGCCGTGGAGCAGCCGCCACAGGTAGGACAGGTACTGGACGATCTCCGGCCGGTCGAGCCCCCATTCGGCGACGATCCCGGCCCGGATCTCGGGGGTGTCGGCGCCGTCGCCGATCAGGATGTCGATGGTGTCGCCGGGGGCGAGCAGCAGCGCGACGTACGAGGCGGTGGCGGCCACCCAGAGCACCGCCACCCCGGCCCCCAGCCGCTTGATCACGTGCCGATCCGCACGTCGTACGCGCTCGCCGGGGTGCCGGAGGCGGGGTCGAAGCCGAGCCCCCGCACGCTCTTCCGCGCCGCGATCTGGTCGGCGGGGACGTAGAGCGGGAAGACGACGGCGTTCGACACGACGGCCGCCCGCTGCACCTTGGCGTACAGCTCCTTGCGTTCGGCCTGGTCGGAGGTGGCGGAGGCGGCGATGAGCCATTTGTCGACCTGCGGGTCGTCGAAGTGGGTGCGGTTGATGGCGCCCTTGGCCGGCAGGATGAGGTTGAGCGCGGCGCCCGCGTCGGAGTCGCCGCGGGAGTTGCCGAACAGCTCGAACTGGTCCTCGTCCAGGGCCTTCTGGGCGCTGCCCTGGTCGACGATCCGCACCTGGAAGTCGATGCCGGCGTTCTGCTTGACCTGGGCCTGGACGGCCTGGGCGAGGATGTCCCTGCGGTCGCGGACGAAGGGCGCCGAGGCGATCTCGCGCACTGTTAGCCGCTTGCCGTCCTTGACGCGGAAGCCCTCGGAGTCGCGTTCCTTCCAGCCGGCCTCGTCGAGCAGCGCGTTGGCCTTCGTCCGGCCGGCGGCCGGGTCGCCGCCGTAGGCGCCCTTGAGCGTCGGGTCGTAGAAGGGGCTCTTCTCACCGACGATGCTCCACGCCCTGGTGGCGGTCCCCTGGTAGACGGACTTGAGGACGGCGTCCACGTCCACGGCGGCGCGGAACGCCTCCCGTACGCGCTGGTCGTCGAAGGGGGCGTGGGAGGTGTTGAAGTAGTACGAGTACGCGGTGCCGGAGTTCAGGGACGTGCGCAGGGTCAGGCCCGGATCCTTCTTGATCAGGTTCACCTCGGTGGCCGGGACGCCCTCGATGACCTGCACCTGGCCGGAGGTGAGCGCGCCGACGCGGACCGCGGCCTCGGGCAGGAAACGGTAGGTGATCTCGCTCAGGTGGGCGGGCCCCTGGTGCGCCGCCCCGGCGGGCGGCCACCTGTAGGCGGGGTTGCGGCGGTAGTGGATCTCCTGGCCCTGCACGTACCGGTCCAGGACGAACGGCCCGGTCCCGACCAGGTCGACGCCGCCGAACTTCAGGTCCTTGGCGCTCTTCAGCGACCGGGGCGAGACCTGCCCCGCGTACGGCGAGGCGAGGAAGTCCAGGAACAGCCCGTCCCGCTCGTTGAGCGTGATCTTGAGCTGGTACGGCGACACGACCTCGGCCTTGCCGAAGGCCTTGAGCTGGATCGCCGACACCGCGGCGTTGTAGCCGGGCACGCGGAACTGGTCGAGGTTGGCCTTGACGGAGGCGGCGTCGAACGTGGCGCCGTCGTGGAAGGTGACGCCCTGGCGCAGGTCGAGCGTGTAGGTCAGCCCGTCGTCCGACACCTTCCACGCGGTGGCCAGCCACGGCTGGAAGGAGCCGTCCGCGGCGCGGGACGGGAGCGCGTCGAACTGGTTGAACACCAGCAGCCGGGCCTTGTTCTGCGACCAGAGCTGCGGGTTCAGGGTGATGGGCTGCGTCTCGACGGCCCAGGTCAGGCTGGTGGTCCCGGCGGTGGGGGCGGGCTGGGCGCCGCACGCGGCGACGGCCAGCAGGAGGGCGGGGATCAGGCGCTTCACGGGCGGTTCCATGCCTCGGCGAGCAGCTCGTACGAGCGCACGCGGTCCTCGTGGTCGTGGGTGATGGTGGTGACCAGCAGCTCGTCGGCCCCCGTCACCCGGCGCAGCACGCGCAGCCGCTCGGCCACCTGCTCGGGCGCGCCGACGAACCGGGTGTCCAGCCGGTCCCGCACCAGGTCGCGGTCGGCCTGGGTCCAGACGTGGGCGTCGGCCTCCCGCGAGGTGGGGTAGCGCATGGCGCCCGCGCCGGTCCGGATGCTGCGCACCCACAGCCCGTAGCCCTTGGCCAGCTCGCGGGCCCTGGCCTCGCCGCCGGCGACGACCGCGTCCGCGGAGACGACCACGTACGGCTCGGGCAGCGCGTCCGACGGCTTGAACGCCTCCCGGTAGGCCTCGACGGCCTCCAGCACGCCGGACGGGCTGACGTGGTAGTTCGCCGCGAACGGCAGCCCGCGCTCGCCGGCCACCTGGGCGCTCTGGCCGCCGCTGCTGCCCAGGATCCACACCTGCACGTCCGCGCCCTCGCCGGGGACGGCGGGCGCGTCGTGCGTGCCGGCGAGGAAGGCGAGCACGTCGTCGATCTGACCGGCGAAGTCGGGCGTCTGAGCGCCCGGCTGCTGCAGCAGCGTCGCGTAGTGGGCGAGATGGGGGTGCTCGGCGAGTCGCGACCAGTCGAACGGCGGCGGGATGAGCAGCCCGTCCACCGTCCTGGACTCCCGCTTCTCAGGCTTCGCCGGGGCGGCGGCCGGCTCGGCGCGGCGCTGCCCCGAGCGGCCGATGCCGAGGTCGAGGCGTCCCGGGTACAGCGCGTCGACGAGACCGAACTGCTCGACCACCGACAGCGGCGTCTGGTGCCCGAGCTGCACCGCCCCGGAGCCGACCCGGATCGTGGAGGTGGCCGCCGCCAGCAGCCCGATCAGCACGGCCGGGGCGGAGCTGGCCACACCGGGCGCGAAGTGGTGCTCGGCCACCCAGTAGCGGCGGTAGCCGTACTCCTCGGCCCGCCGGGCGAGGTCGATCGTGTTGCGCAGCGCGTCGGCGGCGGTGCGCCCCGACGGGACGGGGGCCAGGTCGAGGATCGACAAAGTCACGAGCCGCCTCCGTCCTGTGTGCCGCCGAGGGGTCTGCTGGGGATCTCCGCGCGCAGGACGGGCGCGATCTCGGACTGGAACAGCTCCAGCGCGTCGCGGTGCTGCGTCTGCGTGAGCCCGTCGGCGTCGGCGTGCAGGTGCATCACCTCGTGCCCGAAGCGCTTGTGGTAGCGCAGCACCTTGTCGATGACCTGCTGCGGGCTGCCGACGAGGACGGAGCCGCGCTCGATGGCGTCCTCCAGGGTGGGGAAGACGACCGGCAGGCCGAGCTTGCGCTGGAACAGCACGCGGGCCTCGAAGATCGGCCGGTACGTGTCGACGGCCTCCTGGGAGGTGCGGGCCGCGTAGTAGCCCGCCGATCCCGCGCCCACCACCGCCTCGGCCGGGTCGTGCCCGTAGTGGGCCCAGCGTTCGCGGTAGTGGTCGATCAGCTCGCCGTAGGGGTCGATGGGGTTGGTGACGTTGGCGGAGAAGAGCGGGTCCCCGTACCGGGCGGCCAGGTCCACCGACTCCTTGCTGGTGGCGCTGCCGTGCCAGACGCGGATCGGCCGCTGCAACGGCCGCGGCCACGTCTCGGCCTCGGTCAGCGACGGGCGGAAGCGGCCCTCCCAGGTGACCTTGTCCTCCCGCCACAGGCGGCGGAACAGCTCGTACGACTCGCGGTTCCTGTCCCACTGGTCATCGGCGGTGACGTGGAACAACTTGGCCTGCGCGGCGCCGTTGCCCTTGCCGATGATCAGCTCCAGCCGTCCCTCCGACAGGTGGTCGAGCGTGGCGTAGTCCTCGTAGGCGCGTACGGGATCCAGCAGGCTCAGCGTGGTCACCGCGGTGAACAGCCGGATCCTGGACGTCCTGGCCGCGATGTGGCTGAGCACCACGGGCGGCGAGGAGGAGATGAAGGGCCGCTCGTGCCGCTCCCCCACGCCGAACCCGTCGAAGCCGAGCTCCTCGGCCAGCACGGCGTTGCCGACGACCTCGCGGAAGCGCTCGGTGGGTGATTTCTCGTCGTTGTGGACAATCAACGTGATAGCCAGAAATTTCATGACACCTCCGCATAGCGGCTGGCGGGGCGCGGCAGGCCGAGCAGCCCGCGCAGCGTCGCCGCCTCGTACGCGTGCCGGAACGCCCCCCGCCCGCGCAGCTCGGCCGTCAGCTCGCGGGCGATCCGCTCCAGGTCGTACGGCAGCACGCCGGGCCGCAGCCGGAACCCCTGGATCCCGGCCCGCCGCCACTCCAGCAGCAGACCGGCCAGCTCGCCCGGGGTGCCGGTGAAGATCGCGGCGTCGGAGACGAGCTCGGCGCCGGCCAGCTCGTCGAGCCGCGCCTTACGCCCGGCGGCGTCCTCGCCCAGGAAGACGACCAGGTCGGCGAAGATCCTCAGCTCGCCGGACAGCCCCCTGATCTCCTCGACCAGGGCACGCGCCTGCCCGGCCGAGTGCGGCGTGACGTACACGACGTCGGCGCTGCTCGCGGCGAACTCGTACGGCAGCCGCGCGTGCGCCAGCGCGGTCACCACCGGCTGCCCCTGCGGCGAGCGGGGCGTGATCGACGGCCCCTTGACCGAGAAGAACCGGCCGGCGAAGTCGGTGTGGTGGAGCTTGTCGCGGTCGACGAACCGGCCGGTGGGCAGGTCGCGGATCTCGGCGTCGTCCTCCCAGCTGTCCCAGAGCCGCCGGGCCACCTCGACCGCGTCGGCCGCCTCGGCGAACAGGTCGCGCACGTGCGGGCCGGCGGACAGATCGCCCTTGGCGGGGGTGAGAACGGGAAACTCCCTGCGACCGAAGTGACGCGCCTCCGACGCGCGCGCGGAGATCTGGGGCCGCCATCCCGCGCGGCCGCCGCTGATGTGGTCCAGCGTGGCGATGCCGATCGCCACGTGGAACGGCTCGGTGTGCGTGGTGGTGGCCGTCGGCACCAGCCCGATCCGGTTGGTCAGCGGCGCCAGCCGGGCGGCCAGCAGGACGGCGTCGAACCGGCCCCGCACCTGGTCGGTCCGCTCGTCCGTGCCGTCGGGCAGGGTCGACTGCAGTCCGAGGCCGTCCTCGATGGTGACGAGGTCGAGCAGCCCCCGCTCGGCCTCGGCCACCAGGCCCGCCCAGTGGCGCACCGAGAAGACGTCGGCGCGGGACTCGCGCCAGGCGGCGGGGTGCCAGCCGGCGCCGTCCAGCGCCACGGCGAGGTGCAGCGTCATGCCAGCTCCAGGTGTTCGCGCAGGGTGGCTCCGGTGTAGTCGGCGCGGAAGGCGCCACGCTCCTGCAGCAGCGGCACCACCCGGTCCACGAACTCGTCCAGCCCGCCGGGCGTCAGGTGCGGCACGAGGATGAACCCGTCGGCGGCGTCGGCCAGCACGTGCTCGTCGATCTGCCGGGCCACGGACTCCGGGGTGCCGACGAACGTCTGCCGGCCGGTCACCTCGATGACCAGCTCGCGGATCGACAGCCCTTTCTCCTCGGCCAGCGCCCGCCACTTGGCGGCCACGGCCGGGCGGTCCTTGATCGGGACGCGGCCCTGGGAGACGCCCTCGGACACGTCCGGCTCGATGTCCGGCACCGGCCCCTCCGGGTCGTAGGCCGACATGTCACGACCCCACACCTGCTCCAGGAACGCGATCGCGGTCTGCGGCCCGACCTGCCGGCGGCGGATGTGGGCGGCGTTCTCGGCGGCGTCCTCCTCGGTGTCGCCGAGCGCGAACGTCACGCCGGGCATGATCTTGAGCTGGTGGGGCTCGCGCCCGTACTTGGCCAGGCGGCGCTTGACGTCGGCGTAGAAGCGTTTGCCGTCCTCCAGCCTGCCGTGCGGGGTGAAGATCACGTCGGCCTCGGCGGCGGCGAACTCGCGGCCCTCGTCGGAGTCGCCCGCCTGGATGATCACCGGGTGTCCCTGCGGGCTGCGGGGCAGCGTGAACCGGCCTTCGGAGGAGAAGTGCCGGCCCCGGTGCCCGACCGTGCCGATCGCGCCCTCCCGGACGAAGCGGCCCGCCGCCGCGTCGGCGAGCACCGCGTCCGGC
>NZ_JAHKRL010000471.1 GCF_019396405.1 Nonomuraea rhizosphaerae | reverse complement strand
CTGAACCGGCCGCCGACGCCGAGCCAATCCCCTGCTCCGAGGGGGCGGCGGCCTTCACGGCCGCGCGGAGGTCGGCGACCAGCGGGACGACGGGGTTGGCGGCCTGCCGGGCGCGCGCCGCCAGTCCGGGCAGGTCCGGCGCGAACTCCGCGGCCACGCGGGAGATCAGCGCCGCCGCGTCCGGCGGGACGAGCCCGAGGCGGCCCTGGGCGCGGGCCAGCGCCGCCTCGGCGTCCAGCATGGCGCGCGACCACGCCACGTCCGAGGTCGCCGCCTCCACCCGCGTCCCCGCCCGCACCGGCGCCAGCAGCCCGGAGTCCGGGCCCGGAGCCCCGGCAGAGTCAGAAGTCAAGAAAAACCGTCTCCCCGTCCCCTTGCAGCCGCACGTCGAACCGGTACCGGCCGTCCGCCCCCTCGGCGATCAGCGTCTTGCGGCGGGCCGGCTCCAGGCTGTCCAGCAGCGGGTCCGGCCGGTCCTCCAGGTATACCCGCGTCAGCACCGAGCGCAGCAGCCCCCGCGCGAACACCTGCAACGACAGATAGGGCCCCGACGGCCGGGCCGTACGGAACCTGAAGGAGCCGTCCGCGGCCGTGGCGCACCTGCCGAACCCGGACACCAGCCCGGAGCCCCGCCGCAGCACCCCCCGGTCCCCGGTCTGGCCGAGCCACAGCTCCAGCAGCGCGTCCGGCACCGGCGCGCCGTCGCCGTCGTACACGTGCCCGGTCAGCGTGACGGCCCCGGCGTACGAGTCCGGCACCAGCTCCCAGTCGTGCGCGTACGGCAGCGCGTGGCTGAAGAACGGCCCCACGGTCTGGGACGGCGTGAGTGTCATGACGACTCCGTAGGGGTGCTGCCGAGCACGATGTCGAAGGTGTACCCGAGGGCCCATTCGGGCTCGGTGAGGTCCATGGAGAAGGCGGAGATCAGCCGCTGCCTGGACGCCTCGTCCGGGATCGACCGGTAGATCGGGTCGAAGGCCATCAGCGGGTCGCCGGGGAAGTACATCTGGGTGACCAGCCGCTCGGTGAAGGCCCGCCCGAACACCGAGAAGTGCAGGTGCGCGGGCCGCCAGGCGTTGTGGTGGTTGCGCCAGGGGTAGGCGCCCGGCTTGATCGTGACGAACCGGTAGCGCCCGTCGGAGTCGGTGAGGCAGCGGCCGGCGCCGGTGAAGTTCGGGTCGAGGGGGGCGGGGTGCTGGTCGAGCTCGTGGGCGTAGCGGCCGGCGGCGTTGGCCTGCCACAGCTCCACCAGCGTGTCGCGGACCGGCCGCCCGGAGGAGTCCAGGATCCGGCCGGTGACGATGACGCGCTCGCCGATCGGCTCGCCCTCGTGCTGCCTGGTGAGGTCGTTGTCGAGCGCGCCGACCTCGTCGTGACCGAAGACGGGGCTGGTCAGCTCGATCGCGTCCGGATCGCCCTTGAACGCGACCGGCGCCTGCGCGGGCGCGCGCAGGACGGTGCTGCGGTAGTCGGGGCTCAGGTACGGAGGATGGATCATTTCGGTCCTTCGGGTAGGTCTCACCACGGCATGCCCACGTAGTTCTCCGCCAGCGTGGTGGCGGCCGCCTCGGAGGTGGTCACGTAGTCCAGGTACGAGAGCTGCAGCCGCCTGGCGTACTCGTCGTCGGAGTCGAAGGTGTGCAGCAGCGTCGTCATCCACCAGGAGAAGTGCTGGGCCCGCCAGATCCGCTTGAGGCAGGCGGCGGAGTAGCCGTCGAGCAGGCCGGCGGAGCCGGTGGTGAGGTAGCGGTCGATGGCCTCGGTCAGGACGCGCACGTCGGCGACGGCGAGGTTGAGGCCCTTGGCGCCGGTGGGCGGCACGATGTGGGCGGCGTCGCCGGCGAGGTAGAGCCTGCCGTGCTGCATGGGCTCGGCGACGAAGGCGCGCATCGGGGTGACGCCCTTCTCGAAGATCTCGCCGGTGGCCAGCGTGAAGCCGGGGACGGTCTCCAGCCGGGCCTTCAGCTCGTCCCAGATCCGCTCGTCCGGCCATTCCTCGACGGTGGCGTCGGGCGGCACCTGGAGGTAGAAGCGGCTGACAGTGGGCGAGCGCATGCTGTGTAGCGCGAAGCCGCGTTCGGTCCTGGTGTAGATCAGCTCCTCGGACGAGGGCGCCACATGCGCCAGGATGCCGAGCCAGGCGAAGGGGTATTCCCGCTCGAAGACGCTCAGGATGCCCTCGGGGATCGACGGCCTGGACACGCCGTGGAAGCCGTCGCACCCGGCGATGACGTCGCAGTCGAGCCGTTCGCCGCCGAAGGTCAGGTACGGCCCGGAGCCGGGCTCCGGATCCAGCGCGTGCAGCGCCACGTCCTCGATCTCGAACCGCACGTCGCCGCCCGCCTCCAGCCTGGCGGCGATCAGGTCCTTGACCACCTCCTGCTGGCCGTACACGGTGATGGACCTGCCCGGCACCAGCTTCTCGAACGCGATGCGGTGGCCCTGCCCGCCGTACCGCAGCTCGATGCCGTTGTGCGGCAGTCCCTCACGCAGCATCCGCGCGCCGACGCCGGCCTCGACCAGCGTGTCCACCGTCCCCTGTTCCAGCACCCCGGCGCGCACGCGCCGCTCCACGTAGTCGCGGCTGCGCTTCTCCAGCACCACGGAGGAGATGCCGCGCAGATGGAGCAGGTGGGACAGGAGCAGACCCGCGGGGCCGGCCCCGACGATTCCCACCTGTGTCCTCATACAGGGCAGCATCCCGCCTGGACGGCCGCCGGTCCGAGACTCCGCTTCCACTCAGTGGAATATTCATGCAGGATGGTGGTGTGGCAGGCGGATCTCGCGAACCCGGACGGACGGTGACGTCCAAGGTGCTGGCCATCCTGGGCGCGTTCGACTCCGGCCATCCGCAGCTCACGCTGACCGACCTGGCCAGGCGCAGCGGCCTGCCGCTGAGCACCGTGCACCGGCTGGCCGGCGAGCTGGAGGAGTGGCAGGCGCTGAGCCGCGCGCCCGACGGGCGGCTGCGCATCGGGCTGCGCCTGTGGGAGCTGGGCCAGCTCGCGCCGGCCCGGCTGCAGGATCTGGCGCATCCGTGGCTGCAGGAGCTGTTCGCCAGCACCGGCGAGAACGTGCACATCGCCGTGCGCGACGGCATGGAGGTCCTGTACGTGGACAAGGTCGCCGGGCGGCGGGCGGTGCCGATCGTGTCCAGGACGGGGGCGCGGCTGCCGATGCACCCGACGGGGGTGGGCAGGGCGCTGCTGGCGTTCGAGCCGGACTGGTTCGTCCGCTCCTACCTGGAGCGCGAGCTCGAACGGCCGACCCGGCACACGATCACCGAGCCCGGCCGGCTGGCCAGGGAGCTGGCCACGGTGCGGGCGCAGGGGTACGCGCTGACGTACGAGGAGATGACGCTCGGCTCCTGCTCGGCGGCGGCGCCGGTGCTGGTGGACGGCAGGGCCGTCGCGGCGCTCGGCATCGTGCTGGCCTCCAGGCGCGCCCGCGAGCTGCCCCGGCTGGTCGAGCCGCTGCTCAGGGCCACGGAGCAGATCGGTAAGGCGATCGCCACAGCAGCCTGACCGCGAAGCTCTTGCAGGAAGGTGCCCGGGACCTCTACGGTTACCGTTGGTAAGCGCTTTCCCTTAGGAGTCCCCCGGTGTCCTCCCCACTCCGCGTCGCCGTGGTCGGCGGCGGCGCGATCGCGAGCTTCGCGCACATGCCGGCGTTCGAGGCGGTGTCCGACGAGGCCGAGGTGGTCGCCGTCGTGGACGCGACCACCGAGCTGGCCCAGGCGTTCGCGGACCGGTTCGGCCTGGCGTACGCGTCCGACGACCTCGACGGCATGCTCGCCGAGGTGCGACCTGACCTGGTGGCCGTGTGCAGCCCGCCCTCGCTGCACGCCGCGCAGACCGAGGCGGGGCTGCGCGCGGGCGCCTGGG
>NZ_JAHKRL010000470.1 GCF_019396405.1 Nonomuraea rhizosphaerae | reverse complement strand
GACGCGGCCCGGCTGGCTCAGGCGGCCGCCGTCGTGAGCCGGGTGGCCGCCGCGCCCGCCGAGGTGGACGAGGACACCCGCCGCGTCAGCGCCCCGGTGAGCGGGCGCGTCCAGGCGCTCACGGAGGTGCTGGCGGCCCTCTCGGCGGCCGGGATCGAGGCCGAGGACGTCGCGCTGCGCAGGCCCACGCTCGACGAGGTCTTCCTGAACCTGACCGCTCACTCCGAGGAGAGCTCATGACGATCACCGCCGACGGGCCCGTCTCCCGGATGCGCTGGGCGCTGGCCGACGGCTGGTCCGTGGCCCGGCGCGACCTGGTCCACTGGCGGGCGCAGCCCATGACGGTCGTGTTCGGGGTCGGCTTCCCGATCATGATCACGCTGGCGTTCGGCTACCTGTTCGGCGGCGCGGTGGACGTGCCGGAGGGGGCGGACTACTTCTCCTTCCTCATGCCCGGCATGTACGGCATGACGATGCTCTTCGGGCTTGGGGCGACCATGGTCGCGGTCGCCACGGACCTGTCGAGGGGCGTCACCGACCGGTTCAGGTCCATGCCGATGGCGCCCTCGGCCGTGCTGATCGGGCGGGCCGTCGCCGACCTGCTGCACTCGGTCCTGGTGCTGGCCGGGATGCTGGCCTGCGGGTTCGCGGTGGGGTGGCGGCCGGAGAGCGCGGGCGGGCTGCTCGGCGGGGTGGGGCTGCTGCTGTTGCTGCGGTTCGCGCTGCTGTGGGCGGGGATGTTCCTCGGGCTGCTGGCCAAGGACCCGCAGGCCGTGGTGGCGATCCAGACGCTGGAGTTCCCGATCGGGTTCCTGTCGAACGCGTTCGTCGCCCCCGGCACCATGCCCGGCTGGCTGGGCGCGGTCTCGGAGTGGAACCCGCTCTCGTCCACCGTGGCCGCCGCCCGGCAGCTCTTCGGCAACCCCGGATGGGGCGGCGACTCCTGGGTGGCCCAGCACGCCCTGACGATGGCGGTGGTGTGGCCGGTGGCGCTGACCGTGGTGTTCTTCGTGCTGTCCGTACGCCTCTATCAGCGCTTGGACCGGTAGAACTCCAGCGGCTCCGGCGGCAGCGGCGTGTTGCCGAGCACCAGGTCGGCCGCCTTCTCCGCGACCATCATGACGGGCGCGTAGATGTTGCCGTTCGTGACGTACGGCATGACCGAGGCGTCCACCACCCGCAGCCCGTCCAGGCCGCGCACCCGCATGGTCGCCGGGTCCACCACGGCCATCTCGTCGGTGCCCATCTTGCAGGTGCACGACGGGTGCAGGGCCGTCTCGGCGTCCCTGGCGACCCAGTCGAGGATCTCCTCGTCCGTGCGGACCGTCGGCCCCGGGGACAGCTCGCCGCCGTCCAGGCCGTCCCAGGCGGGCTGGGACAGGATGTCGCGGGCGTGCCTGACGGCCTCCACCCACTCGCGCCTGTCCTGGTCCGTGGACAGGTAGTTGAAGCGCAGCGCGGGCTTGTCCCGGGGGTCGGCCGACCGTACGCGGACCGACCCGCGCGCGTCGGAGTACATGGGCCCGATGTGCACCTGGTAGCCGTGCCCTCCGGCGGGGGCGGAGCCGTCGTAGCGGACCGCGATCGGCAGGAAGTGGAACATCAGGTTCGGGTAGCGCACGTCGTTGTTCGAGCGGATGAAGCCGCCCGCCTCGAAGTGGTTGGTGGCGCCGGGGCCGCCGCGCAGGAACAGCCAGTTCGCGCCGATGAGCGGCCGCCGCCACATGGCCAGCGACGGCTGCTGCGACACCGGTTCGAGGCAGGCGTGCTGGACGTACACCTCCAGGTGGTCCTGGAGGTTCTCGCCGACGCCCGGCAGGTCGTGGACCACCTTGATGCCCAGGGGTTCGAGCAGCGCGCGCGGGCCCACGCCGGACACCTGAAGGACCTGCGGCGAGTTGATCGCGCCGCCGCACAGGATCACCTCGCCGGCCTCGACGCGCTCCCCGTCGCAGATCACGCCGGTCGCCCGGGTGCCCTCCACGATGATCTTCTCCACGAACGCCCTGGTCCTGACCGTCAGGTTGCGGCGGTGGATCACAGGGTGCAGGTACGCGCGGGCGGCGCTCAGCCGGCGGCCGCGGAAGACGTTGCGGTCGAAGGCGGCGAACCCCTCCTGCCGGTAGCCGTTGACGTCGTCGGTGAGCGGGTGCCCGGCCTGCTGGACGGCCTCGAAGAACGCCTTGAACAGCGGCCCCTTCGCCGGCCCGCGCTCCAGCATGAGCGGCCCGTCGTCGCCGCGGAAGTCCGAGCCCGGGTCGGCCAGGCAGTGCTCCATCCGCTTGAAGTAGGGCAGGCAGTGCGCGTAGTCCCAGCTCCCCATGCCCGGGTCGGCGGCCCAGCGCTCGTAGTCGAGCGGGTTGCCGCGCTGGAAGATCATCCCGTTGATGCTGCTGGAGCCGCCCAGCACCTTGCCGCGCGCGTGGTAGACGCGGCGGCCGTTCATGTGCGGCTCGGGCTCCGACTCGTACTTCCAGTCGTAGAGGCGGCTGCCGATGGGGAACATCAGCGCGGCGGGCATGTGGATGAAGACGTCCCAGAGATAGTCGGGCCGGCCCGCCTCCAGCACCAGCACCGACACCGAGCGGTCGGCGCTGAGGCGGTTGGCCAGCGCGCAGCCGGCCGAGCCGCCGCCGACGATGACGAAGTCGTACCTCAACGGGGGATCCAGTCCTTCCACACGATCTTGTTCTCCTCGACCCACTTCTTGGCGGCCTGGCCGGCGTCGAGGCCGCCGTTGATCATGTCGCCGGCGACCGCGTTCTGGTTGTCGTTCGTCCAGGAGAAGTTGCGCACCAGCTCGTACGCCCTGCCGCCGGTCTCGGCGAACCGCCTGCTCACGATCTTGTCCAGCAGATACGGAGGATAGTCGCAGGCGACCTTCGCCGCCACGGCGTCGCAGCCGATGGCATAGGCGGGCAAGTTGATCTTGACGAGCTTGACCTTGGTGAACAGCCATTGCGGTTCGTAGAAATACATCAGCACCGGCGTGCGGTCCTCGGTGGCCGTCTGCGCCGCTTTGATGAGGGCGTCCTCGCTGCCGGAGTAGATCACGCGGAAATCGAGGCCGAGGTTCTTCACGATCGCCTCGTCATTGGTGACGAACGTCGGATCGCCGTCGAGGACCTGACCGCGTTTTCCGGATTTAGCGGTACGAAAGAGGGCGGCGTACTTGTTCAGACTTCGCCAGTTGGTTATGTCGGGATATCGCGTGACCATCCACTCGGGAACGTACCAGCCGATCACGCCTTTGTTCCCGGTGAGCCCCGCGGACAGCGCGACCTTCTTCTCCTCGATGTACTCCTTCTTGAGGTCGTTGTGACCCCAGTTCTCGACGATCACGTCGACGTCGCCGTTCGCGAAACCCTTCCAGGAATCCGCCTCTGTCATCTGACGTGTCCGCACCGTGTAGCCCAGCTCGTGCTCCAGCAGGTACGCCAGCACCGCGGCCTGGGCCTGGTACCCCACCCACCCGTGGATGTCGATCTTCACCGTGCCCTTCGACCCGGCGGCCGGCCGCGACGGCTCCCCGCTGGAGCAGGCCGTCAGCAGGAGGGCCGCGACCAGCGGCCCGGTGATGGTTGTGGTTCGCATGGAAGGCTCCACGACCGTGGCCCGGCCGGGGGCCACGGTCAGAAGAACGGTCAGGGGACGGGGGTCACTTCGGGATCCACGCCTGCCACTTGGCCTGGTTGGCGTCGATCCACTTCTTGGCCGCCTGCTCGCCGGTCATGCCGTTGTTGGTCATGTCGTTGGCGACGGCGTTCTGGTCCTCGTTGGTCCACTTGAAGTTCTTGACCAGCTCGTACGCCTTGCCGCCGGTGTCGGCGAACTTCTTGCTCACGATCTTGTCGAGATCGAGCTCGGCGTAGTCGCAGGCGACCTTCTTGGGGTCGGCGTCGCAGCCCTCGGTGTAGGCGGGCAGGTTCACCCGGACGAGGTCGACCTTGTCGAAGATCCAGTGCGGGGTCCAGAAGTAGAACAGCAGCGCCTTCTGCTGGTCCTGCGCCTGGGTCGCCGACTTGAGCAGTGCCGCCTCGCTGCCGCCGGTGACGACCTTGAAGTTGAGGTTGAGGTTCTTGACCAGGGCCTCGTCGTTGGTGACGTAGCTCGGGTCGCCGTCGAGGAGCTGGCCCTTGCCGCCGGACTCCGAGGTCTTGAACAGGTCGGCGTACTTGTTCAGGTTCTTGTAGTCGGTGATGTCAGGGTACTTGTCGGCCATCCACTTGGGGACGTACCAGCCGATGATGCCCTTGTTGCCGGTCGAGCCCGCCGAGACGGCGACCTTCTTCTCGTCGATGAACTTCTTGACGAGGTCGGGGTGACCCCAGTTCTCGATGATGACGTCCACGTCACCGGTCTCGAAGCCCTCCCAGGCCAGCTGCTCCTTGATCTCGGGCAGCTCGACCTGGTACTTGAGCTCGTTCTTCAGCAGGTAGGCGACGACGTTGGCGCTGGCCTCGTACCCCACCCACGGATTGATCGCGATCTTGACGGTTCCGGCGCCGGAGGCGCTGCTCTGGCCCTGCGGCGCCGCGGAGCTGGACGGCTCTCCGACCTTGGCGCCGCCGCACCCCGCGGCGGCGAGCCCGAGCGCCAGAAGGCCTGCGATCAGGCGAATTTTCATTAAATCTCCCTGAGCATGGGGTGGGATGGGGGGTGGAGCTGTGCGGAGGTCAATGGGAGGCCCCTGTCCGGGAGGCCGGGCGCCTGTCGGCGCCCTGCGTGACGCGGTCGAGCATGACGCCGAGCAGGACCGTCGCGACGCCGGCCACGAGGCCCATGCCGAAGTCGGTCCGCTGGGAGAAGCCCACGACCACGTCGTAGCCGAGCGCCCCGGCCCCCACCAGGCCGCCCACGACGACCATGGCCAGCGTCATCACGATGCCCTGGTTGGCGGCCAGCAGGATCGCCCGGCGGGCCATCGGCAGCTGCACCTTCCACAGGAGCTGGCCGGAGGTGGAGCCGGCCGAGGCGGCGGCCTCGACGACGGTCGGCGGCACGGCCCTGATGCCGTCCTCGACCAGCCGCACGACCGGCGGCACCGCGTAGATGACCGAGGCGAAGATCGCGGTGAACCTGGTGGTCTCGAACAGGGCGAGCGCGGGCAGCAGGTAGACGAAGGCGGGCATGGTCTGCGCGGCGTCGAGCACCGGGCGCTGCACGGCCGAGAAGCGGGGCGAGCGCGCCGCCGCCACGCCCAGCAGCAGGCCGATGACCAGCGTGACGAGCACGGCGACGGCGACCGTGGTGAGCGTCTGCATGGCGTGCTCCCAGATGCCGAGCAGCGCGATCGCCAGCAGGCAGCCGAGCGCGACGAGCGCGGGCCGCAGGCCGCTCACCCGCCAGGCGAGCAGCAGCGCGGCGACGGCCACCAGCCACCAGGGGGCCGAGGTGAGCAGCCCCTCCAGCGGGTTGAGCAGGAGGGCGGTCGTGGTGTCCTTGATGAAGGTCGTGACGTCGTACCAGGTCAGCTCGGCCCAGCGCACCGCGTCGTTGACCTGGGCGACGAAGTTGACCGTCCAGTTCGCGGGCCACTCGGCGGGCAGCACCCGGCTCAGCACGATCCCCGCGACAGCCAGCACAGCGGCCCCAGCCAGGCTAACCCCGCTGTGCTTATTGCCCCACTGCGTGGGGCGGCTCGGTCGCTGGGATCCGCCGTCCTTCCCCCGTCGCTCTGGTCGCTGCGCTCCCGCCGCTCCTCCTCCGGACGGCGGCGCTCCCTCGCGGGCCAGCGCCATCATCATCCGGTCCAGCGTCACCGCCATGACCACGATCGCGATGCCGGCCGGCAGCATGATGCCGACCTGGGCGCGCGACAGGCCGCGGATGATGTCGCCGCCGAGGCCGGGGGCGGAGATCAGGTTCGCGATGACCACCATCGACAGGGCCATCATGATCGTCTGGTTCACCGCCAGCGCCATCGTGGAGCGGGCCAGCGGCAGGTACACCTTGAACAGCGTCTGCCGGCGCGTGGCGCCCAGCGACGTGGAGGCCTCGACGGCGGTGGGGGAGACCTGCTCGATGGCCAGCGCGGTGATGCGGATGGCCGGCGGGATCGAGTAGATCATCGTCGCGATCGTGCCCGCCGGCGCGCCGATGTGGAAGAACAGCACGAGCGGCGCCAGGTAGGCGAACGTCGGCATGATCTGCATGACGTCCAGGACGGGGGTGACCGCCCCGCGCACCCGCGACGACAGCCCCGCCCAGACGCCCAGGGGGACGCCGATCGCCAGTGACAGCAGCACCGCCGCCGCGACCAGCGCCAGCGTCTCGACGCTGGACTCCCAGAGGCCGAGCACGCCGAACGAGGCGACCCCGGCGACGGCCACCAGCGCGATCCGCCACCCGCCCGCGAGCCAGGCCAGCGCGCCCATCACGCCGATCAGCCCCGGCCAGCCGAGCGCGGTCAGCACGGAGAGGAAGGCCGTGTAGACCGACCCGACGAAGATCCGGATGTAGTTGAGGAAGAACAGGAACACCGGGTTGGAGTTGCGGTGGTCGTCGATCCACTCGCGCAGGTCGGTGAGCGCCAGGAACTGCGGCGCCTCCTTGTCGTGCGGGAGCGTTCCCGTGCCGCGGAAGACGAGGTAGGCGACGGCGATCAGCAGGGTGATCCCGGCCGGGGCCGCCCACCTGGGGATCCGCAGCCTGGAGGGGGTGGTGACGGCCGTGGTGCTCATGCGCTCGCCCGTGCGTCCCGCGCGCCGCCCGTGTCCTGGCCCGTGTCCTGGCCTGTGCTCTGGGCTGTGTCCTGGCCCGTGCTCTGGCTCGTGTCCTCGCCGGACAGGAAGCTGAGCATGTCCACGCGGTCCACGACCCCGGCCAGCTCCTCGCCGTCCATGACCCGGACGGGGCGGGAGGAGGACGACATCAGGCCGATCGCATCCTTGATCACCGTGGTCGCCGGCAGGGCCGGGCCGTCCAGCGGCTCGCCGGCCTCCGGGGGCCGGCAGATCCAGCGCAGCGTCAGCACGTGGCTCCTGGGCACGTCGCGCACGAAGTCGGCCACGTAGTCGTCGGCGGGCGCGCCCACCAGCTCCTCCGGCGTGCCGAGCTGCACGATCGAGCCGGCCCGCATGATCGCGATGCGCTCGCCCAGCTTGAGCGCCTCGGACAGGTCGTGGGTGATGAACACCATCGTCTTGCCGACCTCGCGGTGCAGGCGGATGACCTCGGCCTGCATGTCGCGGCGGATCAGCGGGTCGAGCGCGCTGAACGGCTCGTCGAACAGCATCACCTTGGGGTCGACGGCCAGCGCCCTGGCCAGGCCCACCCGCTGCTGCATGCCGCCGGAGAGCTGGTCGGGGTAGGCGTCGGCGTAACCGTCGAGGCCGACCAGGGAAAGGATCTCCCCGGCGCGCTCGTGCCTGGCGGCCTTGGCGGCGCCCTGGACCTCCAGCCCGTACGCGACGTTGTCGATCACCCGCCGGTGCGGCAGCAGCCCGAAATGCTGGAACACCATGCTGACGCGGTGGCGGCGGATCTCGCGTAATTGGGCGGGGGAGGCCCGGCCGATGTCCTCGCCGTCGATCCTCACCTCACCGGCGCTCGGCTCGATCAGCCTGGTCAGGCAGCGGACGAGGGTGGACTTGCCGCTTCCCGACAGTCCCATGACGACGAACACCTCGCCGGGCCGTACCGCGAAGCTGACGTCACGGACGGCGGCGGTGCACCCTGTCTTCTCCCTCAGCGCGGTGGGTTCCAGATGTTTGTCATCGCTGTCCAGCACTTTCTGCGCCTTTGGGCCGAAGATCTTCCAGAGCCCGTTGACGTCTATGGCCGCACTGTCGGGAGAATCCCCCACACTCGCCTCCTTGCTCGACGGGCCTCAACATAAGCCTGCGATAACGCAAATCTCAACGAGCGTGACCTGCCGGAGACCTCCGTGCTTTCCTGGTGTTACAGGTTTGGAGCGCTCCAATCGCCCACAAGCGGACACTTGTTCACTTGGGGGATTATTTCTCGCCCAAAGGGCAACATAAATGGGACCCCAGGTTCTTTCCCATGCGTCACTCTGGTCAACTTTTGCAGCGTTATCGTCGGTTGGCCACTGAGTAGGTATGTGTTCAAATTACCTTCACTCGCTGATTTTCCCAGGGGTCCCAGGCGCCCCTTCCTGTCCGCCGTTTCGGGCGAGAGGTAACGTGCGGTGAGTACACAGCTGGGTGAACGGCAGGCGGACGAGGCCGGCTGGCGACTGCGCAACTGGCGCGTCCGGGCGCGGCTCGTCGCCCTCATCCTGGTCCCCACGGCCGCCGCGGTGCTGCTCGGCGGGATCCAGGTGATCGCCTCGGCGGGCGCGGCCGCCGACCACGCCCGCACCAACCAGCTCGCGCGACTGTCCCAGCAGGTCGGCGAGCTGACCCACCGGATCGCCGGGGAACGCGCCCGGATGTCGTGGTACATCGCCCGAGGCAGGCCCGTGACGGGGCGCGCCGTCGTGCGCAACCAGATGGACGAGGTGGACGAGAGCGCCAAGGCGGTGCGGGCCGACCCCCAGGAACTGCTGGAGGGGGTCACCGGCCGCACCGCCGACCAGATCGCGGCCATGCTCAGCCGCCTCAACGACCTGACCGGCCTGCGCGGCCAGGCGCTGGAGGCCGACCTGCTGCCGACGGCCAGCGTCGAGCTCTACACCACGGTGATCAACGAGCTGCTGTCGGTGCACAACGAGCTGGTCAAGGGCAGCCAGGACGACGAGCTGTTCCGCCAGACCCGCATGCTCGACGCCCTCGCCCACGCCAAGGAGAGCGTCTCGCTCCAGCAGGCGATGCTCACCGTCGCCCTCGTCCGGGGAAGCCTCGACCAGGAGCAGGTCAAGCGGTTCCTCGGCGTGCTGTCGCGTGAGCGCGACGAGCGCCAGGCCGTCAGCGCGGAGGCGACGGCCGCCGAGCGCCGCCTCTTCGACGAGACGGTCAACGGCAGGACGGCCGACAGCATGCTGTTCCTGCGCGAGCTGGTGCTGATCAGGGCCACGGCCGGGCTCCCGCTCAAGGGGCTCGACCAGGGCAACCGCGACGACGCCAGGCAGTGGTACGACGCGAGCACCGTCGTCGTCAACTCCTTCCGCGCCATCGAGCGACGCCAGGCCGCGGGCATCGTGGCCCGCAGCGGGGCGCTCAGCGCGGCCGAGCGGCAGCGCGCCCTGCTCGTCGCCGGCGCCGTGCTCGCCCTGCTCGTCGCCGTCCTGCTGATCACCACGGGCGTGGCCAGATCGCTGGTACGCCCGCTGCGCCGCCTGCGCGGGGAGGCGCTGGAGATCGCGGGACGGCGGCTCCCCGACTTCGTGCGGCACCTGCGCGAGACCCGCGACGGCGCGATCAACGCCGAGGTGCCGCCCATCGGCGTCTTCTCCAAGGACGAGGTCGGCGAGGTCGCGCGGGCCTTCGACGAGGTGCACCGCGAGGCCGTGCGGCTGGCCGGCGACGAGGCGCGGCTGCGCTCCAACGTCAACGCCATGTTCGTCAACCTGTCGCGGCGCAGCCAGACCCTCGTCGAACGGCAGCTCACGCTGATCGAACGGCTGGAGCGCGGCGAACGCGACGACACCCGGCTCGGCGACCTGTTCAAGCTCGACCACCTGGCCACCCGCATGCGCCGTAACAGCGAGAACCTGCTGGTCCTGGCCGGGCAGGAGGCGGCGCGCAAGTGGACCGAGCCCGTCGAGCTGATGGACGTCGTACGCGCGGCGCTCGGCGAGGTCGAGAGCTACGACCGGGTCAGCGTCCAGGCGCAGTCGGAGGTCGCCGTCGCCGGCCAGGCGGTCAGCGACGTCGTGCACCTGCTGGCCGAGCTGATCGAGAACGCGGTCTCCTTCTCCTCGCGCGACACCAGGGTCGTCGTCACCAGCAGCCGCATCGACGGCGGCGGGCTGATGGTCGCGGTCTCCGACCACGGCATCGGCATGAGCCCGGAGGAGCTGGACCAGGCCAACTGGCGGCTGGTCACCCCGCCGGCGGTCGACGTGTCGGTCTCGCGGCGGATGGGCCTGTTCGTGGTCGGCAGGCTGGCGCTGCGGCACAGCATCAGGGTGCAACTGCGCCGCCAGGACATCGGCGGGCTGAACGCCATGGTGCTGATCCCGGACACGCTGCTGACCGCCGTGCCCGGTCCGCCGCCGGAGCCGCCGCCGTTCGCGCGGGTGCCGATGCAGGCCACCCCGGCGATGCCCGGCTTCGGGCACCCCTCGTACGACCCTTCACTGGACCAGCCGCTGCCCCCTTCGCCGGGCTCCTCGCTGGACCAGCCGATCAACCTCGTCCCGCCCGACCCGTCGTCGTGGTTCAGCTCGCGTCAGTCGCACTCGGCGGACCTGTCGCTGCCCGACCTGGCGGGGCCGCCGGTGCGGTTCGACCCATATCCGTCCGTTCCGTCCCCGCAGGCCCATGCCGACGCAGGGTCGAGCTGGTTCACCAAGCCGACGCTCATCCCGGAGGAGCGCGGCCACGTGTGGTCCTCACCGGCCGACGGCGGCCTCCGGGCCGCCGGAACGGTCGGCGATCCCGCCCGGAGCGGGACGACCACCTCCGGACTGCCCAGGCGGACGCCGAGGGCGAACCTGGTGCCCGGCTCGGCGGCCCCGTCGGCCGGGCCGCCCGCGCCCCCGGTCTCACCCGACCGGCTGCGCAGCAGACTCGCCGGCTACCAGC
>NZ_JAHKRL010000469.1 GCF_019396405.1 Nonomuraea rhizosphaerae | reverse complement strand
GGGGGGCCGGCGGCCGGGCGGCGATCTCGACGGGCGGCCCGGCCGTCAGGTGGAGATCTTGATGGCGGCGAGCAGGCCGTCGCCGAGCGGGATCATCACGGAGCGCAGCCGGTCGTCGCCCTGGACGAGCTTGCCGAGCTCGCGCAGCGCCACCGTGTCGGGGTCGCGCTGCGTGGGGTCGGCCACGCGGTCGTGCCACAGCGCGTTGTCGAAGGCCACGATGCCGCCCACGCGCAGCAGCCTGACGGCCTCGGCCAGGTAGTCGGCGTACTCCTGCTTGGCCCCGTCGGCGAAGACCATGTCGTAGCCGCCGTCGGAGAGCCGGGGCAGCACGTCGAGCCCGCGGCCGGCGATCAGCCGCACCCGCCCGCCCGAGAACCCGGCCTCGGCGAACGCCTGCCTGGCCAGCCGCTGGTGCTCCGGCTCGACGTCCACGCTGGTCAGCGTGCCGTCGGGGCGCATGCCGCGCAGCAGCCACAGGCCGGAGACCCCGCAGCCGGTGCCGATCTCGACGACCGACTTGGCGTTGAGCGCCGTCGCGAGGAAACAGAGCGCCGCACCGCCCCCGGGAAGGATGGGCGGGGCGCCCATCTCCTGGCCGCGCTGCCGCGCCGCGTGCAGGATCTCATCCTCGAGATGGAACTGCTCCGCATAGGCCAGAGTGGCCTCTACCGGACTGGTCATCGGCCTCCTCCCCCCACTTTCGTGCGATTGGTCCGCGTGATTGGCACCGATCGCAGCCTAGGGGAGACACGCCGGGACGGGAACTCAGGAGCACCCTAAGGCGTTGCAGGTTTAAACGGGCTTTGCCGGTCCGGAAGGCAGGCAGTACGCATGAAGGGACGAAACCAGGCACTATGGCGGTAGCGGTGGTCCCAATGAGAGGAGTTCTGGTGGACGAAAGTGACCACCAGGCCGATACTCCCGTGTCTGACTGGACTCCTCCCACCTGGGAGGAAGTGGTGCGGACTCATTCCGCACGCGTCTACCGGCTGGCGTATCGCCTGACCGGCAACGTCCACGATGCCGAAGACCTCACTCAGGAGGTCTTTGTGCGGGTCTTCAGGTCCCTGTCGAGTTACACCCCCGGCACGTTCGAGGGCTGGCTGCACCGGATCACGACGAACCTGTTCCTCGACATGGCGCGGCGCAAGCAGCGCATCCGGTTCGAGGGCCTCGCCGACGACGCGGCCGAGCGGCTGCGCGGTCGCGAGCCGTCGCCGGCGCAGGCTTTCGACGACGCTCATCTCGAACCGGACATCCAGGCGGCGCTCGACGCGCTCGCGCCGGAGTTCCGGGCCGCGATCGTGCTGTGTGACATCGAAGGCCTGTCGTACGAGGAGATCGCGGCCACGCTCGGCGTCAAGCTGGGTACGGTCCGAAGCCGTATTCACCGTGGCCGGGCGCAGTTGCGGGAGGCGCTCGATCACCGGGCCCCCCGTAATTCCCAACTCCCCCCGCCATCATTCCCGTCCGGGACTCGTGGGGAGGAAGTCTGATATGTCGCATCTTGGAGAACGTGTGTCCGCGCTTGTGGACGGTGAGCTCAATCACACCGAACGCGACCGCGCCCTTGCCCATCTGACCTTCTGCGGCGACTGCAGGCGAGAGGTCGAGTCGATGCGGGCGCTGAAGTCGCGCCTGCGCTCGCTCGACGGCCCGGCGATGCCGGCCGATCTCACCATGTCGTTGCTGCGCATGGCCGAGCCGGGTGGCCCGCTGCCGCCCAGGGAGCGGCCTTTCCCTACCCGGACGTTCGGAGGGGTGCCCATCCCCGGGCCGCACAGCATCGCTCCTCTGGACAACCGCCCGCGCAGGGACGCCACCGGTGGCGCTTCGGGTCCTGGCCGTGGAGCTAGGCGCCGTTCCACCTATGTAGCGGTCGGCGTGGTGTCCGCGGCCGTGGCGCTGGGCACCTTCTTCGCCGTCTCGGGCACGGGAGGCGCCCCGAACCCGCCGCTCGAACTGTTCAACAACCAGGCTCCGCGCTCCGCGCCGGCCGCACCGCACGCCACCTTCCCGACCGCCACTCCTTGACCCTGCCGGGGCCCACAGGTGGCTCTCAGGAGGGCCTGGGATACTCGTTTGGCGTAGTCGACGGCAACAGGGGCATACGATCTGAGTTCGGGAATCAGCATTTGTCAGGTGAAGGCCTGACAATAGCTTTACGACTCTCGTATGCCGTTCGCGCCATGATTACGGTGTCCGAGGCAAGGAGTGGTGAGATCTAGATGACCGACGAGTCGCGCCCCGACGATGGACGCATGCCGTCGGACTTCCCTGAGCCACAGGGGCGGCCGGAGTTCCTGCCCGCCGACGAGCAGGCCGAGCAGCCTGGATGGCGGTCCGAGACAATGGAGACCGGCCGCGACAACGGCCGCTGGGGCGACCCCTCGGGCCGGTCCCAGGACACCACGGTCTACGGCAGCCCCTCCTACCCCGCGCCGGGCCAGGCAGGCTCAGGTCCGGTGGGGCAGGGTCCGGGCGGCGCGGAGGGCGCTTCTCAGCCGAACAGCACCCGCTCCTACGAGAGCCCGTTCTTCGGCAGCTCGGCGGGCGCGCCGCCCTACGGCGGCGACAGGACACCACCGCCGCCTCCTCCGGTCAACGCGCTCGGCATGGGCGCTGGCTGGGCGCCGCCGCCGCCCGGCGGCGCCACCGCGGCGGCCCCCAGGCGCGGCCCGAGCACCGGCCTGCTGGTCGTGCTCGCCGCCGTCATCGCCCTGATCGCCTCGGGGCTCGGCAGCGTCGGCACCTATCTGGTGACCAGGTCCAGCAGCGGCACGAACCCCTCCTACGACCTCGGCCCGCTGCCGAGCGCCGCCACCAACCGGGCGCCCGACTCCGTCGCCGGGGTGGCCTCGCGCGTGCTGCCCAGCGTGGTCTCGCTGGAGGTCAACGCCAACAGCAACGAAGGCGTCTCCGGCTCCGGGTTCCTGATCAAGGACGGGTACGTGGTGACCAACAACCACGTGGTCGCCCCGGCCGCCAACGGCGGCGACATCCAGATCATGTTCAACAACCGCAAGACCACCACCGGCCGCATCGTCGGCCGCGACCCGGGCTCCGACCTGGCCGTGGTCAAGCCGGAGGAGACGTTCGGGACGCCGGAGATCAACCTCGGCAACTCCGACCAGGTGGTCGTGGGCGACCCGGTCATCGCGATCGGCTCCCCGCTCGGCCTGACCGGCACGGTGACCACCGGCATCGTCAGCTCCCTGAACCGCCCGGTCATCGCCGGCGACGAGAGCGGGGCGAGCACGGAGGAGCCCGCCTACATCAGCGCCATCCAGACCGACGCCGCCATCAACCCCGGCAACTCGGGCGGCCCGCTCGTCAACGGCAAGGGGGAGGTCGTGGGCGTCAACTCCGCCATCGCGACCCTCAGCCGCTCCATGAGCAGCCAGGGCGGCAGCATCGGCCTCGGCTTCGCCATCCCGGTCAACCAGGCCCGTCGCGTGGCCCAGGAGCTCATCACGACCGGCAAGGCCAAGCGCCCGAAGATCGGCATCGTGCTCGACAAGGACTACAAGGGCCAGGGCGTGAAGATCGCCGGCGGGCCCGTCGAGGGACGCCAGCCGGTGGACGCGGGCGGCCCCGCCGCCAAGGCCGGCCTCAAAGCCGGTGACGTGATCCTGGAGATCGACGGCCTGACCCTTCAGGACGGCAACGAGCTGATCGCGCTGATCCGCAGCAAGGCGCCCGGATCCAAGATCACCGTCAAGTACCAGCGCTCCGGCCAGGAGAGCACCGCCACCCTGGTCGTCACCGCCGAGGACGAGCCGACGCCCACGCCGTCGTGATTTCGGCCGGGGGCGGGAGACCGACCTGGGGTGTATTGCCCTTAGTCTGGAGTGGTCCGGGGTTCTCCCCGGCCACGGCTGGACGGTAGGAGCTCACGGTGTTCGGACTCGGGTGGATGGAGATCGGCGCGCTGGTCATCATCGCGTTGCTCGTCTTCGGTCCCGACAAGCTGCCCCAGGCGGCCTCGCAGGCCGGCAAGACCCTGCGCAACCTGCGCCGGATGGCGAACAACGCGCGCGACGACCTGCGCGCGGGGCTGGGGCCGGAGTTCAAGGACTTCGACCCGGCCGACCTCAACCCGCGCAACTTCGTCCGCAAGCACCTGCTGGAGGACGACGAGTCGTGGAACAACACGACCACGCCGCAGCTTGAGCCGGCCGCCGCGACCTACACCCCGGAGCCGGTCGACGAACTGAGCTACGGCGAACTCCCCCCCTACGACTCCGAAGCCACCTGATCTCACCATTTTTTACGGCCGGCATGGGCCGGACCCACTCGCCGTACGTGGCTGGGCTCCCTCCAGGGGCACGCTCCTCCGGTTCCCGGGCTGGGCGCCGTGACGTGCGCAGAGTTGACCATGGCCGCCCTTTTCCCTACCCGTAGGCGCGACGGGCTTGCCGTAGGCATGCGAAGGCCCACGCGGTCCTCTGGAGCGCGTGGGCCTGGTAGGGGACCCCGTACTAGCGGCGGTTGGGGGCCAGGCCCAGTTGGAGGCCCTTGAGGCTGTTGGAGCGTTTGCTGAGGCCTGCCGCGATGGAGCGCAGCTCGGCCGCGGCGGGGGAGTCGGGGTCGGTCAGGACCAGGGGCTTGCCCTCGTCGCCGCCCTCGCGCAGGCGCAGGTCGATGGGGACCTGGCCGAGCAGGGGGACGCGGGCGCCCAGGGTGCGGGTCAGCGCGTCGGCGACCGTCTGGCCGCCGCCCTCGCCGAAGACCGCGATGCGCTCGTCGCAGTGCGGGCAGGGCAGCCACGCCATGTTCTCGATGACGCCGGCGATCTGCTGGTGCGTCTGGGCGGCGATGGAGCCGGCCCGCTCGGCGACCTCGGCCGCCGCCATCTGCGGCGTGGTCACGACGAGGAGCTCGGCCGACGGGAGCCGCTGCGCCACCGAGATGGCGATGTCGCCGGTGCCGGGCGGCAGGTCGAGCAGCAGGACGTCGAGGTCGCCCCAGTAGACGTCGGCCAGGAACTGGTGCAGGGCGCGGTCGAGCATCGGCCCTCGCCAGACGACCGGCGTGTTGCCCTCGGGCTTGAACATCCCCACCGAGATGACCTTGATGTCATGCGCCACCGGCGGCATGATCATGTCCTCGACCTTGGTGGGCCGTTCGGCGGCGCCCAGCATGCGCGGCACGCTGTGGCCGTAGATGTCGGCGTCGACGATGCCGACCTTGAGCCCACTGGCGGCCATGGAGGCGGCCAGGTTGACGGTGACCGACGACTTGCCGACACCGCCCTTGCCGCTGGCGACCGCGAAGACGCGGGTCAGCGAGCCGGGCTGGTTGAAGGGGATCTCCTTCTCGGGCCCCTTGTCGCCGCGCAGCTTGGTCTGGAGCGTCTTGCGCTGCTCGGTGCTCATCACGTCGAGCTCGATCTCCACACCCGTGACACCGTCGAGCTTGGCGACCGAGGTGGTGACGTCGCGGCGGATGGTGTCCTTCATCGGACATCCGGCCACCGTGAGGTAGACGCCGACGCGCACGACACCGCCGGAGCCGATGTCGATGCTCTTGACCATGCCGAGATCGGTGATCGGGCGACGGATCTCGGGGTCGATGACGGTGGCGAGGGCGGCCGTCACCTGTTCCTGGGTTGGTGCCATCGAAGTCTCGGCACGAGGGAGTGCCGTCCCTCCTTAGTCGTCTATGAGTGAACGGGCGCTGCGTACGCCGGTGATGATGCCCCTCCATGGTATGAACCAGGGGCGCGGCCCAGATAATCCGAGCTGTTTAGATGTCTGTGCAACGTTCTAAGGTTACTCCGTGACTCTTCTGCGCGACGAGGGCCTGACCATCGAGGAGCTGACGGTCTGGCGGATGCTGCAGCGGGCCCACGTGCACATCGCCCGGCACCTGGAGTCCGAGCTGCTCGTCGCCCACGACCTGCCGCTGGCCTCGTACGACGTGCTGACGCAGCTGGCCGAGGCGCCGGCGCGGCGGCTGCGGATGAACGACCTGGCCGGCCGGGTGCTGCTCTCGCGCAGCGGCCTGACCAGGCTCATCGACCGGCTGCAGCGCGACGGGCTGGTGGCGCGGGAGGCGTGCGCCGACGACGCGCGGGGGCTGTTCGCGGTGCTGACCGACACGGGCGCGGCGCGGCTGGCCGAGGCGACGCCGACCTACCTGCGCGGGATCAGGGCCAAGTTCCTCGACCTGCTGGGGCCGGGCGAGATCGGCCTGGTCCGCGACATGCTGGCCAAGCTGCCGATCAGCGCCGTTCACTGACCTTCCGATCCGGCTCCTTGAGTTCCTCCGCCAGCCGCTGCAGCTCCGAGCGCAGGTAGTCGCGGGTGGCCACCTCGCCGAGCGCCAGCCGCAGCCCGGCGATCTCGCGGGTCAGGTATTCGAGGTCGGCCTGGTTGCGCTCGGCCGCCGCGCGGTCCTGCTCGTACTGGACGCGGTCCCTGTCGGTCTGCCGGTTCTGCGCCAGCAGGATCAGCGGCGCGGCGTAGGAGGCCTGGAGCGAGAGCATGAGCGTCAGGAAGATGAACGGGTACGGGTCGAAGCGCAGGCCCGCCGGGGCGGCGATGTTCCAGACCACCCACACCGCGACGAACACCGTCATGTACACGATGAACCGCGCCGTGCCCAGGAAGCGGGCGATGCGCTCGGACAGGCGGCCGAACGCCTCGGGGTCGTAGTGCGGGCGCAGCGAGCGGCGCAGCTCCCGGGGCTGGTCGAGGCGTTCAGTCGTCACGGTGGGCCCTCTCGCGCCAGTCCTCGGGAAGCATGTGGTCGAGCACGTCGTCCACGGTGACCGCGCCGACCAGCCGGCCGTGCTCGTCCACGACGGGCGCCGCGACGAGGTTGTAGTTGGCCAGGTAGTAGGCGACCTCGTGGACGGTCAGCTCGGGCCTGATCGGGTCGATCGAGGGGTCGAGGGCGCCGCCGAGCAGCGTGGACGGCGGGTCGCGCAGCAGCCGCTGGAAGTGGGTCACGCCCAGGTACCTGCCGGTCGGCGTCTCGTTGGGCGGCCTGGTGACATAGACCTGGGCGGCGACGGCGGGCGTGAGGTCCTTCTGCCGGATGTGCGCCAGCGCCTCGGCGACCGTGGCGTTGGGCGGCAGGATCACCGGCTCGCTGGTCATCATGCCGCCCGCGGTGTCGTCCGCGTACGTGAGCAGCCGCCGCACGGGCGCGGCCTCGCCCGGCTCCATCAGCGCCAGCAGCCGGCTCGCCTGCTCGTCCGGCAGGTCGTGCAGCAGGTCGGCGGCGTCGTCGGGGCCCATCTCCTCCAGCACGTCGGCGGCCCGCTCGATCTCCAGCGAGCGCAGGATGTCGATCTGGTCGCCGGGCGGCAGCTCCTCCAGCAGGTCGGCCAGGCGGTCGTCGTCGAGCGCGCGGGCGACCTCGATGCGCCGTTTGCCCGGCAGGTCGTGCAGGGCGCTGGCCAGGTCCGCGGCGCGCAGCGACTCGAAGGCCGCGAGCATCCCGGCGGCGCCCTGGTCGTTCTGCAGCGCGCCGAACCCCGACACCTCGCTCCAGCCGACGACCCGCATCTCCCGCCGCCGCCTGCCCCGGTGGACGGCCACCTTGGTGATCCGCCAGGACGTCGGCTTGATC
Organism: Nonomuraea rhizosphaerae; assembly: GCF_019396405.1. Taxonomy (GTDB): domain Bacteria; phylum Actinomycetota; class Actinomycetes; order Streptosporangiales; family Streptosporangiaceae; genus Nonomuraea; species Nonomuraea rhizosphaerae. The sequence goes on along the minus strand of NZ_JAHKRL010000469.1, from coordinate 4,115 downwards.
TCCTCCACCGCGACGTCGTAGACGACCATGTTCTCGCCGTGGACGCGCACCTTGAGGTCCAGCATCTGGGCGATGACCAGGGTCTCGGTGGCGCGCTGCTCGAACCTGCGCATGTTGAGCCGGCCGGTGAAGACGACCGCGCCGGCCTCGATGCCGCGCACCCGCGTGATGGGCAGGAACACCCGCCGCCGCGGCTGGACCTCGACCACCATGCCGTGCACGCTCGGCGGCCTGCCGTCGTACGGGCCGACCACGACGTCCCTGATGCGGCCGATCTGGTCGCCCGCGGGGTCGAAGACGGGCGTTCCCGCCAGGCGCCCCACGAAGATCTTCACGTCAGAAGGCTAACAGCGCTGCCCCGTTGCGCCTCGGCCGCCTGGCATGTCAGTATCAAACGCGTTTTATGCTAATTACTTGGGCAGGGGTGGGTCATGAGGTACACGGGGCTCGCACTGGCTTTTGTGTCCGCGTGCTGTTTCGGGTTCTCGGGGCCGATGGCCAAGTACCTGATCGCCGCCGGACTGGCGCCGATCGAGGCCGTCTGGGTGCGGATGGCCGGCGCCGGGCTGCTGCTGGTGGCCGTGCTGGCCGTGGTGCGGCCGCGGGCGCTGCGGATCCCCCGCTCGAAGCTGCCCTTCTTCGTCCTGTACGCGAGCGTGGCGGTGGCCGCGGTCCAGTCCCTCTACTTCGTGGCCATCACCCGGCTGCCGGTGGGCGTGGCGCTGCTGCTGGAGTTCATGGCGCCGGTCATGGTGGTGATCTGGGTGCGGTACGTGCGCCGCGTGCGGCTGGCCAGGGCGGCCTACGTCGGGGCGGTGGCGGCGGTCATCGGCCTGGCCATCGTCGTGGAGGTGTGGCAGGGGCTGCGGCTGGACGCGGTGGGGCTGCTGCTCGGGCTGCTGGCCGGGGCGTGCTGCGCCGGATATTTCCTGATGAGCGATAGCTTCGGGGACGAGATCGACCCGCTCGGGCTGATCGGCTGGGGGCTCGTCGGGTCGGCCGTGGTGCTGGCGCCGTTCGCCCAGCCGTGGGACATCCCCTGGTCCGCCTTCGGCGCCGTCGCCGACCCCTCGGGCGCGCGTGCGCTGCCGGTGCTGGTCGCGTACCTGGTGATGGTGCTGATCGCCACGGCGATCGCGTACATCCTGGGGGTGAACGCGGTGCGGCGGCTCTCGGCGGCCGTGGGCGCCACGGTGGCCTCGCTGGAGGTCATCGCGGGAGCGGTCGTGGCGTGGGCGCTGCTGGGGGAGACGCTCGGGGCGTTCCAGATCGTCGGCGGGCTGATCGTGCTCACCGGCGCGCTGCTGGCCCAGACCGCGACCGCCGGCCGTCAGGGCGTCGTCGAGGAGCTGGAACGGCCCGTCAGCGTGGGATGAGCGCCGTCGGCGCGGTGACCGCCGGCGTGCGGTGACCGTCAGCGCGGGGTGAGCCGCACGACCGTGGCGTCCCTGGCCCAGCGCTCGGTCAGGTGCTCGCTGTCGGGGGCGTTGAGCCGGTCCTTGGCCAGCGCGGCGACCGCCTCGGGCTCGGCTGCCTGGTCCACCACCAGCACGTCGGCGTCGAAGCCGACCAGCCTGGCGCCGTTGTCCTTGCTGCGCAGCGTGACGCCGACGGTGCCGAGCCCGGCCAGGCCGGGCAGGTCCTGCTCGCCGCCGCCGGTGACCAGGTAGATGGCGCCCTCGTGCCAGGTGTGCCAGGCCAGGCGGGGACGGTCGAGGGTGAGCCAGAGGACGCCTGACTTCTTCGCGCCCTCCTGGATCGCAGCGGTGGTGTCGCCGGTGGTGTCGCTCACGCCTCGACTGTACCCGGGCGCGGCGGAGCGGCTACTCCACCGCCGCGGCGGCCTGCTCCTCGGCCTCCATGGCCACGGCGCGCTCGGCCGCGCTCAGCTCGACGCAGAACTCGTTCCCGGCCGGGTCGGCCATGACCACCCAGCCCCTGCCGTTCGGTCTGCGGCGGTCGTCGACGACGGTCGCGCCGAGGGCGACGACCCGCTCGACCTCCTCGTCACGCGACTGATGCGGCTCCAGGTCGAGGTGCAGCCTGTTCTTCAGCGTCTTCTTCTCCGGCACACGGACGAACAGCATGGTCGGATGGCCGGGCGGGACCGCGAGGCCCACCTCGTCGTCACCCGGCTCGTCCGCGGGATCGACGGGATGGCCGAGCACCTTGCCCCAGAACTCGGCCAGTTCGTAAGGCTCGTGCGGTTGCGCGCAGTCAACAGTGATATGTCGGATAACAGATGTCATGTGATCTCCCCGGTGTCGCGACCACCGACCCTAGCGGCATCGAGGTCACAGCCGGGAGAGCAGCTCCGCCTTCTTCGACTGGAACTCCTGCTCCGTCAGCACCCCGGCGTCCCGCAGCTCGGCCAGCTTGAGTATCAGATCGGTCGTGTCGTCGCGCGCCGGTGAGGGCGCGCCGGTCAGCATCGGGGCGAACGCGGGAACGGCGGCCAGCACGGCGGCGGCGAACGGCAGCGACTGATGGGTGGCGCCGTAACCGAGGCCGAAGACGACGGCGGCCGGGTCCTTGGAGGCGTCCGGGACGGCCTGCCGCCCGCGCACCTTCAACCGCATCGACCCGCTGGCCGCCTCCGGGGCGTGCCACTCGACGCCCTCCAGGTCGGCGACTCGGTAACGCTGGTCGCCCGCCGAGTACTTGGCCGTGGTGGCGCCGGACCAGAACCAGGTGAACGAGACCGTCTCGCCGTCGAAGGAGGCCGCCCCGTCCCACGCCTTGAAGCTGCGCGGCGCGGAAGGGCCCGCGACGAGGAAGCGCTCGGCGGGCCGGCCGTCGGTGACGGCCGCGCGCATCTCGTCGGCGTAGTACTCGGCCAGCGTCTCCTTCTCGGCCGGCAGCACCAGCCGGTTGGGGTCGAGCGACTCCTTGAGCTGCCCGGCCGCGACCGTGGCGACCGGGTCGGCGCCGCGCCGGGGAAGGACGCGCAGGACCACCGTCCCGCGCTTGCCGGGGGTGAGGGTGACGTCGGCCAGCGCCGCGTACGGCAGCAGCCGTTCGCCGAGTTCGGAGTGGAGCTTGGGAGCCTTCGAAGGGTCCGGGGTGATGCGTAAGGCGTCCGCCTCGAACACCCATGTGCTGTCACGGCCCTTCAGGACGTCATCCACAGATCCAGACTAACGGGAGGCCCCGCGATGCGCGGCCGCCCGGCGGGCTAGCGTGGGCGCATGCGCTCACGACGATCCGTCCTCTCCGTCCCCGGCAGCAACCCCCGCTTCCTGGAGAAGGCCCAGACCCTGCCCGTCGACGAGGTGTTCCTCGATCTCGAGGACTCCGTCGCGCCGCTCGCCAAGGACGAGGCCCGCAAGAACGTCGTGACCGCCCTGCGCGAGGGCGACTGGAGCGGCAAGACCCGGGTGGTGCGGGTCAACGACCTGTCGACGCAGTGGACGTACCGCGACGTCATCGAGGTCGTGGAGGGCGCCGGGCACCACCTCGACTGCCTGATCCTGCCGAAGGTGCAGGAGACGACCGAGGTCGTGTGGCTCGACACGCTGCTCACCCAGATCGAGAAGACGATGGGGCTGGAGGTGGGCCGGATCGGCATCGAGGCGCAGATCGAGAACGCGCGCGGCCTCGTCAACGTCGACGCCATCGCCGGGTCGTCGAGGCGGCTGGAGGCGCTGGTGTTCGGGCCGGCGGACTTCATGGCCTCGGTCAACATGCGCACGATGGTCGTGGGCGAGCAGCCGCCCGGCTACACCGAGGGCGACGCCTACCACTACATCCTGATGCGGCTGCTCATGGCCGCGCGGATGCACGACCTCCAGGTGATCGACGGACCGTACCTGCAGATCAAGGACGTCGAAGGGTACAAGCGGGTGGCCAGGCGGGCCGCGGCGCTGGGCTTCGACGGCAAGTGGGTGCTCCATCCGTTGCAGGTGGAGGCGGCCAACGAGGTGTTCTCGCCGTCCCAGGAGGACTACGACCACGCCGAGATCGTCCTGGAGGCGTACGAGTACTTCACGACGGTCGAGAGGCGCGGCGCGGTCATGCTGGGCGAGGAGATGATCGACGAGGCGTCACGCAAGATGGCGCTCGTCGTGGCGGCCAAGGGACGGGCTGCCGGGCTGAGCCGTACGAGGACGTTCAGC
>NZ_JAHKRL010000468.1 GCF_019396405.1 Nonomuraea rhizosphaerae | reverse complement strand
CCCCTTCGTCTCGGCGAGCGGCCCGTCGCCCGTCAGCAGCCGTACGGGGAAGCCCGCCGAGGCGGCGGCGACGGCGGCCGAGGCGGCGGCGTCCACGGCCAGTTCGGTGAGCCCGCGCGTGTCGAGCACGACGGTGGTGGTGGGCAGGCTGGCGTCGATGAGCTGACGCACCATGAGCGTGCCGGTGCGGGCGCTGGAGCGCCAGTGGACGTGGCGCAGGTCGTCGCCGACGACGTACTCGCGCAGGGTGTGGAAGGTGACGGTGCCGCTGGGCGCGTTGTCGCTGGTGGGGCCCTCCAGGTGGTGGGACCTGCCCGACGGCGGCACCGGCAGCGCGACCGTGCGCGGGCGGACCAGGAGGGTGGCGGCCTGGCCGTACTGCCTGACCCTGCGCGTCAGGCCGAGCGGGTCGGCGCGCACCAGCAGCAGCGGCCCGACGGGGATCTCGCCGCGCACGCCGGTCGGCAGCGGGTACGACACCGTGCGCAGGCCCCCCTTGGGCAGGCGCGGCAGGTCCACGGTGTGCTCGGCCGCGCCGATCCGGTCCTGGGCGCGCAGCCCGGACAGGCCGCGGCGGCCGAGGTTGCGCACGTGCAGGACGGCGATAGCCGCCTCGCCGCGCGGCACCTTGAGCGGCGTGACCTCGCGCTCCACCTCCAGCCTCGGCCGGGGCGCGCTCCAGGCGAGGGCGGCGGCCAGCGCGAGCAGCCCGCCCGTGGCCAGCACGACCGGCTCCGGGTAGCCCAGCGCGAACCCGGCCGCGTACAGGAGCACGCAGGCGGCGAGCGTGCCCCACCCGAGCGGAGTCAGCACCAGGGCAGGTGAGGACACCGGCTTGGACATCTAGGCCGCCTGCGGCACCGGCATCCCGGCGAGGATCTCACCGAGCACGTTCGCGGCCGTGGCGTCGCGCAGCTCGGCCTCGGGGGTGAGGATGAGCCGGTGCGCGATCACCGGTGCGGCCAGCGCCTTGACGTCCTCGGGCACCACGTAGTGGCGTCCGGCGGCGGCGGCCTTGACGCGGGCGGCGCGCAGCAGCGCGAGGCTGCCCCGGGGGGAGGCGCCGAGCCGCAGGTTCGGGTTGACGCGGGTGGCGGCGCAGAGCGCGACGATGTAGTCGTAGACGGGGTCGGCGACGTGGATGCGCGTAGCGAAGTCGATCATCCCGGCGACGTCGGAGGCGCGGGCCACCACGGGCAGCCGTTCGACCTGCGGCCCGGTCGGCATGCCCTTGAGCACCTCGACCTCCGACACGTGGTCGGGGTAGCCGACGGAGATCTGCATGAGGAAGCGGTCGAGCTGGGCCTCCGGCAGCGGGTACGTGCCGTCCATGTCCACCGGGTTCTGGGTGGCGACGACCAGGAACGGCCTGGGCACCGGGTGCGGCTCGGCGTCCACCGTGACCCGGCGCTCCTCCATGACCTCCAGCAGCGCCGACTGAGTCTTGGGCGAGGCGCGGTTGATCTCGTCCGCGAGCACGATGTTGGCGAACACCGGCCCGTGGTGGAACTCGAACTTCTGGTGCGCCTGGTTGAAGATCGACACGCCGGTGATGTCGCTGGGCAGCAGGTCGGGCGTGAACTGGATGCGCCGCCACTCGGCGTCCACGCTGGCGGCGATGGACCTGGCCAGCGTGGTCTTGCCGGTGCCGGGCACGTCCTCGATCAGCAGGTGCCCCTCGGCGAACAGGCAGATCAGCGCCAGCTCGATGGCCTCGCGCTTGCCCCGGATGATCCGCTCGATGTTGCCCGACAGGAGCTGGAAGCGCTGCGCGAACTGGGCCGCGAGCTGCTGCGGGTGCTGCTGCGCCGGCGCCGCCGGGTCGTGGTTGTAGGTCTGCTCGTGGTTGTAGGTCTGGTCCTGGCCGTAAGTCTGCTGCTCGTGGTTGTACAACTGAGTCCCCTTCTCAGTCGGTGCACTCGAAGAGCGGGGCCGCCGGGAAGCCGCCCTTGGGCGTGCCCACCAGGGTGTCGTTGAGGTAGCCGTTGCCGGACGGCGACTCGATCCTGTTCCAGACGTCGCTGGAGCCGCCGGTGGACGGGTCGGTGTAGTTCGAGCCCTTGACCTGGCAGATCACCGTCACGGTGATGTACTGGCCTTGCTTGATCCGCCCCGATTCGCCGCTGCCGGACGGGCCCGGCCGGATGAGCGTGTCGCTGTCGTTGTTGCTCACGTTCTGGTACTGCTGGCGCGGATAGGCCAGGTCGACCGAGGCCGTGGCGACGTCCGGGCTCTCGCCCGCGTCGTTCTTGGCCTGGAGCTTGAACTCGTGCTTCTGGTTGTTCTTGAGCCCTTCGGCGGTGAACTTCGTCCCCGTGACGCTGTTGTCGGAGGCCGCGCCGGACAGCACGTACGTGATGCCGTCCGCGCCGCCCTCCGGGGCGTCCCAGGTCAGCTCGGCGCCGCGGTTCTTCCCCTTGGCCTGGAAGTTGGCCGGTTTGCCCGGCGCGACGCACGGCTTGACCCCGGCGCTCGGCTCGGAGGCCACCTCGCCGCCCGACCAGTGGGCGACGACGGTGAAGGTGTACTCGCCGCTGCAGTTCCCGCCCGAGAACTCGAACTGGAACGGCCCGTCGGCGTCCACCGACTGCGGCGTGGACCTGCCGTCGCCGCCGGACACCTTGAGCGTGTACCGCTCGACCTTGCCGCCGGTGGACGGGCTGAAGTTGACGCTGACGTGGCCGGGGCCCGACTTCGCGCTCACCGAGCCCGGCTTGGTGGGCGGCGTGGGCGTCGGGGTCGGCGTGGGGCTCTTCGTCGGGGTCGCGGTCGGCGTCGGCGTGCGCGTCGGGGTCGGCGTCTGTGACCTGGTCGGCCTGCGCGTGGTCGGCAGCGGGTCCGGCTCGGGCGCCTCGGTGTCGGTCGGGCGCGGGTCGGCCGTGCGGGTCGGGTCGGGCCGGGTGTCGGTGTTCGTCGGGTCGGGCCTGGGCGTCTGCTTCGGCTGGGGCGTGTTGGTCGGCCCAGGTACGTCCGAGTCGTCCTTCTGGACGTCGTGCTTGCGGCCCTCGGTGTCGATGACCACGGCCTTGTCGCCGTTCTCGTCGTTGGCCCAGAGCAGGCCGTCCTTGACGAACACGTCGAGCGGCCCCGGGCTGTCGGCCACCTGCAGCCTGGTGGGCCGGCCGCCCGCCGCGCTGTCCCACACGATCAGGCCGCCGGTGCTGCTGTCCGGTACGTACACCTTCGAGCCGAGCACCTGCGGCACGCCCAGCGCGGCCGGGTCCTCGACGGCGACCTTGGTGTTGAGCACCGAGTTCGACGCCGTGTCCACGACGACGAGCAGGCCGGAGTCCCCCGGCGTGAGCAGCGGCACCAGCGAGCCCTCGGTCAGGGCCGGGGCCAGCAGTCCGCCCTTGGCGGCCTGGGCCACCTCCTTGGGCAGCGTGATCTCGCCGACGCCGCCGTCCGCGCCGACGATCGAGGCGGTCGCGGCCCGGGTGTTGACGATCACCGGCAGGCCGCCGGCGATCGTGACCGCCAGCTCCTCGCCCGGCTCGCCCACCTTGACCGGGCTCGCCGCGACGCCTCTGGCGACGGGCACGACCTCGCCCTTCGCGGTCACGGGCACCCAGAGCTGCCCGCCGCCGTCGATGCGGGCGGAGCCGAGCGGGCCTTCGAGGGTGAGCGGCGCGCCGACGGAGTTCAGCGTGGCGGGGTCGATCTGCTGGACCTTGCCCGCCGGGTCCACCGCGTACCCGGCGGCGCCCGACACGACGATCTGCAGGCCGGCCGCGCCGAAGTTCTTGGTCTGGGCGACGCTGAGCTGGCTGGGCTCGATCCTGCTGACGTAGCCGCTGCTGTCGTCGACGAGCAGGACGTTCCCCGCGTCCTGGACGACGCGCAGCCGCTTGGCGGACTTGCTGTTCAGGTAGCCGTCGACCTCGCCCGACAGGCCGTTGACGTGCACGATCTTGCCGCTGACCTTGGTCCAGAGCCACGCCCCGACGTCGGCCAGCTTGGGATTGGCGCTGGAGACGCCCACGCCGAACACGGCCGCCGCCGCGACCAGGACCGCCGCCACCCCGGCGGCGACCAACGCCGTGGCACGGTCGCCACGGAGCATGCTGCGCATGCGTCACTCACCCCGTACGTACGCTTATCAAACGATTGCCCCCGTATTACCCGGGGACACACTAGCGTGCGGTTGCACCCGGTCGCATGACTACTCGCAGGTAGCACGGGTCAGGTTCGCACCGATTCGCCCCGGTGGACGGCTGGTCCGGCCCTGCTTCCGCTCTTGTGGGCGCGGACCGCCCGTGCGGCCGTCCGGCGGCTTCGGGCGGGGATTGTCGGTCGGAACCCGTACCTTAGTCCCCGTGCCCGAACCGCCTCTGCCCCCCGACCAGCCGCTGACCCTCGACGCCGCCCTCTCGGAGGAGGCGGTGCTGTCCACCTACCGCAGGATGTTCGCGGCGCTGGCCCGCGACAGCGGGGCGGTCGTCGACGACCCGGCGCTGGTCGACATCGCCGAGACGCTGTTCGCGGCGTTCGCGGAGGCGGGCGAGGAGTGGCTGACGCACGAGCAGATGCGCTTCGCCTGCCGCGCCTACCCGGGCGAGCAGTTCGACAACCGGCTGCGGGTGCTCAGGGGGCTGGGCGCGATCCGCGAGGTGTTCCCCAAGCCCAACCAGCTCCGTTACCGCGCGTCGTTCACCAGCGTGGTCGGCCTGATGTTCATCAGGCGGATGATGGACGACGGCGGCCAGTCCGAGATGCACCGCCTGCTCGCCCTCGAAGACCTCAACGTCGCCGACCCGCGCACCACCATGGAGGAGGCCAGGCAGAGCGCCGCCAACCTGGCGCGGGCCTTCCGGCTGTGGGCGCTGGAGCTGATCACCCTGACCACCGGCACGATCGAGGAGCTGCGCGAGCAGGCGCCCAAGCTGTGGGGCACCGAGGAGATCGCGCGCCGCGCCCAGGGCCTGCACGGCACGATCCTGACCCGCTGGCCCGCGCTCGACCGCGTCTGCACCGATCTGCGGGCGGCGATCTACGCCTACAGCGACGCCTCCCGCCGGGCCGCCGGCCGCCTGGCCGACTCCGCCGGGACGACCCGCAACCTGACGCTGCTGCCGACCGAGACGTGGCGCACCTTCGCGCAGACGGCCTCGCGGGAGCGGCTGGCGGCGGTGCTGGACGGGTTCGTGTTCGACGCGCCGGCGCCCTGGCACGATCCGGCGGCCATCGCCCGCGCGGTGGACGAGGCGCCGCGTCCCGTGCCCGCCCAGCCCACTCCCCCGCGCTCCAACCTGCCCGACCCCGGGCCCGACGGCTCGCTGTCCGCCTCGCCGGAGGCGGCCGTCGCGAGGCTGGCCGAGGTGGCGGAGTC
>NZ_JAHKRL010000467.1 GCF_019396405.1 Nonomuraea rhizosphaerae | reverse complement strand
CGGCCAACTGGCGGCGTAGTTCGACGGCCTGCTCGGAGACGGGCACGGCCTCGGCCCGCCGGCCGACCTCCGCCAGCAGGGCGGCGTGGTTGCTCAGCGAGGCCGCCAGGTCGGGCAGGTAGGCATCACGGTTTGCCGCTGCCAACTCCCGGTAGATGTCCACGGCCTGCCGTGTGACTGTCTCAGCCTCCGCCAACCTTCCTGTCACCGGCAGCCGGCTGCCCAGATGGTTCAAGATTGCTGGACGCCGCGGATTGTCAACGGTAATCAGGTCGAGCGCACGGGCAATGGGCACGATGGCCTGTTCCAGATCGTTCACGTTACCGGTGAGTTCATATCTTGCTCGTAGGGCAATTCCCAAGTTGTTGAGGAGCAAGGCGTGGTCACGATCTTTGTTAGGAGCAGTCTCCACCGCCTGACGGTGCGCAGAAATCGCCGCATCCAAATCGGCGAGCGAGCCGCTCCGCTCGAACTGGGTCCATGCGCTGGCTGCTCTGTTATGGCTGCTCATCGAGGCCGCCTGCCTCTCTGAAGATGTCAACGACCGTCTGTCGATCCCGGAACTCCACAATGCCTAGACGCGGATGATTCAAGCTAGCGATAGCCTCTCGCTGCGACTGCGGGGTGAGTTCCGGCTCTCCGACTGGCTCAGGAGCCATGCCGCCGTCCGCGATCCGCCAAAGAGTATGGATTCGCGCAACCACGCTGCCGACCTTGGCTTCGCCGACTCGCTGCTTCTCTACAAGGACGCAAACTAAAGACTCCAGGTTCGCCCAGCGAGTTGTGCCCGAACCGCGCAAAGCTGCACTGACACCCTCATGGCTCAAGGTGCCAGGCAAGTCGTCACGCTCTCGGATCCACGCGCTGATGGCACGTGCGGCTGGCTTGCCGGCCAGCTCATAAAGATCATGCAATGCAGCGACCAGATCTCGGCGAGGTCCGGGCGGCAGTTGCTGCTCGTCCGGCATCCGGATACCCACCACGGGCTACCCCGTCAGGTTTTGTCAGGTTTCTTCAGCTCCACCAGTCTGCCAGTCCGAGTTCACCAACGTCTGGCTGTCGCCGAGGCAAGTAGTTGGAGCATGACGGCAGCGAACGCTCTGGCACTTCGTCGAGACCGGATCGTGGAGGCATGCCACTCTCCCACCTGTCATCGGAGAGGGCCGAAGAACAGGGGAGATAGCAATGGATGTTCGTAGTGATCACCCGGACCACAACGAGCGCATGGCGTTCAGTGAAGTGCCCGAAGATGGGCTCCTGCCCACAGAGGAGCCAGCTATACAGGCACTGGCCCAGGTGGTGAGCGGCGCGGTCACCACCTGGCCGTCCACCTGGCGGCTGTGCCTGATCTGCATGGCCATTTCTGTCCCGGCCATCACCGTCCTGCTGCTGTTCCTGCTCATGCGCTGACCCGCCTGCTAACTTGGTCTCATCGCACCGAGCGGGACGCCCGCAGACACCCGTCCGAGAGTGTAGACATTCTCGGACGGCCGTCAGAAGGTACTCGATACCCCCCCGCACCTATGACCGTACGTCGCCCCACGATCAGGCCTTAGCGCAAAGCCGAGGGAGCGTCGCGGCAACGAAGCGTCGCCCGATTGTGTAGACGCTATACATGATCATGCAGCAGATGGTCATGATGCTCAGCGGTGTCACCGTGACTCGGAGACCGGAAGAAACCGTGGGATTTGGCCTTCAGTGACGATCTCAGCTTGATGTGCTTCTCGGATTCGGACGTGATCAGTGAGCCGAGGCTGATCCTCAACCCCGGATACCCTGGTGACGATGGGGCTCTGGACCTCTACTCTTGTCGCCCGTGATCAGCACATCCAGAGGCAACGAGGAAGCGGCCCAGCGGGTGATCCCGGTGGCAGAAAGGCTTCTTGGTTCATATCGGTTGTACGAGCCGCGGTTGTCGATCGGTCCCGTTGATGTCGTCGGCAAGCACCGGCCGGTGTTTCCGGCGATCGCCGGATGGTGGATGCACGTCAACGCCCTGACGGCGGACTACCTGCTGCTGCTGCGCTCAGGGAGCACACTTACTATTGTTCCGCTGTTCCGCAACATCTTCGAGCATGTTCTCGCGATGATGTGGCTCCGAGAGGCCGGGACCGACGGCGTCACAGCCATCGACGGGTACACCTGGGATCAGCAGGTCAAGCTCTACGACGGAGCGAAGGCCAACGGCTGGCCCGCCGCGCAGAACGCCGAATCCCCGGCGCGGCCGGCGCATGTCCCGGAGAAGGATGATCAGAGCCCAGAGGCCAAGCGTTTCCGAACTCTGAAAGGCGAGTTCGCCAACCTCAAGAACTTGGTGGATGCGCACGAGAACGACCGGTTCGCGGTCTCTGACCACTACGAGGTGTACCGGCTGCTCAGCAGCTACTCACATGCCAGTGCTCACACCGCTGCCGCCTACGTTCGCCAAGCCGCCGATGGTGAGCTCACCTTCAATGCGCCGAACAGCCGCTCCGGTGCCGCCGACATTCTGTGGCTGCCGGTGTGTCTGATCCAGGCCGGTACGACGCTCTCCTCGACGATCGAAGGGAGTCCCCTCGAAGCGGTTATCGAACAGGCCATCACCGAGCTGGGCATTCCCCGAGACCAGCTGATGATCAAGCGCACCCCGAAGGGCGACACGCCCCAGACGTAGCGGCGGCTGATAGCCGCCTGCGAAGGGGATCGACGTCAAGCCACGAGATCGAGCGCCTGGTCTGAGCTTGGGTACCAGCGGGCGAAGTCTGCGTCGAGGTCGTGGTTGAGGACGCGAGTGCGGATCTGCAGGAGGAGGTGGGCGCCGCGGGGTGTCCATCTCATCTGCTGTTTCTTGACCATGCGGCGGCTGATGACGTGGTTGACGGTGGCTTCGGTGGTGGCGCTGGAGATGGCTTCGCCGTTGCGGTGGCGTTCGCCGTAGTTGGGGATTTCGTGCTGGTTGCGGTCGATGTAGGTGCGGAACTCGGCCAGCCGGGTGTAGAAGGCGCGCTGCTTGTCGTCGGGCTCGCCTGCGCACAGCAGTTCGTAGTCCTCGACAAGGTCGTTGAGCAGGTGCAGGGCGCGGAAGGTGTTGCCGTGCCACAGGTAGTTCTTGATCCGCTCCAGGGTCCGGTCGGTGCCGGTGGGGTCGATGGTGAAGTCCGCGACGTCGGCGGGCGGCGCGGGCAGGGACCGGGTGCTCTGGCGCAGGACGGTCAGGCGCATGGTGATGTGGAACCAGTCAAGGTAGTGCTCGGCCTGGGGGTTGAGATAGCGGGGCAGGTCGCGGATGTCCTCGCCGCCGTCGGTGAGGAACACGATCTGCTGGTTGTCGGTCATGCCCTGGGAGCGCAGCAGTTCGTACAGGCGGCGTTTGGGCTTGTGGTCGTAGGTCTGGACGAACGCGAAGGTCTTGGCGGGGCCGCCGCCGGTGGGGGTGGAGCAGCCGGTGACGGCCTCGAACCAGCCGTCCCGCCGGGATGTCTGGTTGGCCGAGTGAACATAGCCGCCGTCCAGGGCGACGACCAGTGGCAGGTCGGGGCGGGGCATGCTTTCCAGGTCGCGGGGGCAGGTGTCGATGAAGCTGAAACGTTCCTCGCCGAGCTCGTTCTCCAGGCGGGTCGCGGTGCGCTCGACCTGCTGGCGGATGGTGGTGGCGTGCAGGGGCCGGCCGAGCGGGAAGGCCTCGGCGAGCAAGGTGGCGGCGGTGCCGTAGGAGGTGAGTGCGGCGTACTTGGCCTCCCACAACAGCAGCTCAGGAGCGGTTCGTTCGGGCAGCGCCGCGGCGACGGGACTGAACGTCGCAGCTGTCGCGGAGGCCGTCGACGGGGTGCACGGGCAGGTCTTCAGGCGCGGGCTGTCCAGCCGGAGGGTGCCGAACAGGGTGCGCAGCACGATCGTCCGGGTGTCCTTGCGGGCGTGGGTCCGCCCGCACTGTTGGCAATGCCGCGCGGCGTCGACGGCCTTCTGGACTTGGGCAGCGACCAGGTGGTGTTGGACGCCGGACAGCACTTCGTGCGCCTCGGTCAGCGCCAGCCCGGCCGTGCCCAGCGTGAGGTCGTCGCGGGCAATCGCGGTGACGTGCTCGACGGTCGGCGGGGTGCCGTCTTGGGCATCGATGACGAGCTGAACGGTGATCTTCACGCGGGTTCGTCCTCCGGAAGGCAGGCCGTCGTCAGGTCAAGGGCGTGCAGGGCGGTGTTGAGCGCGTTCTTGTCGAAGTCGTCCAGGCGGGCGAGGCCAGACAGCTCGGTCAGCTCCTCGCGGTGCTCGGCAAGGAACTCCGCCGCCCGCACCCGGTCCTCGCCGCAGTCGAGCAAGTCGCCAAGGAACTCGGCGAGGCGGCCCGCCACGATCACTAGCGGCCAGCGCATCCGCAGCTCCAGGAAGTCCTCGACGCTTCGGCAGGATTCGGGCGGGGCCTGGCGGGCGCCGCCGGTGCAGGCCGGATACCGGCGGTGCGGTGAGCGGGGCAGGATCTGCTCCACCCGGATCTCTAGTGCTGTGACCGGAAACGATCACCGGGTTTGCCCTTCCCCTCGTAGCGTGGAGACCGAACCGGGAGAGGTTTGGTCGTGGCAGCAGTCACGCGGCGGCGCTTTGATCCGGAGTTCCGGGCGGGCGCGGTGCGTATCGTGAAGG
>NZ_JAHKRL010000466.1 GCF_019396405.1 Nonomuraea rhizosphaerae | reverse complement strand
CAGAGAGGCGCGCCCCTCGCGTCCGAGCTCGGTCCGCCGGGCGTGCTCGGCGACCTCCTCGGCCAGCGCCTCGGCCAGCGCGGTGGCGCCGTCGGCGAGCCCGGCGGCCTTCAGCCCGAGCGTCAGCTCGCCGATGTCGAACCGTCCCTTGACAGCACTGTCAAGCGCAGTCTGGGGAAGGAGTGATTCACGCACCATGTTGATGAATATTCCTCCGGCCGGCAGGCCCGCGGCGCGCAGTTCGGCGATCCCGTCCAGCGTCTCCTGGACGGGCATCTCCTCAAGCAGGGTGATGAAGTGCACCGCCGTTTCCGGAGATTTCACTACACCGCTCACCAGGTCGGAATGATTCTTGATCGGGCCGACCCTGGCCAGCCCGGCGACCTCCTGGGTGACGTTCAGGAAGCGCGCGATGCGGCCCGTGGGCGGCGCGTCGAGCACCACGGCGTCGTAGACGCGCTTGCCGTTCTTGCCGCGCCTGCGCACCGCCTCCGTCGTCTTGCCCGTGACGAGGACGTCGCGGAAGCCGGGCGCGACGGTGGTGGCGAAGTCGACGATGCCCATCTTGGTCAGCGCGCGGCCCGCCCGGCGCATCCCGTAGAACATCTCCATGTACTCGAGCATGGCCTCCTCGGGATCCACGGCCAGCGCGTACACGTCGCCGCCCGACGGGGCCACGGCGATCCTGCGCTCCTCGTACGGCAGTGGCGGCAGATCGAAGATCTGCGCGATGCCCTGCCTGCCCTCGACCTCCACGAGCAGGACTTTTCGTCCGCCCGACGCCAGGGCGAGAGCGAGTGCCGCGGCGACCGTGGTCTTGCCGGTGCCGCCCTTGCCGGTGACGACGTGCAGTCGCACGCCGTCCCAATCGGTGTCCCGAGAGTCCACGTTTCGAGGCTACCGAACGGTTACTTGACGGAAGCCGACGACCACCCTTTGAGATTGCTCACACTAGGCTGCCCCCCATGAAGAAATGGGAGTACCTGACCGCCCCGGTGCTGATCCACAACACCAAGATGATCCTCGACAACTTCGGGTCGGACGGGTGGGAGCTCGTGCAGATAGTGCAGGGCGCCACCCCCGAGCAGCTCGTCGCCTACTTCAAGAGGGAGAAGGCATGACGCCCGAGGAGAAGATCGCCGAGCTGGGGCTGACGCTGCCGCCGGTCGTGGCGCCGCTGGCGGCGTACGTGCCGGCCGTACGCACCGGCGACCTCGTCTACACCTCGGGCCAGGTGCCCATGGTCGACGGCAAGCCCGCCTTCACCGGCAAGGTCGGGACGGAGGTGAGTCTCGACGACGCTCGCGAGGCGGCGAAGATCTGCGCGCTCAACGCGCTGGCCGCGTTGAAGTCCGAGATCGGCGACCTGGCGAAGGTCGTACGGATCGTCAAGGTCGTGGCGTTCGTGGCCAGCGACCCGTCGTTCACGCAGCAGCCGCAGGTGGCCAACGCGGCCAGCGAGCTGCTCGGCGAGGTGCTGGGCGAGGCGGGCAAGCACGCGCGCAGCGCCGTGGGCGTCGCCGTGCTGCCGCTGGACGTCCCGGTGGAAGTGGAGCTGATCGCGGAAGTCTCCTGAAAAGAGTGGAGATCTCCTGAACGAGCGGAGGTCTTCGGGAGCGGGCGGAAGTCTCCTGAGGAACCGGAGGTCTCCCGAAAAGTCGGGATATGTCACGATGACCGAGTGATGTTCTAGAAGGAGGTCATGTGACTGGTCTTCGAGTCCCGGAGGAGCTCGCGGAGCGGGCGAGGGGCATCCTCGCCGGACGAGTGCAGCCGGTCCCCGCGCGGGACGCCGCCACGGTGGTGATCCTGCGCGAAGGACCGGAGGTGTACCTGCTCCGGCGCAAGTCCACGATGGCCTTCGCGGCGGGCGCCTACGTCTTCCCGGGCGGCTCCGTGGACCCCCGTGACACCGACCAGGCCGTGGCCTGGGCGGGGCCGTCCCCGGCCGAATGGGGCGAGGTGTTCGCGGCCGAGGAGCGGGTCGCGCGCGGTTTGGTGTGCGCGGCCGTACGGGAGACGTTCGAGGAGTCGGGCGTGCTGCTGGCCGGCCCCGGCCCCGACTCGGTCGTGGCCGACACCACGGGCGACGACTGGGAGGCCGACCGGCTCGCGCTGATCGACAGGAGCCTCGCCTTCGCCGACTTCCTGGCCAAGCGCGGCCTGGTGCTCCGCTCCGACCTGCTCAAGCCGTGGGCCCACTGGATCACGCCGGAGGTCGAGCAGCGGCGCTTCGACACCCGTTTCTTCGTCGCCGTGCTGCCCGAGGGTCAGCGCACCCGCGACGTCGGCGGCGAGGCCGACCAGGTCGCCTGGGAACGCCCCGCCGACGCGGTCGAGCTGGCCCGTGAAGGCAAGATCTTCCTGATGCCGCCCACCCACCACACCCTGAACGAGCTGGCCGCCTGCGACTCCGTCGAGGCCGTCCTGGCCACGCCGCGCGAGATCGTCATGATCATGCCCAAGATCGTGGAGATCGACGGCGAATGGCAGTTGGTGACCTCATGAGCGGCCTGCACGTCCCGGTCGGCTCGCCCGACGGATCCCGTACGGCGCACGCCGAGAACCTGCTGGCCCCCAACCCGTCCCCCATGACCCTCGACGGCACGAACACGTGGCTCGTCGGCGGCCAGGACGTCATCGTGGTCGACCCCGGCCCCGACGACGAGGGCCACCTGAGGCGGGTCGCCGATCACCTGAACGGGCGCCGGGTCGTCCAGATCCTGCTCACCCACGGCCACCACGACCACAGCGGCGGCGCCAGGCGCTTCGCCGAGCTGGTCGGCGCGCCCGTGCGGGCCCTGGACCCCAAGCACCGGCTCGGCGACGAGGGGCTGGGCGAGGGCGACGTGGTGAGCGCCGACGGGGCCGAGATCCACGTGTACGGGACGCCCGGCCACTCCTTCGACTCGCTGTGCTTCTGGCTGCCCCAGGACAGGGCCATGCTGACCGGCGACACCATCCTCGGCCGGGGCACCACGGTGATCGCACCCGACGGTGACCTGGCCGACTACCTGCGCAGCCTCGACCGGCTCAGGGCCACCGCGGAGAGCCTGGCGGCCGAGGCGCTGCTGCCCGGCCACGGGCCGGTGCTGGCCGACCCGATCGGCGTGCTGGACGGCTACGTGGCGCACCGGCGCGAGCGCCTCGACCAGATCAGGGCCGCGCTGGCACAGGGCGCGCGGACGCCGCGCGAGGTCGTGGAGATCGTGTACGCCGAGGTGGACCGGATCCTGTGGCCCGCCGCCGAGATGTCGGTGCGGGCCCAGCTCGACTATCTGGAGCGGTCGTAAAGCTGTCTGGGCGGTCGTGGAGCTGTCTGGGCGGTCGTGGAACTACCTGAGCGGTCGTGGGGCTATCTGGAGCGGTTGTAGAGCCGGTCCATGTCGAGGATGACCACGGCCTTGGCCTCGATGCGCAGCCACCCGCGCTGCGCGAAGTCGGCCAGCGCCTTGTTGACCGTCTCGCGGGAGGCGCCGACGAGCTGGGCCAGCTCCTCCTGGGTGAGGTCGTGGTGGACGCGCAGCCCGTCCTCGGTCTTGATGCCGAACCGGTTGGCCAGGTCGAGCAGCTGCTTGGCCACCCGGCCGGGCACGTCGGTGAAGACGAGGTCGGCCAGCACGTCGTTGGTGCGGCGCAGCCGCTGGGCCAGCGCGCGCAGCAGGTGGAGCGCCACCTCGGGCCGGCCGGTGAGCCAGGGGCGCAGGTCGTCGTGGCCGAGCCCGGCCAGCTTGACGTCGGTCAGCGCGGTCGCGGAGGCCGTACGGGGACGCGGGTCGAACAGCGACAGCTCCCCGAACATCTCGCTCGGGCCCAGCACGCTCAGCAGGTTCTCGCGGCCGTCGGGCGAGGTGCGCGACAGCTTGATCTTGCCTTCGAGCACGACGTAGAGCCGGTCGCCCGTCTCGTTCTCGTGGAAGAGCGTCTGCCCCTTGGACAGCTGGACCTCGGTGATGCTCGTCCGCAGCGCCGCGGCGCTCTCCCGGTCGAGCGCGGCGAACAGGGGGGCCTTGCCCAGCACATCTTCGGTGTTCACTCTGCCTCCTCTGCTGCCATTGTGACGCACCCCACTTCAGGCGGCACACATAGGCTATGGGAATGCCCATTGAGTCAAGGCTCGCCCTCGTGCGTCGCGCACGCCGGATGAATCGCATCCTGGCGGAAACCTACCCTGACGCCCATTGCGAGCTCGACTTCGGTACCCCGCTGGAACTGCTGGTCGCGACCATCCTCTCGGCGCAGTGTACGGACAAGCGGGTCAACATGGTTACTCCCACCCTGTTCGCGAAATATCCCACCGTCGAGGACTACGCGGCCGCCGACCGCGCCGAGATGGAGGAGATCATCCGCTCGACGGGCTTCTTCCGCGCGAAGACCAACAGCATCATCGGCATGGCACAGGCCGTTTGCGAGCAGCACGGCGGAGTGGTGCCGAAGAAGCTCAAAGACCTGGTCAAGCTTCCCGGAGTGGGCCGCAAGACGGCCAACGTCCTGCTCGGCAATGCCTTCGACGTGCCCGGTCTCACCGTGGACACCCACTTCCAGCGGCTGGTACGGCGCTTCGGCTGGACCGAGGAGACCGACCCCGTCAAGATCGAGCACGTGGTGGGGGAGCTGCTGCCCAGACGGGAGTGGACGATCTTCTCGCACCGGGTGATCTGGCACGGCCGCCGCATCTGCCATGCCCGCACCCCGGCGTGCGGGGTGTGTCCGCTGGCCGCGCTCTGCCCCGCGTACGGCACCGGCCCCACCAATGCCGCCAAGGCGCAGAAGCTGGTCAGACCAGGGCCTTTCTCGTGACGGGAAGCCCCTCGGGGCCGGGCGTGTTGGAGTGAGCGTGACTCAGGTCCCCGACTGGCTCGACAGGCTCGCGGCGCAGGCCGTGCTCACCTCCATCGCCCCAGGGCTGCGTCCGCCTCCGCAGGGCGGGCGGCTCGCGGCGGTGCTGATGCTGTTCGGCGAGGGGCCGCTCGGCCCCGACGTGCTGCTGATCCAGCGCAGCTCGCGCGGACGCAGGCACGCCGGCCAGCCGGCCTTCCCCGGCGGCGGCGTGGACCCCGAGGACGGCGGGCCCGTCGACGCCGCGCTACGCGAGGCGGAGGAGGAGACCGGGGTCGACCCGCGCGGCGTGACCGTGCTCGGCACCATGCCCGAGCTGTACATCCCGCGCAGCGACAACCGGGTCACACCGGTCATCGGCTGGTGGCACACGCCGTCGGCGGTCCACGCGGCCTCACCCGACGAGGTCGACTCGGTGGAGCGGGTGCCGGTGGCGGAGCTGGTCGATCCGGGCAACCGGGTCACGCTGCGCCACCCCTTGGGCTACGCGGGGCCCGCGTTCCGGGTGCGCGGCATGCTGGTGTGGGGGTTCACGGCGATGGTGCTGGACGGCGTGCTGCGGGCGGCCGGGCTGGAGCGGCCGTGGGACCCCGCCAACGTCATGGACATGCCGCCCGACGTGCTAGATCTCGCCTCCCGCGGTTAGCGGGTTCTGGTCCCGCGGGGGCAGCAGGTCGTGGGCGTCGATCTCGCCCCCCGTGGTCAGCGCCACCCCCAGGGACGCCCAGTCGGCCACGTCGGCGTCGCTGTCGGCCGCCAGCGCGCGCAGCGCCTCCAGCCCCGCCCGGTCCGGCGGGTCGCCCAGGACGTGCTGCAGCGCGTACGCGGCCCCGTACCGCACCCTGGGATCGGCGTGCGCCGCCAGGTCCATCACGGACGGCAGCGACCGCGGATCGGCCAGGTGCCCGAAGGCGATCAGCACCGAGTACAGCACCATGATGTCGTCGTCACTGGCGGCCAGGTAGCGCAGGACGGGCAGCGTCCGGTCCACGAACCGGTCCAGCATGCCCATGATGTCCACCCCGAGCAGCCGCTCCCGGACGTCGTCGGCCGCGCACAGCCGCCGGGCCTCGATGAACGACTCCAGGTCGCCCCGTTGCCGCAGCACCGAGATCGCGTGCCAGCGCACCGGCCCGTCAGGATCGTCGTCGCCAAGAGCTGCTTCGATGAGACAACGCACGGTGTCGTCGATCGGCGGCATGCCGCTCACCGTAGCCATCGGGGGGTCGCGCACCTGCGGAAGACGTGCACACTTGACCCTGTCGCTGGCTACCTTTGAATCGTGCGCGGTGATCTGCTTGACCTCATTTTGATCGGCCTCGTGATCGCCTTCGGCATCTCGGGGTACCGGCAGGGCTTCATCATCGGCGTCATGAGCTTCGTCGGCTTCGTCGGAGGGGCGGTGCTCGGGGTCTTCATCGCGCCCCCGATCTCCAAGGCCGTGGTCGACGGCGACACTCCTCAGGCGCTGCTGGCGATCGTGATCGTGTTCCTCGCCGCGACGATCGGCCAGTTCGCCTCCTCGACGATCGGCGCGGTGGTGCGCAGCCACGTCACCTGGGAGCCCGCCAAGGTCGCCGACGCGGTGGGCGGCACGTTCGCCAGCGCGCTGTCGGTGCTGGTGATCGCCTGGCTGATCGGCTCGCTGATCGTCTCGACCGCGTTCACCCCGCTGGTCGACCAGGTGAAGAACTCCATGCTGCTCACCACGGTCGACGACGCGATCCCGCAGACCGCGCGCAACTGGCAGCAGCCGTTCAAGAAGTTCATCGACCGCTCGGAGTTCCCGCCGGTGTTCGACGCCATCGGCGCCGGCCAGCTCGTCGACGTCGACCCCCCGGCGCGCAGCATCCTCCAGGGGTCCAAGCTCAACCGCGCCCAGCGGGCCATCGTCAAGGTGCAGGGCAACGCCGAGAGCTGCAACAAGCACATCGAGGGCACCGGGTTCGTCTACGCCGACGACCGGATCATGACCAACGCGCACGTGGTCGCCGGCGTGACGCGCGACCTGCAGGTCACCGACTACGAGGGCAAGCGCCACAACGCCACCGTCGTGCGCTACAACCCGCAGCGCGACATCGCCGTCCTGTACGTGCCGGGGCTCAACCTGCCGCAGCTCTCCTTCGACGGCACCGCGGAGAAGGGCGACAACGCCATCGTCGCCGGCTTCCCCAAGGGCCAGGGCTTCACCGCCGAGCCCGCCCGCATCCGCAGCCAGCTCGACGCCGAGGGCCCCGACATCTACCGCAGCTCGAACGTCACCCGCAAGGTCTACGCCATCCGCGGCAAGGTCCTGCCGGGCAACTCGGGCGGGCCGCTGCTGACGGTGGACGGGCGCGTGTTCGGCGTCATCTTCGCCGCCGCGATCAGCCAGGAGGACACCGGGTACGTGCTGACGGCCGGTGAGGTCAGGCCCGACGCCGACCAGGGCAGGAACGACACCACCCCGGCGGGCACCCAGGAGTGCGACTAGCCTTCACCGACCGGCAGCGCGCTCCGGATCAGCTCGATGGCCCGCTCGGGGTCGCCGTCGTGGGCCAGCCCCGACGCGGCCCGGCCCACCTCGTCGTACGGCTCCCCGTACGCCTGCACGCGGGCGGCCCCACGGCTGAAGAGGGTCAGCGCCCCGCGCCCGTTGCCGCGCTGCAGGTGCGTCAGCCCGACGCAGATCTGCGCCAGCCCCTGCCACAGCTCGCGCTCCTCCTCGGGGGCGCACTTCCAGCGGCCCTCGAACACCTCGTGCGCGTTGAACGGCAGCCCCTCGGCCAGGAACCGGCGGCCGTCCTCCAGGGCCTGCGGTGTGGTGGGGGCGTACTCGTCGGGCACTCTGTCCACGCCGGGGGAGCCGTAGGGGAGCGGACGCCCGTAGGCGTCGCGTGGCCGGGCGTTGCGCGGCCTGCCCTCGGCGTCGCGGTCTCTCATCGCCTGCTCTCTCACGGTCTCTCAGCGGCTCATCCGGATCACAGTGGCCCACCTGAATCTCGGCGGCTCACCTGGATCTCGGTGGCTCACCTGGATCTCAGTGGTTCACCGGTCGGGTTCGGGGTCCGACAGCCAGCCGATCAGCTCCGAGTCGAACACGTCCGTGGTCTCCTCGTGCGGGAAGTGCCCCGCCCCCTCGATCAGCCGCCACCTGTACGGGGCCGCCACGTACCGGCTCGAACCCTGAGCCGTGCGCGGCAGCACACGACGGTCGAGCGCCCCATGCATCTGCAGCGTGGGGGCCTCGATCTCGGTGCGCATGGCCTTGGCGTACCGGCGCCCGTCGGGCCGGAGCTGCGAACGGCCGAACCACCGGTGGTACTCCAGCGCGCAGTGGGCGACGGCCGGGATGCGGAACGCCTCGCGGTAGACGCCCGAGGTCTTCGCGTCCGGCCAGCCGGGCCCCGACCACTCCTCCAGCATCCTGCCCACCAGCGAGCCGCCGTCGCGGGTGAGCCGGCGCTCGGGCAGCAGCGGCAGCTGGTAGCCGAGCGCCGGCCTGGTGGCCTTGAGCTGCCCGAACGGGTCGGTCAGCAGCGCGCTGCGCAGCCGCAGCGGATGCGGCGCGGACACGACCACCAGCCGGTGCACGCACTTGGGGTCGAGCACCGCCATCGTCCAGGCCAGCAGCCCGCCCCAGTCGTGCCCGACCACGATGGCCCCGGTCTCGCCGAGCGCGCGGATCAGCCCTGTCGCGTCGCTGGCCAGCGTGGGCAGGTCGTAGCCGCGCGGCGGCTTGTCGCTGCCGCCGTAACCGCGCAGGTCCACCGCCGCCGCGCGGAACCCCGCCGCGGGCAGCGACTTGAGCTGCTCCCGCCACGTCCACCAGAACTGCGGGAACCCGTGCAGCAGCAGCACCAGCGGACCGTCACCGGCCTCCACGACGTGGAAGCGGGTGCCGCCCGCGTGCACCGCGCGGTGCCGCCACGGGCCTTCGATCCGGACGACCGACTCGTCAGGCGCCATCACTGGTCACCGGCTCGATCTGCTTCTCGTTGCCCGGTTGCCGGCCCGGCTCCTTGTGCGGCTCGGCGATCTCCTTGAGCCCCTTGATGGACCTGGCCGTACGCTTCATCCCCGCCAGCCCCTTCAGCCTGCGCACCCCGATCAGCACCAGCAAGCCGGCCGTGAGCAGGTAGAAGACGGTCACGATCAGGAACGCCAGCCAGTTGGGCATCACCTGGGCCAGCGCGTACGCGATGGTGAACGAGGCGAGGATCAGGCACAGGTGCGCCATGAAGGCGGCCGCGGCGAACAGCCCGCCCGCCATGCCCACCCGCTTGGCGTCGAACCTGAACTCGGCCTTGGCCAGCTCGATCTCCGAGCGGACCAGCGTCGATATGTGATCACTCGCCTGGGCGACCAGTGAGCCGAGTGATTCTTCCTCGGGAGTCTGCGGCATGAACGTCTCCTATCGAGGCCTGGTGGCCGTGTCAAACATCATTCAGCGCGATGCGCCGCTTGCAGCCAGGCGTCGCCGGACACGCCGAGAACTTCACTTCCCCAGAACTACCCGATCAGCAAGCCAAAAGCGTCATGCCACAGCTTTAGCCGATTCGACCCCGAAACCGCTGCTGGGAGGGCCTTCAGTCCCACGACCGCCGGGGGCCCTCAGGTGTGTCGCCGAGGGCCCCTCAGCCGCGTACGTCGGGTCAGTCCTCGCTCTTGGCGGACGGCAGCTTCTCCGAGATGAGATCCATCACAGTGCTGTCGGCCAGCGTCGTGACGTCACCCACGCTGCGGTTCTCGGCCACGTCGCGCAGCAGCCGGCGCATGATCTTGCCCGACCGGGTCTTCGGCAGCTCCGGCACCACCAGGATCTGCCGCGGCTTGGCGATCGGCCCGAGCGTCTTGGCCACGTGGTTGCGCAGGTCGGCGGCGATGTCGTCGCTCTCCTCCGCGGTGCCGCGCAGGATCACGAACGACACGATCGCCTGCCCCGTCACCGGGTCCGTGGCGCCCACGACGGCGGCCTCGGCCACCTTCGGGTGACTGACCAGCGCGCTCTCCACCTCGGTCGTGGAGATGTTGTGCCCGGAGATCAGCATGACGTCGTCCACGCGGCCGAGCAGCCACAGGTCGCCGTCCTCGTCCTTCTTGGCGCCGTCGCCGGGGAAGTACATCCCCTCGAACCTGCTCCAGTACGTGTCGATGTAGCGCTGGTCGTCGCCCCAGATCGTGCGCAGCATGGACGGCCACGGCTCGCGGATGACCAGGAAACCGCCGCCTCCGTTGGGCACGCTGTTGCCCTGGTCGTCGACCACGTCCGCGACGATGCCGGGCAGCGGGCGCATCGCGGCGCCCGGCTTGCCGCTGGTGACGCCCGGCAGCGGGCTGATCATGACGGCGCCCGTCTCGGTCTGCCACCAGGTGTCGACGACGGGGCAGCGGCTGCCGCCGATGTTCTCGCGGTACCAGACGTACGCCTCGGGGTTGATCGGCTCACCGACCGAGCCGATGACCCGCAGACTGGACATGTCGTACTTGGCGGGGATGTCGTCGCCCCACTTCATGAACGTCCGGATCGCCGTGGGCGCCGTGTACAGGAGCGTGACCTTGTACTTCTGCACGATCTCCCAGAACCGGCCGCGGTGCGGGGTGTCGGGGGTGCCCTCGTAGATGACGCTGGTGGCGCCGTTGGCGAGGGGGCCGTACACGATGTAGGAGTGCCCGGTCACCCAGCCGATGTCGGCGGTGCACCAGTAGATGTCCTTGTCCGGCTTGAGGTCGAACACCGCGTCGTGCGTCCACGCCGTCTGCGTCAGGTAGCCGCCGGTCGTGTGCAGGATGCCCTTGGGACGGCCGGTCGTGCCGCTGGTGTACAGGATGTACAGGGGGTCCTCGGCGTCGTGCGGCTCGGGCGTGTGCTGGTCGCTCTGGCGCTCGACCAGGTCGTGCCACCAGACGTCCTTGTCGGTCGCCGCCACGTTCTGGCCGGTACGGCGTACCACCAGCACGTGCTCGACCTGCGGGCACTGCGCGACGGCCTCGTCCACGGTCGGCTTGAGCGCCGACGGGTTGCCGCGGCGGTAACCGCCGTCGGCCGTGATGACCAGCTTGGCGTCGGCGTCGTCGATGCGGCTCTTCAGCGCGGTCGCCGAGAACCCGCCGAACACCACCGAGTGGATCGCCCCGATCCTGGCGCAGGCCAGCATCGCGATCGGCAGCTCGGGGATCATCGGCATGTAGACCGCGACCCGGTCGCCCTTGCGCACGCCCAGCTCCAGCAGGGCGTTGGCGGCCTTGCTGACCTCGCTCTTGAGGTCGTTGTAGGTGAGGACGCGGGTGTCGCCCTCGGGCTCGCCCTCCCAGTAGTACGCGACCTTGTCGCCGCGGCCCTCCTCGACGTGGCGGTCGACGCAGTTGTAGGCGACGTTCAGCTCACCGCCGATGAACCACTTGGCGAACGGCGCGTTCCACTCCAGCGTGGTCTCCCACCGCTTGGCCCAGGTCAGCCGGTCGGCGGCACCCTCCCAGAACGCCAGCCGGTCGGCCGCGGCCTGGGTGTAGGCGGCTTCGGTCACGTTCGCGGCCGCCGCCAGCTCGACC
Source organism: Nonomuraea rhizosphaerae (assembly GCF_019396405.1). GTDB lineage: Bacteria > Actinomycetota > Actinomycetes > Streptosporangiales > Streptosporangiaceae > Nonomuraea > Nonomuraea rhizosphaerae. The sequence goes on along the minus strand of NZ_JAHKRL010000466.1, from coordinate 24,734 downwards.
GGCGGTTCGAACCGGCGGTTCTCGTGCAGCAGGTTCGACAGCGCCTGGGGCTCGTTGCCAGGGGTTTCCGGGGCCACCTCGTGCTCCTTCTATGGCCAGTTCTGATAGGTCGTGTCCCACTCCACCAGGTCACAGGCTCCGCACACAAGAGGTCTAGACAGGTCTGTACTGGTTATCAGGGGGTCTTACAGCTTCCATTGAACTGTTGTCATCCTGGAATCCGGCCTATATGGAACGGGCCAATGAGATGCGTTATTGGGCCCCCGCTAGAGTTGAATGCCGTGAGTGATCCACTGGTCGTCATCGCGGCGTTGCCCGGCGTACCGGAGGCGGTGGACGAGGCCAGACAGGCGGTCGACAGGCTTTATCGGCACCGCGTCCTGCGCCGCGCCAGTCCGGCCGTCTCCGCCGAGTCGTCGCTGCGCGGCGCGCGGGCCTCGGCGGCCCTGGAGGGCTCGGACGTCGCCCTGGACGTCCTGCGTCAAGGGCAGGCCTCCGATCCCGTGGTGCAGGGGGCGTTGCGGGCCTCGGCCGCGCTCGGGGCGCTGGGGCCGGTGTGGCGCAAGACGCCTCGGCAGGCGCTGGCCCGGCTGCACACGCTGGCCGCCGTCGGGCTCGCCGACGAGTCCTCGCTCGGCCGTCCCCGTACGGACGGGTCCTTGTCCGGCGATTCCTCGTCGGGCGATTCCTCCACGGCGGCTGCGGACCTCGCCGCGCGCATGGACGGCCTCTTCGGCCTGCTCGGCTCCGGAACGAAGGCGCCCGCGATCGTCCTGGCCGCCGTCGTGCACGCCGAGCTCGCGGTGCTGCGCCCCTTCGGCACGGCGGACGGCGTCGTCGCGCGTGCCGCCGAGCGGCTCACGCTGGTCGAGTACGGGCTGGACCCGAAGTCCCTGGTGGCCGTCGAGCTGGGGCACCTCGAATCGCCGTACGCGGACGCCCTGGCGGCCTACCTGACGGGAACTCCGGAGGGGGTCGCGCAGTGGGTACGGCATTGTGCCGCGGCGGTAAGCCTGGGGGTACGCGAGGCGACCGCGATCTGCGAGGCCATGCAGAGGGGCTGAGAGAAAGGTCCTGACATAGCGGACGGCGTCTCAGTCATGAGACGCCGTCTGCCGGTGCGTCACACCGGGTTACCAAGCGTGCACCTCTATTCGTCGGAGCGGGTCAAGCCCGTCACGACGCGCCTCCCGCGGCTGGTCGCGCGTGGGTGCCTGGTTGACGCACCCGGACAAGTGGTCCGTGTCACCTTTGTACGACGGATCGGCCCTGATGGGAACCCCTGGAACCAAGACCTTTACGCGGAGGTGGATGTCGTGCGCGCTCACATTCGCGACCCGGGCGGTGTTGGATCGGTTATCAACCTGTGACGATCACGCAGTGTGATCGCGTTTATGTGATCGTTATCAGGGTGCGAAAAAACTTGGCGAAAATGCGAGATTGCTCCTCGACGAAACTCGAGTGGATCGGGCAGCATACGGTGGTATCGCCCGAAACTGGAGCGGCTGTGCACGGGTTTGGTAGGCAAGTCCCTTGCCAGGCCTCGGTCAAGTGATGAAAGCTTTCTTCTGAAACGGGACCGGCTCTACCCCCCCGGAGCCGGACCGATCAGGCGACCCCCGCTCTCCCCCCCGGCGGGGGTCGCCCCTTTTCTGGACGAGCGCTCGCTTGGTGCCGCCCGCGCCCTCGCTACTCCTTCAGCGGTCTCCCCCTCACAGCCCAGCCGCCTCTGTGTGGCTCATCCACAGCTCGGTCGCCTTCGTGTAGCTCATCCACAGGCTTGCCGCTTCTTACGGCGCCCATCCACAGAACTGGGTTCGGCGTCACGCGGCCCTCCCCTCCTCGACCACCCTGGGACCTCCCGACGCCCACCCAGCAGGGAGCCCAGCGTGCACCGCCCACTGGTCATCACCGAGGACCGCGACCTTCTGGACGACCTCGTCCGCATCGCCGCCGCGGCCGGCGCCCAACTCGACGTGGCGCACGCCCCCGCCCACGCCCGCCCGTTCTGGAACCTCGCACCCCTGGTGGTGATAGGCCCCGACCTCGCCGACGCGGTGGCCGCCACCGCACCCCCCGCCCGGGACGGCGTGCTCCTGATCACCCGCACCCCGGAAGACCCCGACACCTGGCGCCTGTGCGTCACCGTCGGCGCCCAGGCCGTCATCGACCTGCCCGAGGGCGAGCGCCGCCTGGTGGAGGAGTTCGCCGACGCGATGGAGCCCGATCCCCGCTCCGGCCAGGTCCTGTGCGTCATGGGCGGCAGAGGCGGCGCGGGCGCCAGCGTTCTCGCCGCCTGCCTGGCCCTGCGCGCCTCGGGCGACCGCCTCCGTACGCTCCTGGTCGACGCCGACCCCTTGGGCGGCGGCATAGACGCCCTCCTGGGCCAGGAGGAGTCGAACGGCGCCCGCTGGGCGGACCTGGTGGCCCGCGAGGGCAGAGTCGGCTCCACGGCCCTCCGCGAGGCCCTGCCCGCCTTCGGCGACCTGGCGGTCCTGTCCTTCCACAGGGGCGAGATCAATCCCATCCCCGCCCAGGCCATGCGCTCGGTCCTGGAAGCCGGCCGCCGTGGCTTCGACGTGGTGATCGTCGACCTTCCCCGCCACCTCGACCCGGCCGCCGTCGAGGCCCTGACCAGGGCGACCAGCACCCTGCTCGTCACCACGGCCGACGTACGAGGTGTGCTGGCCGCCGCCCAGGTCCTCACCGAGGCGGCCCGCCACACCGCCGACATCCGCACGATCATCCGTCCGGGCGTCCTGAACGACGAAGTGGTGGCGACCAGCCTCGGCATCCCCTCGGCAGGCCACCTCCCCGACCAACCCCGCCTCCCCGCCACCCTCAACCGCGGCGAGCTCCCCAACCTCGGCCCCCGCACCGTCCTGGGCGCCCTCTGCGCCTCCCTCCTGCGCGACCTCCTTCCGTCATGAACCCCGGCGTGTCCCCCGACCTCGTCGAAGCCGTCCGCGTACGCCTCGCCAGAACCGGCGTCGAGCCCACCGCCGCCCAGGTGGCCGTGGCCCTGAGAGCCGAGAAGGCCGTCTACGGCGACGCGGAGATCCTCGCCGTGGCGAGAGCCCTCTGCGCCGACCTCATAGGCGCGGGCCCCCTCGAACCCCTCCTGGCAACACCCGAGGTGACGGACGTCCTGGTCAACGGCCCCCGCGAGGTGTGGATGGACGACGGCCACGGCCTGCGCCGCACCTCCACCACTTTCACCGACGACGCCGCCGTACGCAGGCTGGCCCAACGCCTCGCCGCCGCGGCAGGCAGACGCCTGGACGACGCCTCCCCGTACGTGGACGCCCGGCTGGCCGGCGGCGTACGCCTCCACGCGGTGCTCCCGCCCATCGCCACGGGCGGCACCTGCGTGTCGCTCCGCCTCCCGCCCAGACGCACCTTCACCCTCCCCGACCTGGCGGCGGCAGGCACCATCACCCCCTCGGCCGTCCCCCTCCTGACCGCGATGGTGACCTCCAGGCTGGCCTTCCTCGTGACGGGCGGCACCGGCACCGGCAAGACCACCCTCCTGTCCGCCCTGCTCTCCCTGGCCGACCCCGGCGAACGCCTCCTCCTCGTCGAGGACTCAGCCGAACTCCGCCCCCTCCACCCCCACGTCGTACGCCTGGAGTCCCGCCCGCCCAACCTCGAAGGCGCGGGCGGCGTGGGCCTGCGAGACCTCGTACGCCAAGCCCTCCGCATGCGCCCCGACCGAGTCGTCGTCGGAGAGGTGCGAGGCGCCGAGGTCGTCGACCTGCTGGCCGCCCTGAACACCGGCCACGAAGGCGGCTGCGGCACCCTCCATGCCAACACCGCGGCCGACGTGCCACCCCGCCTGGAGGCACTGGGATGCGCGGCGGGCCTGAGCCGAGAAGCCGTCCACAGCCAGCTGGCCGCCGCCCTCGACGTGGTCATCCACCTCACCCGCACCCGCCCCGACGGCCGCCGGCGCGTTGCCGAGATCTGCCTCCTGGCCCGGAACGAAGCGGGCTTCGTCGAATCCGTCCCCGCCCTGACCTTCACCCCCCAAGGCCACCCGCAGGCCGGTCCCGGCTACGACGCCCTGACAGCCCGAACCTCCCGGTGACCACGACTCCCGCGCCTCGAACCGATCGTCACCCCACAGCCGACCACCGACCGCCAGCGCTCTGCAGCCTTCGCCTCATGCCGCACTCCCCGGCCGCCTGATCCACCAACTCGCCCGCTTGCGTCCCTATGCCCGCCCCCGACCCAGCACTTGGCCCCTAGCACTTGGCCTTCCGGAACGCGCCCCCCAAAAAAGCTTGGCCCCCGGCCACTCAGCTTCAGCTCCGCGCTCTAACGCCAATCCGCCCCATTCCCACCCCACAGCGCGACCGCCCCCGTAAGGACCACAATCACGTGATCACAGCCCTCCTCGCCGCCCTGTCCACGGCAGCCGCCATCTGGCTGTGGACATCCCCCAACCACGCCACAACCCGCCTCGCCCGCCTGACCGCCACCCACCAGCCCTTCCAGTGGCGATCCGCAAAACACCTGATCATCCGCCCCAGCCCCACCCGCCGAGCAGACGCCTGGCGCCGAGCGTCAATCGAACTCTGTCAAGCACTTTCAGCCGAGCTGACCGCAGGCCGTACCCCAGGCGAAGCCCTGACCAGAGCCGTCGCCGCAGTCGACTTCCCGGACCCGGAAGCCCTGCGCCCAGTGACGGCCGCCGCAAGAGACGGCGGCGACGTATCCACAGCCCTGTCATCAGCGGCCCCCGCTCAGGGCGGCGAGGGCCTACACCACCTGGCCGCCTGCTGGAACGTCAGCGTGACAGTAGGCGCCGGCCTGGCCCCCCTCGTGGATCGCGTCGCCAGCACACTGCGCACCGCCCAGACCCACCGCCAGGACGTCACCGCACAACTGGCCGGCCCCCGCACCACCGCCAGAATGCTCGCCGCACTCCCCGCCCTGGGCCTCCTCATGGGAAGCGCCCTGGGCATGCGCCCCCTCAGCTTCCTCTTCGGCAGCCTCCCCGGCTTCGCCTGCCTGACGGCCGGAATCGCCCTCGACGCCTGCGGCCTGTGGTGGACCCACCGAATGGCAACCCACGCAGAAAACGCCTGAGCACCCGCAGCCAACACCCACCGCCAGAAGTACCACCCACGCCCTCAACCTCAAGCGCTCACCCCATCCCCCGCCAAGGGGCGCTCACCGTACCTCCCCCAACAAGCTGGCCACCTCGACCGACGAACGGACCGCAATGCTCGTCCTTCTCTCCGCAATCTGCGCCTGCACCGCCACCTGGCTGTGGATCTCCCCCACAACCCCCTCCGAACGCCTGGCCCACCTCCTACCCCCACCACCAAAACGCCCGACGACCCCGCCCACAGAGCCGCAATCAGCACCCCACGCCCCACCCCACCAGAACGCCAACAACTCACCCCCCGGACCAGCCCCCACCCCAAGCTGGCTCGACAACCCCCCGACCTCAACCCGCGACCCCACCAGCAGCCGTTCCATCAACGATCATCCGACCAACAGTCGTCTCGCCAGCAGTCGCCCCATCAACCGCCGCACGATCATCGGAGCCGCCACCACAGCCCTGCTCACAGCCGCCCTCATCGGAGGCATGGCGGGCCCGGTAGCCGCCATCCCCATCGCTCTGATAGTCGGCACAGTCCTCCACCGACGCGAGGACCCAGCAGCCCGCCGAGCCAGCGCACAAATAGCCGCCGACCTGCCGTTCGCCGCTGACCTGATGGCAGCCTGCCTCCTCGCCGGACAACCAGTGAGCGCCGCCACGGAGATCGCCGCCAACGCGATCGCAGGCCCGCTGGGCGAACGTCTGTCCTGGGTGAGCCGTCAACTCCGCCTGGGCGCCGACCCCGAGCCCACGTGGGCCTTCCTGGCCCGCGACCCCGCCACCGGCCAACTGTCACGAGCGATGAGCAGAGCGGCCCAAACAGGAGCCCCTGTGGCGGACGTACTGACCCGCCTGGCCGACGACGCCCGCGAAACCACCCGCGCCGCATCGGTAGCGGCTGCCAGGAGCGTCGGCGTGAAGGCAGTAGCACCCCTCGGCCTGTGCTTCCTTCCCGCCTTCGTCCTGCTCGGCATCATCCCAATAGTCGCGGGCCTGGCCGCCACGATCACCATCCCGTAACCCCACAGCCCACCGAACGGCGGCATCCCGACCACCAGAGACGCCCCATCCGCACCCAGGCCGCACACCTGTCCATCCCCGCACCCAACGAGCCACAGTCCCCGCCTGAGAGCCTCAACGCTCCCCGCTCCTCAATCCCCGCACGGAGCCTCAACGCCTTTCCTCCTCCCAGCCCCATCCCGCCCAAGAGACCGCGCCGACCACTCCTGACGACCACTCACCCCGATCTCAACGCACAGCCCACCCAATCTCAAAGTCCCAACGCACAGCCTCAGCTCCTCCCCAGCGCTTATCCACAGAACTCCGTTCGGGGCAACGGCCGCACCCCACCCTCAGTCACCCTTGGACCACGCCGGACGAACCCCGGCCCAACAGCCCAACCATCTGGAGGCACCATGCAAGCCCCGGCAACCAGCCCACCCCCCACCGCACCCCCCGCCCAAGACCACCAAGTACCCCCTCAAGGCCAACCGGAGCACCGACACAAGTCCCACCCGACCACCAACCCGCCCAGCCCAACCCCTCACCCCCACAACTGGCTCATCGACAGATGGACCCGCTGCACGGGCCAGGATCGCGACCGAGGCATGTCCACCGCCGAATACGCAGTGGGCACGATCGCCGCCTGTGCCTTCGCGGCGCTCCTGTTCAAGGTGGTCAGCAGTCCAGAGGTGCAGGAGATGCTCTCCAGCCTCATCGACAAGGCACTCAAAACCGCCGGATGACCCACCCATCGCCGACGACCTCCAAGCGCGCGAAGCCGCTGGCATCACGAGGCTCGGTAACCGCCGAGACCGCCATGGTCCTACCGGCCTTCATGGTCGTCCTCGCCGCCGCACTGTGGGCAATCCAAGCGGTCGGCGTTCAACTGGAATGCGTAGACGCGGCCCGCGCCGCAGCAAGAGCCGCCGCGAGAGGCGAGCCATTGGACGAAGTACGCCAACTAGCCCGCTCAGCCACAACCCCCACCGCGCAAGTGGACGTCACGCGCACCTCAGCGACCACCAACGTAAAGATCTCAGTGGCAGTGCGCCCACCCTGGGGCGCGTCCCTCCCTCCCGTACAAGTCGCAGCCTCCGCCACCGCCGACACCGAATCCTGAACCACCACCACGCAGCCTCGAACTCCACCTGAGGCGAGCCCCCACATCACCGCGCACGATCCGCCGCCCTACGCATCGACGTGTATGCGCGAAGACACCGGCACGCGCGAGCAAACGCCTCAACCCCGCAGACAAGCGACCTCGGCCCCACGGCAATGAGCCAACAACTCACTCACATTGCTGAGACCCCATCACGCCCAAATAGACGCACCAACACGCGAGGGGCTGTCAGCCAAGCGCTGAAAGCGCCGTCAGGGGAGACGGCAAAAGGCCACCCACCTGCAGGGACAGCCCCTCCATCACGCTCACTGCCCACTTCTCCCTGAGAGCTGCAATAACCCCGTCCGAAGGAGGTCCAGAGCATGAGGCGGCTGAGCGCGTCGAACACCCGAAGTTTCCTCAGCACACAGAGCACAGCACCCAAGGAGACCGTCGGGCTCAAGTCGGGCATGGAGACCACGCGGAGCATCGGGCCCACGCCGGGCATGGAGACCACGCGGAGCATCGGGCCCAGGCCGGGCACAGGGCTCATGCCAAGCACGACGCCTACCTCAAGCGCGATGCCCACGCCGAGCACGGAAGGTGCGCAGAGGAGGCCGAGCACCGCACGTGAGCCGAGTACCGCACGTGAGCCGAGTACCGCAGGTGAGGCGAGCACAGCGCGCACGCCAAGCGGACTCCGTGAGCCAAGCGGACTCCATGAGTCAAGCGGATTCGGTGAACTAAGCGGACTCGGTAAGCCGAGCAGACTCCTTGGGGCGAGCGAGCCGCTTAAGCCAAGCGAACTGGCGCTATCCTCGCCGACTCCTAGCCGCCACTCAGACCGAGGCTCCGCGACGCTATGGGGTGTTGCCTTCATGGGCCTGCTCATGGCGATCACCACGATCCTCACCACCGTGGGCTCCGTACGCGTCGCCCGCCACCGCGTGCATGACGCCGCCGACCTGAGCGCCTTGGCCGCGGCGCGGCTGGCCATAGTCGACCCGGAAGCTGCCTGCGCCAGGGCGACAGCGGTGGCCGAGAAGAACAACGTCCACCTCCTCCGATGCACGATCACCGGCGAGATCGCAGACGTCTGGACCTCCCTCACCATCACCCTCCCCGGCGCAGGCCCACGAACCCTGACCGGCAGAGCACGAGCAGGCCCAGGCACAAACGAGAACCAGGCAGATCAGGTGAGCCAGGAAGATCAGGCAAGCCAGACGGATCAGGCAGGCCGGGCAGGCCAGGCGGACGAGTAGGCCAAGCCGATGAGTGAATCAAGCGGTTCGGGCGGTTCAGACAGCCCAGACACACCAACCATGTCCTTAACCGCCGGTCAGGTGCATAAATCGACGCTTCAGCAACGGCTGTTCATTAGACGCGGCAATGATGAAAATGCGGCGAATTTTCGCGCTCAAGAACAATGGTGCTTCTGGGGCTGGCGGGGCTATGTCGCAATCGAATCACGACTTCTTAGACGCAGTGTCCAAGAGTTGGATATCTCACGTAAGGTTCCGCTTACCCTGCGTTCATGCCATCTGTGACCGAAGTCTGGGAGAGGCCGGACCGCAGTCGCTAGGGTGCGGATTCAGGGGCGGCCGGTGATCTGTATCGGCCGAGCGGAACTGCACTTCCGGTCGTCGCGTGTGCCGCCCCAGGGTGGTCAGGCGGCGCGAGGCTCTCTATGGAGGGAAGCGTCGTGACGGTGGTTGGCAGAGCGATGATCGTGACGGTGGTCATGGCGGGGTCCATCGTGCTCGGTGGCTCCGCTCAGGCCGCCGTGGAGGCGCGGCAGGCCGCGGACTCCGGGGAGATCACCTCGCCTTCTGACGGCCAGGTGGTCACGAGCGGCTCGGTGTCGATCTCGGCGCATACCGGTGTGATGCAGCTCAGCATGGGCGTGTACGTAGAGGGGCCGTCAACCAGCAGGCAGAAGGTGGCCAGCGGCGGCGCGAACCAGACGATCTCCGGCACGTTCAACCCGGGAGACGCCCCCAACGGCACCTTCAACGTGATCCTCAAGGGAGAGATCACCAACTCCACCTATGCGACGAGTACGTTCAAGTTGCGACGGCCGGCCGCGACGCCGAGTGGGGTCTCCGCCGCTTTGCAGGGCAGCGGCAAGAACGAGAAAATCGTGGTGACCTGGAGCAAGGGCTCGGAGCCTGACCTCCAGTCGTACGAGGTCGCCACGACACTGTCGGGCATCGTGGGCAGACTGCCCGCCGACAGCGCCTGCTCCGGGTCGTCGTGCAAGGCGACGCTCGCGGTGCCGTCGAAGGCGGCAGGGCAGCGGGTGGGGTTCACCGTGAAGGCGTTCCGGGGCGACGGCGACGGAGGGTCGATCGGGTCGGGCAACTCCGGCGCCACGTACGTGAACATCCCCGCACCGCCAACGGCCAAGCCGAAGAAGACCGCCACGAAGCAGAGGGACCCGAAGGCGGGCACCAGAAAGGGCGTCGAGACCCTGCCGACGCTGTCGAACAGGCAGACCCAGCCCACGGCCGCTCCCACTCGCAAGGCCAAGAGCACGAACAACCTCCCGGCCATGCCCGACACCGACCCCAAGGGCAACCTGCCCATCCCGACCGCCTCGACCGGCGACACGGGTAGGACGGACGGCCTGACCCCGGACGGGACCAATGGCGACGCGTCCACGGGGGTAGACACCGCGGTGAAGGCCCAGTCGTCGGAGTCCTCGTTCGGGACCATCGGACAGTACGGCCTGTACGTCGCCGGTGGCCTGCTCCTGCTGCTCCTGGCCGCACATGCAGGGGCATGGGCTCGCCGCCGCTCCCTCGCCGCCGCGTCAGCGACGGAGAGCCCGGCCGCGAGGGCGACGCCCGTCGTGAGCGTCGCCTCGCCCAGCACGGGAGGCACGAGCCCGCAGAGCACGAGCAGCTCGGCGGGCACCACCTCACCGCGCCGGCGCCCCGCTGTGGTCCTGGCCGTCACCAAGGTTCGACCTCCTGACGAAACTCGCCGCACGGGCACAGGCACAGGCACAGGCGCAGGGACGGGCACGGGTACGGGGACGGGCACAGGTGCGGGGACAGACGCTGCGGCTCAGTTCCGCATGTCCGATCGCTCTGGTACGGCCGATGAGTCCCGTACGCCGAAGAGTCCGTCCGATACGCCGGAGGGGCGATCGCGGACACCGGAAAGATCGTCGCGGGCGCCGTATGGACGGTCGCAAGGCCAGGACGACCGATCGCGGCCACCGTATGGACCAGCGCAGGGGCAGGATGACCGATCGCGGTCCCAGGACGATCGATCGCAGCCCCAGGGCGAGCGGCCACGAGCGCAGGACGAACGCCTGCGGGCACAGGCCCAGCGCATGCCGATGCCGGAACTGCCTCCCGCGTCGTCAGAGCGTACTGATGGGTCCAGGCCGATGCCCGAGTTGGCCCGCGCCTCCGACGGGTCATCCGACGAAGGGACGTCGGTACGTGGCGACGTACGAACGCCTGAACAAGGTCGTCAACGGACCCGGATGGAGCCGATCTCCGACCGACCTGATTCGACAACAGCCAGCGGCCCGACAGCGGCCAACGGCTCGACGACAGTCAGCGGTCCAATGGCGGCCAGCGGCTCGACGGCGGCCATCGGTCGAGCGGGGGCTGACGGTCGGGCGGGTGAGACTGACCGGGTTGGCCAGAACGGTCGTAATGGACGGTTGGCGTCCGAGTCGTCCGAGCCGAACAAGCCCGATCGCGCCAAGGCGACGGCGGCCGAGCGGCCGCGCGCCGCTCTCCCGCTCCACCTGAGCGATGCCGACCTGCGCTTTGACCCGGACGAATGGATGGCCATCGACCAGCGCGAGTCGGCGTCCGCCGATGCCGTCGAGCGAGAGCGTCCTGATCAGGATGACCCGGAAGGCAGGGAGCCCATGTGGATCTCTCTGCCCAGCTCGGCTGTCACCGAGGTGCCCGAGTCGGCTGCGACCGTCGTACCGCCTGCCGTGCGCATCGAGGACCGGTGGGACGACTACTTGCCGCCGTCGCCCCGATCCATGGAGGACAGTGGCTTCTGGGAGCGTCCGCAGCCGGGAGCTGTGGACTTCTGGGCGGCTGACGAGGACGAGAACGCCTTAGCCGGTCACCGCCACCGCGGGGGCGACAGCTGAATGCCGGAGGCAGACAGCTGAACGGCTGCGTTGGGTGCGTCGGCTGCGTTTCTGGTCGTCTTGCGTGTGGTGGGTATTGCTCGCGTGGTCGTTCGTGATGTCAGGATCGCTGTCGGGGCTCTTTGCGGGAGTATGTGCTGTTCGTTGCGGTTGCGGGCTCGGGCAGAGTAGCGGCCGGACAATGAACCGAGCATGCCTGGCTCTGTGCTCATCAACGCCGTTCGGCGGGGGCTGCACCGTTCGGCGGTGTCCACGATGTTCGACGGTGCGAGCAGCGGCCAGTGGCGCCGGCAGCGGCCGGTGGCGCCGGCAATGCCCAGGGGTGTGCACTTGTCAGCGATGGCTGCCGGGAGCGTCGGCTCTGTTGATGACACTGCATCTGGTAGCGCCGGCAGTCGCAGGGGCGTCAACGTCCCCGGTTCTGTCGACTGTGTTCATCAGGCCGGCAGTTTCCTGCTGCCGGGCCGCACTTCACTGGTGGGGCTTGCCTTGTTTGTCGTTCAGGGGCGTAGCAGGGTGTCCAGGAGGCGGATGGCGCCGCGCTTGTCCAGGGGGTCGTTGCCGTTGCCGCACTTGGGGGACTGGATGCAGGACGGGCAGCCGCGTTCGCACTCGCAGGAGGCGATGGCTTCGCGGGTGGCCGTGAGCCATTCGGTCGCGCGGGCGTGGCCGCGTTCGGCGAAACCGGCCCCGCCCTCGTGGCCGTCGTACACGAACACCGTCAGCAGGCCCGTGTCCGCGTGGAGTTCGGTGGAGACGCCGCCGATGTCCCAGCGGTCGCAGGTGGCGAACAGGGGGAGGAGGCCGATGGAGGCGTGCTCGGCGGCATGGGCGGCGCCGCCCAGGTCGAAGCCCTCCTCCGCCAGAGCGGCCACTTCGGAGGCGGGGAGTGTCCACCAGACGGCCCGGGTGCGCAGGGTGCGCGGGGGGAGGTCGAGGGGCTCGTCGCCGAGGTTCTCGCCGGAGAGGCGGCGCTTGAGGTACGAGACCACCTGCCTGGTCACCTCGACCTCGCCGAAGTGGAGGCTGCCGGGGCCGAAGTCGCGCGAACGCAGGGAGGCGAGCACCGAGATCTCCGTCACGTCACGCGCGAACGTCGTGTAGTCGGGCTCCGCGCCGCTCACCAGGGCGACCCCGGCTTCCAGGTCGAGGAGCTCCACCAGGTACGTGTCGCCCTGGTGCAGGTACACGGCGCCGGTGTGGACGGTGGTGTGGGCGGACGGCTCGTCCACGCTGCCGAGCAGGCGGCCGGTGGAGGACTCCACGACCTGGATGGGGGAGCCTCCGCCGCCTCGGATATCGGCCAGGTCAGTGGCGCGTTCGCGTCGGGTCCAGAACCAGCCAGCGGGACGCTTTCTGAGCAGGCCCTGGGTGACGAGGTCGTCCAGGACGTTCGGGGTGGTGGGGCCGAAGACGGGCAGATCGGCGTCTGTCAGCGGGATCTCGGCGGCGGCCGCGCAGAGGTGGGGGCCGAGGACGTACGGGTTGTCGGGGTCGAGCACGATCGCCTCGACGGGCTGGCCGAAAAGGGCCTGCGGGTGGTGGACGAGGTACGTGTCGAGGGGGTCGTCCCTGGCGATGAGGACGGCGAGCGCGTCCTGGCCGTCGCGTCCGGCTCGGCCTGCCTGCTGCCAGAGGGAGGCGCGGGTGCCGGGCCAGCCGGCGATCAGGACGGCGTCGAGGCCGGAGACGTCCACGCCCAGTTCGAGGGCGTTCGTGGTGGCCAGGCCCATGATGGAGCCCGAGCGGAGGGCCTTTTCGAGGAGTCGGCGGTCCTCGGCGAGGTAACCGGCCCGGTACGCGGCGATGCGGTCGGGGAGATCGGCCCAGTCGGACCGGTCGGACCGGTCGAGGCCGCCGGACCCGCTTGGCCCACCGGGCCCGCCGGTGGTCTTGGGCAAGCGAGGGGAGCCGAGGGGATTGGGGGAGCCAGGCGTGCTGGGGCCGGTTGAGAGGGTTTGCGGCAGAGGAGGGTGGGAGGCGTCGGGGGCGGGGCTCGGTGAGGGAGCGGGCGCCTCGGTCGGCTGAGCGGATGGGGGCGCAGACGCTCCGGGCGTCTGGGCAGGTGAGGAGGTGAGTGTCTCGGTCGGGTGAGAGGGCGGGATCTGGTCGTAGGCCGCTCGATCGTGAGCGACCTGGCCGCCGACCGCCGCGTGGTCTTGAGTGGTCTGGTCGTGACGGGCTTGGTCGTGAGTGCTCTGGTTGTAGGTGGCTTGGGCGATGGCTGCGCCGATGCGTTCGCCTTCCAGCGAGAACGCCACGTCCGCCAGTTTCGCGCGGGCCGACAGGGCGACCGTTTCCGCGCCGCGCCGGGAGCGGACGAAGGCGAGGGTGCGGATGTCGGCGAGAACGAGGTCGGCCAGCAGGTCAGCCGCCTCCGCCGTGGCCGTGCGGCGTACCGGTGCCCCCCGCTCGCCCCGCAGGTCCGTCAGGGGCGGCTCCCACAGCGCGACCGTGGTCGCACCCTTCGGCGACGCATCTGACGTCACCTCGGCCATCTCAAGCCCCGTCAGCCGCATGGCGAACGCGCCGGGCTCGCTGGCGGTGGCGGAGGCCAGCATGAAGACGGGCTGGGAGCCGTAACGGGCGCAGACGCGGCGCAGGCGGCGCAGGATCTGGGCCACGTGCGAGCCGAAGACGCCGCGGTAGCCGTGGCACTCGTCCACGACGACCAGGCGCAGCCGGCGGAAGAACGAGGACCACTGGGCGTGCCGGGGCAGGATGCTGCGATGCAGCATGTCGGGGTTCGTCAGGACGTAGTTGGCGTGCTGGCGGACCCACGTACGCTCCTCGAAGGGTGTGTCGCCGTCGAAGCAGGCCGCGCGGAGCTGGGTGATGCGCAGCTCGCGGAGGCTGCGGAGCTGGTCGGCGGCCAGGGCCTTGGTGGGTGTGAGGTACAGCACGGTGCCGCCGTCGAGGCAGGTGGCGACGGCCGGAGTGAGGTACGCGAGCGACTTCCCGGACGCCGTACCAGTGGAGATGATCACGTTTCGGCCACGATGGGCCAAGTCGGCGGCTTCGTACTGGTGGGACCACAATCCCTGGATGCCGCGGTTCGCCAAGCGCGTAACCAGGAGTTCCGGAGTCCATTTGGGCCATCCCACTTGACCCGCCTGACGTGCTGGAACATGCTCCACATGAGTGACGCGCTCATGACGTGCGGGTACGCCGAGCAGGTGGTGAAGGAGTGGACCTGGCCGGTGTGGGGAGGAAGCGGAGGAAGTCACTGTTTCCAGTCTGCATCCGTGGGCAAAGTCGCCGGGAATCGTGATTTCGTATAGACACAAGCAAGACGCATGGTTGAATGCCGCGCGTCGGGGTCAGATGGTCTGGGGCACTGTTCCAGACTGCCAGGCCCGCAAGGGTACTTTCGCAGGCGAGGCGCTGGAGGATCTGTGGATCTGAAGTTGGATCACCACAACGAGGACCGACTCACCATCGTCGAGGTCGAGGGTGAGATCGATGTCTACACGGCGCCGAGATTGCGTGAGCTCCTCATCGACCTGGTGAACAAGGGCAACTTCCACCTTCTCGTCAACATGGAGAAGGTCGACTTCCTCGACTCGACGGGCCTCGGGGTCCTGGTCGGGGGGCTCAAGCGGGTTCGTGCGCACGACGGCTCCCTGGAGCTGGTGTGCACGCAGGAGCGCATTCTCAAGATCTTCCGGATCACCGGTCTCACGAAGGTCTTCGGGATCTACGCTTCGGTCGACGAGGCCAAGGAAGCTCACGGCAAAGACAAGTAGTCATGGCTACCGTCGAGCTGACATTCAGCGCTCTTCCCGCCCATGTGCGGACCGCCAGGCTGGTCGCGACGGCCATCGCCCGGCGTACCGGCGTGGAGGAATCGCTGCTGGACGAGGTGAGGCTCGCCGTCGGTGAGGCCTGTTCCCGGGCGGTGGAGGCGCATCGCGCCCACTGCCCGGGCGAGCCGATCCGCATCGAGCTGAAGGACGATTCCGGACGGTTCGAGGTCACGGTGAGCGACCAGGCTCCCAGTGACGAGATCAAGCAGGAGCAGCCCCTTGACCTGGGGATGCTCTCCGACTCGTTCATGTCGGGGTTCGGCATCGCGGTGATCGCGGGGCTGGCCGACGACGTGGAGGTGTTCCCCAGCCCCAAGGGGATGCGCATCCGGATGAGCTGGCCGGCCGCGACCAACGGCCATCCCCCGATCTGACCGCTGTGCGGGTTCTGGTCTGATCGTTCACGCTCCAGGCTGCTTTGATAGTGACCGGTGGTGCGAGGAACCGCCGTGTCACGGCCGGTGTGCTGCTGTGTTGTTGTGCCGCGCTGGGTGAGGGCCCTCTGGGTTACGACGGTCGTTCGGTGGACGACGGTTGTTCGCGAGAGGGCCGCTCCAGGCCTCCAGGCGATCCAGCATTTCTGCCGGAGGACGGTCAGCGATCCTGGTGGCGTTCGGCAGTCCGGTGGGGTGGGCGTCGTGCTGCGTGTGACGCGTTGGCCTGCGGATGTGCGGCGCTCCGACGTGTGTGCGCTGCTGTGGATCCGCAGGCGCGCGAGTGTGTGGCGATTGGCGGGTGCGCGAGCGTACAGCGCAAAAGTGCGCGCCTCAGCCCAACAGCGCTTCGGCCCCAACAGTGCTTCGGTCTGCTGGCGCCGGTCTGCTGGCGCCGGTTCGTCGGCGTGCGGCCCCCTGCGGCGCCTCCCCTGCGCACCAAAAGCAGTTTTTTGTACGGCAGGCCGCCCAACCCCCACCCCCCGACCAGGGCCGGCGTCTGTCCAGGGGCACGCTCCTCCGGTGATGCGGGGCCGGGCGCCGTGACGTGCGCACGAAACCCATGGCTTCCCTGAGCCGACACCCCCAGCCTCCCCGAGCCGCCCGCCCGCACCTGCCCCGATGTCCGTGGGACCGATCCAAAGCGGGTTTCGGTCATGCTCTATCGGCGACACGTCATGACCGTAAGTCGGAGGAAATAAAGGCTGTCGGATCGCAAACCAGCCCGCTGGCAGGGGATTACTGGACGCGTGGCCAAATAGCGACCGTCAGAGCCTTCATATCCGCGCATGTGCTGCGTAGACTCCCGGGACCGGCCAAGGTGATCCGGCGAAACTGCGGACTCAACTGGAAGCGGCACCCACAACCCGGATGGTGCCGCACCAGTCCGCCGATCTATGCAGCACCGCCCGGGCAGGACGACCGGTCTTGCCGAGGAGAACGATGTTTAGGCACATGCTGGCTGCTGAGCCAGCGTCCAATCTTGCCTTGAACGGCAACAATCTCACCATCGTGATCGTGGTCGCCGCGGTCGCACTGATCGCCCTAGCCGTCGCCGGCGGCCTGGTGCGCGAGGTGCTGGCAGCCGACCAGGGCACGGAGCGCATGCAGAACATCGCCCGTGCCGTACAAGAGGGGGCCGCCGCCTATCTGACGCGGCAGTTCCGCACGCTGGCGATCTTCGTCGTCGTGATCCCTTTCCTTCTGCTCCTGCTACCGGGCGAGACCGACGTACGGGTCGGCCGCTCGATCTTTTTCGTGGTCGGCGCGGTGTTCTCCGCTCTGACCGGCTTCATGGGCATGTGGCTGGCCGTGCGCGGGAACGTCCGCGTCGCCGCCGCTGCGCGTGAAGCGGGCGAGAAGCGCGCGATGCGCATCGCCTTCCGTACAGGCGGCGTGGCCGGCATGTTCACCGTGGGCCTCGGCCTGCTCGGGGCCGCGGTCGTCGTCTTCATCTACCAGGGCAACGCGCCCGGTGTGCTCGAAGGGTTCGGCTTCGGCGCGGCTCTGCTGGCGATGTTCATGCGAGTCGGCGGCGGCATCTTCACCAAGGCCGCCGACGTGGGCGCCGACCTGGTCGGCAAGGTCGAGCAGGGCATCCCGGAGGACGACCCGCGTAACGCGGCGACCATCGCCGACAACGTGGGCGACAACGTCGGTGACTGCGCGGGCATGGCCGCCGACCTGTTCGAGTCGTACGCCGTCATGCTGGTCGCCAGCCTCATCCTGGGCAAGGTGGCCTTCGGCGAGCAGGGGCTGATCTTCCCGCTGATCGTCCCGATGATCGGCGTGCTGACGGCGATCGTCGGCATCTTCGTCACCAGGCTGCGCGACAGCGACCGTAACGGCATGGCCGCCATCAACCGCAGCTTCTTCATCTCGGCCGGGATCTCCGCGGTCCTGGTCGCGGCGGCGGCGTACTGGTACCTGCCCGACACCTTCGGCGAGCTGACCGGTTCGGGCGTCGAGTCCACCGCGAACCCGCGGCTCATCGCCATCGGCGCGGTGCTCATCGGCCTGGTCCTGGCCAGCGCCATCCAGCTGCTGACCGGCTACTTCACCGAGACGAACCGGCGTCCCGTGCGCGAGATCGGCGAGAGCTCGGCGACCGGCCCGGCGACCGTCATCCTGGCCGGCATCAGCGTCGGCCTGGAGTCGGCCGTCTACTCGGCGCTGATCATCGCGGGCGCGGTCTACGGCGCGTTCCTGCTGGGCTTCGGCAACGTGACGATCGCGCTGTTCGCGGTGGCGCTGGCCGGCACTGGCCTGCTGACCACGGTCGGCGTCATCGTCTCGATGGACACCTTCGGCCCGGTCTCCGACAACGCGCAGGGTATCGCCGAGATGTCCGGTGACGTGGAGGGCGAGGGCGCGCGCGTCCTGACCAGCCTCGACGCCGTCGGCAACACCACCAAGGCCATCACCAAGGGCATCGCGATCGCCACGGCCGTGCTGGCGGCGACCGCGCTGTTCGGGGCGTTCCGCACCGCTGTGGAGACGCAGCTCACGGCGGCCAGCGACTCCGTCAAGAGCGCGCTGGGCGCCTTCCGGACGTTCAGCCTGGGCATCGACCAGCCGAACGTGCTGGTCGGCCTGGTGATCGGCGCGGCGGTGGTGTTCCTGTTCTCCGGCCTGGCGATCATGGCCGTCGGACGCGCCGCGATGCGGGTGGTGTTCGAGGTGCGCGACCAGTTCCGTACCAAGCCGGGCATCATGGACGGCACCGAGCTGCCCGAGTACGGCCGCGTCGTCGACATCTGCACCCGTGACTCGCTGCGCGAGCTGGCCACGCCCGGCCTGCTGGCGGTCATGACGCCGATCGCCGTCGGCTTCGCCTTCGGGTACGCGCCTCTGGGGGCGTTCCTGGCCGGCGCGATCGCCTGTGGCACGCTGATGGCCGTCTTCCTGTCGAACTCGGGCGGCGCCTGGGACAACGCCAAGAAGCTGGTCGAGGACGGTCACCACGGCGGCAAGGGCTCCGAGGCCCACGCGGCCACGGTCATCGGCGACACCGTCGGCGACCCGTTCAAGGACACGGCCGGCCCGGCCATCAACCCGCTGATCAAGGTGATGAACCTGGTCGCCCTGCTGGTTGCGCCCGCCGTGGTGATGTACGCGGACAACGCGCCGCTGCGGATCGGCGTCACCGTGGTCGCGGTGGGCGTCGTGGTGGGGGCCATCCTGGTCTCCAAGCGGCGCTCCGCGACGAGCGAGCCCGCCAAGAACGACAACGACAACGACAGGAAGCACGAGCCGGTCGCCTCGTGACCGGACGCCATACGGAACATCGTGTGACCTGACACCTGACGAGCGCCCGCTCTCCCAGCACGTCGTGGGGGAGCGGGCGTTCGCATGCGAGCCCTCTGACACGCCCCCTGACACGCCCCCTGACATGGCCCTCCGATGCGTCACCCTCACCCCCTGGTGGGAAACTGGGCGGATGGAAGACAACCGGTCCAGCGGCGGCAAGGCGCTGGCCTACATCCTGCTGGCGATGCTGGCGATCATCGCCGTGATCGTCGCGCTGGGCGTCTGGGCGACGAGAGGATGAGCGACAGGGATGAGCGACAAGGATGAGCACGTGCGTACGTTGATCCTGCTGCGCCACGCCAAGGCCGCGCAGGTCCCGGGCCTGGACGACCGGGAGCGCCCCCTGACCGACAGGGGCGAGCGCGATGCCCAGCGGGCCGGCGACGAGTTGAGGGCCCTCGGCGTGGAGCCCGACCTGATCCTCTGCTCCCCGTCCGAGCGCACCCGCCGCACCGTGGAGCTGGCCTTCCCGGGCGTGGCGGTCAGTTACGAGCGGGACGTGTACCTGGCCTACCCGGAGGAGCTGCTGGCGCTGCTCAAGCTGACCGATCCGGAGCTGGGCACGGTGGTGCTGTGCGGGCACAATCCGGGCGTGCACGAGCTGGCGCTGGGGCTGGCCGGGGGCGACTACGGGTTCCGGCCGGGGGCGTTCGCGGTGTTCCGTACGCGCTCCGGCTGGGTGGACCTCTGGCCGGGCGAGGCCGAGCTGGTCACCCACTGGGACCCCAAGGACGCTACCGCGTGAGCGCGGTGTCCTCGGCGTCCGCCGCCTCCACCTCGTCCCTGGAGATCCCGAGCAGGTAGAGGATCGAGTCGAGGTAGGGCGTGTTGACCGTCGTGTCGGCGGCCTCGCGGAGGACCGGCTTGGCGTTGAAGGCGATGCCCAGCCCGGCGGCGGCGAGCATGTCGAGGTCGTTGGCGCCGTCGCCGATGGCGACCGTCTGGCTGATCGGCAGGCGCGCCTCGCGGGCGAAGCGTTCCAACGCGCGGGCCTTGCCGGGCCGGTCCACGATCTCGCCGGTCACGCGGCCGGTGAGGCGGCCGTCGACGACCTCCAGGACGTTCGCGGCGGAGTAGTCGATGCCGAGGTCCTCGACCAGGGCGTCGGTGATCTGGGTGAAGCCGCCGCTGACGATGGCGAAGCGGTAGTCGAGGCGCTTGAGGGTGCGTACGAGCGTCCGGGCCCCCGGTGTGAGCACGACCTGCTGACGCACCTGCTCGAACACCTCGGCGGGCAGCCCTTCGAGCAGCGCCACGCGGCGGCGCAGCGACTCGGCGAAGTCCAGTTCGCCGCGCATGGCCTCCTCGGTGACCCGGGCGACCTCCTCCAGGCAGCCGGCGTGCTCGGCCAGCAGCTCGATGACCTCCCCCTGGATGAGGGTGGAGTCGACGTCCATGACGACCAGCCGCTTGGCCCGCCGCGACAGGCCGGTGCGCTGGACCGCCACGTCCACGTGCAGCGCCGCGGCCTCGGCGGCCAGCTCGACGCGCAGCGCGCTCGGGTCGGCGCCGGAGACCGACAGCTCGATGCAGGTGACGGGCCACTGGGCGAGGCGTTCGATGCGGTCGATGTTGGCCCCGGCGGCGGCGATGCGCCCGGCGATGCCGGCGATGGCGGCGGGCTCCAGCGTCGCGCCCAGCACGCTGACCGACAGGCGGCCGCGCCTGCGCTGCTCCTTGGTCTGCGAGCCGGTGGACAGCTCGACCTCAAGGCCGAGGTCCTCCGCGACCCGCTCGACGGCGGTCCACATGGCGCCGAGCGTGGTGCCCGTGCCGGTGGAGGGGCCACCCGCGTACGCGACGAGCACGCCGAGGGTGAGTCTGCCGCGGATGACGACCTGCTCGATGTCGGCCACGGTCACCGGGAACCCGGACAGGACGGAGAAGAGCCGCGACGTGACGCCGGGCCGGTCCGGGCCGGTCAGAGTGATCAGGAGGGTGCGCTGGTCCACATTGAGCCAGGCTACTGGGCACGCTCCATTGATCGCACACGAGGGTCACCCCACCGGCAGAGCAAGGGGCACCCCACTGATCACGTACGAGGATCACCGCAGCAGCAGATGCGCGTCGCCGAACTCGTGCCACAGATACCCCTCACGCAGCGCCTCCTCGTAGGCCCGCGCCAGCGGCTCGCGCGTGGCGATGGCCGTGAGCATCATCAGGTGGCTGGAGCGCGGCTCGTGCAGACCGGTGATCAGCCCGTCCACCACCTTGACCCCCCGTTCGGGCGTCACGACGTGAGTGGTCCACCCCGAGGACGGCCTGACCAGGGAGCCCCGCGCCGCCGTCTCCAGGGCGCGCACCACGGTCGTTCCCGCCGCGACCACCCGCCCGCCGCTGGCCCGCGTCAGGTTGACCAGCCGCGCCGTGGCCGCCGGGACGTCGTACCGCTCGGCGTACGGGGGCTCGTCCTTCTCGGGCGAGGCGACGCCGGTGTGCAGGGTGATCGGCGCGACGCCGATGCCGCGCGAGACCAGGGCCGTCACCAGCTCGGCGGTGAACGGCCGGCCCGCGCTCGGCATCTCGGCGCTGCCCGGCACGGTGGCGAAGACGGTCTGGTAGGCGTCGATCGGCCAGTCGACCGGCACGTACGAGTAGCGGATCGGCCGGCCGTGCTCGCGCAGGTACGCCTCGACGTCGCGGTCCAGGCGGGCCCGCCACAGGCGCGGCGTCTCGCGTTCGATGAGCCGCAGCGTGGCCCCGCCGGGCAGCGGCAGCCACTCGCCCGCCTCGCCCCCGCCGTACGGCTCGGACGCCTTGGAGGTGCGGCGGCGCAGCTCGATCAGCCAGGTGCCGTCGTCGCGAGCGGTGGAGAAGTGCACGGCCAGCCGGTCGAGCCGGACCGCGGCGGGCAGCGTCGCCGAGTTGTTGACCACGATCAGGTCGCCCGGGTCGAGCAGCGAGGGCAGGTCGGTGAAGCGGTGGTGGGACGGCGCCGCGGCGCCGCGCGAGAGCAGCAGGCGCACCGCGTCGCGGGTCAGCCCTCTGGCCTCGGGCGGTTCGTGCGCCGAGAGCGTGTCCGGCAGCGAGAAGTCCAAGGTGGCGGTCATTGCAGGCTCACCCTGCCGCTGGCCGGACGGGCCCTGACCAGGTCGTAGAGCGCGGCGGCCACCTTGGCGGGGTCCGTCGCGGCCGACGCCTCCTCCGCGCCGACCGCGTCGGCCAGCATGCGGGTGTTCATCTCGCCGGGATCGGCCCACCAGACGGCGAGGTCGGGCTCCTCGGCGGCCAGCACGTTCGAGAGCTGCTCCAGCGCGGCCTTGGTGGCGCCGTAGCCGCCCCAGCCCTCGTACGCGCCGGTGGCGGCGTCGGAGGTGATGTTCACGACGGCTCCGCGGCCGGCCCGCAGCGCGGGCAGGGTGGCCTGCACCAGCGCGAGCGGAGCCGTCACGTTGGCCTCCAGCAGGTCCCTGAACACCTCCAGCGGGTAGATCGCCAGCGGCGGCAGCGGCGTCGCGCCCAGCCCGCTCGCGTTGTTGACCAGCAGGTCCAGCTCGGGCACGGCCTTCGCGAGCCGGGCGACGTGCGCCGGGTCGGTCACGTCGCCGGGGATCAGGGTGGCGCCGAGCCCGCCCGCGGCCTGTTCGAGGTCGGCCGCGCCACGGGCGGTGAGCACGAGGTCCCATCCGGCGGAGGCGAGCGTCGTCGCCAGGGCCAGGCCGAGGCCGCGGGAGGCGCCGGTGATGAGTGCGGTGTTCGTCATGTCTTCGACGGTAGGAACGGCGCGGCGGCCGTACATCGGGCTGAAGCCCCGCCCCGGCCTGGGCACTTGGACCTAGCACCTGGACCTAGGACCTTAGAGTGGTCCCGTGGCCTCGGACAGGGACGAGATCTTGCAGGCGGTCAGCTCCGCGGTGCTCGCCGTCACCCGCCACCTGTCGGTGCGCGAGGTGCTGCAGGTCATCGTACGGTCGGCGCAGCGTCTGCTGGACGCCCGCTACGCCGCGCTCGGCGTGCCGGACGAGGACGGCTCGTTCGCGGAGTTCGTCGCCGAGGGCATCACCGACAAGCAGTGGGACGCGATCGGCCCGCTGCCCCGCCAGCACGGCATGCTCGGCGCGATGCTCCGCGAGGGCGCCCCGGTGCGGCTGCCGGACCTGCGTGAGGACGACCGGTTCGAGTGGTGGCCGAAGGCGCACCCGGTGATGAAGGACTTCCTCGGCGTCCCGATCCGCGACGGCGAGCAGGTGCTGGGCATCATCTTCCTGGCGAACAAGCGCACGTCCGACGGCTTCACCGAGGCCGACCAGGACCTGCTGACGCTGTTCGCCGCGCACGCCGCCATCGCGCTGACCAACGCCCGCCTGTACGAGCGGCGCCGCGAGCTGGCCATGCTGGAGGAGCGCAACCGCATGGCCCGCGAGCTGCACGACGCCGTCACCCAGAAGCTGTTCTCGCTGCGGCTGTCCGCACAGGCCGCCGGGGTGATGCTGCCCAACGCCCCCGACAAGGCCGCCGCCGAGCTCGAACGCGTGCAGCGCCTCGCCGGTGAGGCCCTGGCCGAGCTGCGCGCGGTGATCGTCGAGCTGCGCCCGGCCGAGCTGGACCGGCACGGGCTGGCCGAGACGCTGCGCAAGCACGTGCGCATGCTCGACCGGCTGCATCCCTCGCGGGTCACGTTCGAGGGCGAGGAGCTGCCGCCGCTGGAGGCGGCGGTCGAGGTGGCCCTGCTGCGCGTGGCCCAGGAGGCGCTGCACAACGCGCTCAGGCACTCCGGCGCCGGAAATGTCGTGGTACGACTGGCGGACGAATCAGGCAAACTCGTGCTGACCGTGAGCGATGACGGCAGCGGCTTCGAGCAGGCCGAGTCGCGTGGCCTGGGCCTGGTGTCGATGAAGGACAGGGCGGAGTCGGTCGGCGGCGCCATGACCGTCGTCTCGGCCCGCGACAAGGGGACAACCGTCCGCGTGGAGGTGGGTGTGTGATCCGGGTGCTGATCGCCGACGATCACCCAGTGGTGCGGCAGGGCCTGCGGACCTTCCTCGACCTGCAGGAGGACATCACGGTCGTCGGCGAGGCCGCCGACGGCGCGCAGGCCGTCGAGCTGGCCGGTGAGCTGGCTCCCGACGTGCTGCTGCTGGACCTGAAGATGCCGGTGCTCGACGGGCTGGGCGCGCTGGAGCGGCTCACCTGCACCACCACCAAGGTCGTCGTGCTGACCTCGGTGTCCGACAGGTCCGACGTGGGCCCGGCGATGCGGGCGGGCGCCTCCGGGTTCCTCTACAAGGACGTCGACCCGAACGCGCTGGTCCAGGCGGTCAGGGCCGTGCACGGGGGGCAGGTGCTGCTGGCGCCGGAGGCGGCGGAGGCGATGCTCAACGGCGCGCACGAGCCCGCCGCCGCCCAGCCGCCCGGCCCCGCGCCGCTCACCGACCGCGAGCGCGAGGTGCTGGCGCTGATCGCGGCCGGCCGGTCGAACAGGGAGATCGCCAGGAGCCTGTCCGTGGCGGAGAAGACGGTCAAGACCCACGTGTCGAACGTGCTGATGAAGCTGGGGGTGCAGGACCGCACCCAGGCGGCCCTGTACGCCGTGCGCCACGGCCTGGCGTAGCACCCGTGGGTCACGGCCTGGACGGCTCGAAGATGGCGTGGTGGGCGGCGACGACGGCGCGGCGGACGGCGCGGTCGAGCTCGCGCAGCGCCTCGCCCCTGGCCGCGATCTGGCCGGAGGTGAGCCCTCTGTCGTCGGCCATCCGCAGCACCGCGGCCAGCCGGGTGGCCAGGACGCAGACCCGGTGGGCGCGGCCGGGGTAGCCGGGCGCCAGCTCGCCGCCGAGCCGGTCGAGCCGCTCCAGGCGGTCCGGCCGCTCCTGGGCGGGGCCCTCGACCGAGGCCAGGGCCTCCG
>NZ_JAHKRL010000465.1 GCF_019396405.1 Nonomuraea rhizosphaerae | reverse complement strand
GAGCTTGCCGAATTGATCTCATAGGGATCAAGGTGGCAGCTGCGCCGCCGCGCGGCCCTTAGAATCCCTCTTCGCCGTCAGACTTGAGCACCGATCCTTCGAACTTTCGGAACGAAGTGTCCCGTTCTCAGGAGGACAGGCGACGGGCGCCATAGGCAGCTCCAATCATGACCAGCACTCGTCGCCGTAGATGTCCGGCCCTAAGGACAGCCTGTGTAGTATCGGAAATAGCACCCATGGAGACAAAGAGGTCGGTAGTACTCTGTGGCGCTAGTCGAACCCCAAAGGCGGCAAGACACAGATCACAGAGGTCCAATAGATGGAAATTCGCACCGAAAGACAAGCCTCTCCAGTCGCCGACCCCGTCGAAGCAAAGATAGCCATAATGCGCCCCATTCTGGCATCGCTTTTGAATTCCTTAAACGCAGAAATATTTGAGGACTTCGATTATGCGGCAACAAACAAGCCTCGTGGCGCCTTACCCCTCCGCGAGCTGGGCCGACTCCACTCCCGCGGAGATGGCGATGTCGGACTTGCCTTTGAGTATGCCATTCATGATGCAGTTTTGACTCGGCAACCCGCTGTGCTGGAACGAGTCACAGACGCATTAAAGGAATGTCGAATTCGACAAGGACAGACGGAGTCGATATTTTTCGCTGTAGAGAAGGCCGGATCAGAGCAGCTAATCAATACGCATATGCACCTGATAACCGATCATAGCGTTGTCCTTTCAAGCCCGCAGGAGCCCCCGATCCCATTGAAAAGCCATCTAGCTGACATTGCCTCTGCCTTTCGAAAACGTTCCGCTCGAACGCTGCTCCCGCAGAGTATTCGAGGTCTCTGGAAAGCAGACCTACTTCTGGGGTCGCTAGCGTTGGATCATTGGGTTGGAACCACGGTTAAGACCAATCCACGACACCTGCAGGGGGATGCAGGTCTACGCATAGGAATCGTGCCCGCCAGCTCTGGTAGATCCGATCGGATCAAGAGGGACTCCAGCAAAAACCTGGTCATCTGCCCAATTCCGCATGATGAGAGCTACATGCAAATCTTCTACGAGACGTGGTGGATAGCTATGGCGCTGATGAAGACGAAGTTTCAGATGCCACGAGAAGTTGACCTACCCCGTCCTGAAGATCGTTACGTAGCTCGCGTCTTCTGCGATAAAAGCGCTTTTACTATTGCAGATGCGCTGGACGCCACAGAGAATCAGGCACAACCTCACCTATTGACAACCAATTCCATCATGGTTCGAAACGATCCAATAAACCGAACGGCACCAGCAACAGCTGTGATAGTAGTCCCTCAAGCCATGTTCGGCGACGATGCGCCAACCCCGCAGAATATCTGATCGAGTCCGCAATGCGGAGGGAGCTCAAACGCCATGAGTCAGCACGTAGACTGGAAGTCTATAAGCCCTGAATTGTTTGAGGCTATATGTTCCACGCTTGTCAGCCTTCTTCATCCCGAGACGCGAAGAATAGATAGCCTTGGAAGCGATGACGGCCGAGACATAGCATTTGCAAGACTTGGCGCGCAGGCCGTATTTCAGGTCAAGCATATTCCAGGGCGGCTCGATAAGCTTAGAAAACGACAAATAGCTGCTGCCATAGGGAAGGCTGCAGATAATTCGCCCGCTTCCTGGAGTTTGATCACCACAATTGAACCCACGCCCGAGGTGATGGATTGGTTTAGTTCCCTTGCAGAGCGCTACCCCTTCCAGCTGTCCTGGCATGGGCCTGCCTGGCTAGATGCTCAATTGACATCCCATCCCGCCGTTTATCACTACTTCTTTGGCAATTCGCTCGCAGAGTTTCAGCGGGTCTTCAGGACCATAATCACCGAGTCCAGATCGTTTGCACATGGCGAGTCGGGCGCTAGCGAGAAGCTGAACGCTGTCGCGAATCAACTAAACGATCTCGACCCCTACTACGCTTTCGGTATATCGACCGACCAGAATAGCGGAGTTTCCCTCACGGCATGGCCAAAATATCCAAGCGCTCAGTATGATAGGTACGAAGATATCGAATCGACCATTCGAGGCCTAACATCTGCAGTCACCGAGGGCGAAACAACGACGGAGCCCCCTCATCTTGGGATCATTTCTACATCTTCTCCAGCCCCATCTAAGCGAATCACCGTTTTCCTGCCAAATAAACCCGCTGGCCTAGTCGACCAACTGGCCCTGAGCTTCTCCCGTCTTCACGCACTGCCTGACCATTTCCATTGTAGTGTGCGGATAGTGGACGAGCTTGGTCGCATTAGAGTCGGGCTTCCATTTGAGGGTCACTTCAGGCAACGCACGAATAATTCGTTCGAAATCACTTTGAAGGATTCGACGGAGGGGGTCGGGCTGACTATTAACATAGACTCCGTCAAGGAAACGATTACGCTGCAGTGCAATTACTCAACCCCGAAGCTCCTCCTTGCTGGAGCACTGCTGCCATCGCTCCGATTCCTAAACGACTACCGATCCCCTAACTCGGTAGCCATTTGGATGGAGAACGAGCTTCTGATCCCAACAATCCCAATCGATGAGGCTATCAGCGAGGATACTGGTCGGCTCCTCTCGCTCGTAAGCGCAGTAGACGACGTACAGCAGGCAACTGGCGTCTACTTCGTATTGCCCGAACGATTTGAGCCCGACGAAGCCCGCGATCTATATATGGCGCAGCAACTACTGGCAGGGCGAACCGTTAACACAAAATGGTCTAAGCTATCCATAACAAGTACGGCCGGAGCGCTTACTTCCCTAGCTGGTTCAATCATGCATGGTAGTAGCCAACTACTATCGGACGGCGAAATGATGCTCAGAGTTGCGGGGAATGATATTCCGATAGGCATAGTTAGGCGCTTGATGGCCAACGCCAGAGTTACCAAGTGGCCTGATCTTGACTCCGATATAGCACCTGATACGCCGGTGAGGATCGAGTTCGAGGCAGGCACGGATAACACCATGACACTATCTCTGCTGGAAAAGCCTGCTACCGAACAATGACAAGGTATCCATCACAGAGCGATATGCGCCTATTTCTTACAAGCCGTGCGCGGCATAGGCCGTCACCTCGGGACAATTCGAACAGACCAGCGGCACCGACCCCAGATCCTAGGTCCAGTTGGGCGCGCTCTATCTGACGCGAAACGCGACCGCGAGCCCCGAACTAATCGTCGTGCAATTAGTGTGCAATTAGACAGGGTAACGAGAGGCCAACCATGCTCACTCACGACTTGCCCTCTTCCAGCTCAACGCCCTGATGTCGGGCGATCATTGCTGTTCCCAGCTGACAACGTCCTCAATGGCGCGCCGTCAAGAGTCGTCATAGAACACCTACCCATCCTGATCGGCGCGAGGAGACGGCAGTAACAGAGCAACGTCTCGACGGCTGATACCGCCACTAACACCCAAGCTCGCCCGAGCCGACTCGTGGAAATTATTGAGAGCAACTATCCATGCATCAGTAAATTGATACCAGGTCGCCTTCTCAAGATCGTCGCGATTGCATACCGATCTTTCTAGGCGCCACATCTTGGTATTCAGCTCATGGGCTGCTTGTATCGTAGGAGCATCAGCCAGAAGCATGACCGTCTCAAACATTTCCGCCCGCCGCAAGTCGGCTTGCTGCAGCGTATCGAGGAGTAGCTGAATCTCGGCGGAGGTCGAGTCTTTTTTGAGAATGTCAAACATTTTCTGAGCAGTTGTATATTCCATCTTCAAGGCAGAAATGTAAGCTACATAAGCGTCTAGCCGCGGACGATCCCACCTTACTTTCATCTCGCGGTTAAAGCGCTCTCTTTCGGATGCTCTCGTCACGAAGTAAGAGGCTGCAGCACCAACAAGCACAGCGGCAACAGTGATCAACTGAGTGATCATTCTTGCCCTCCCATCTTTGCGCATACCGGATGCCTCATGGGCCAGTCCTATGGAAGCACGAAATCGAGATGCGCCGTCGTACGAGTGCATTCCAGGCGGATCGGTAAGGGGCGTCGCTCCAGGTAGGACTGTCCTGCACGCTAGCCGCCCGAGCTGTTAATGCGATTTGATCCGTATGGCACTCCGCGCAGATACGCCCTCACGATCGCCTGTCTGTGGCTGGCCGCCGTGGGTGGCTGGGGGCGATCGAAGGTCCAGGGCTTCGTTCCTCAGCCCCGGCCCACCGGGCACTGTGGCTGGCGTGCCCGTTGCGTGCCTGATCGGGCGTAGATCATCGGCAGCGCGATCGACGCCGAAGTGGGTTGCAGTTTGGGTTGCAGTTCACTCGCGATCCAACCCGTTCCAGCACGACCGCTCGACCGTGTTGGTCCACATGAGAAGGTATGGGATGATCGTCCCCCTAGCTGCTAATGCGGTTTGGTGGCAACACCATCCGGGGTTCAAATCCCCGATCCTCCGCAGTACATGAAGGCCCTCTCCTGTTCGTCGGGAGAGGGCCTTTTTGATGTCCTGGGGCGGGCGGGCCCGGGCGTCGAGCTGAGCGGTGAAGTCGGATGGAAGTCGGTCGTCGGGTCGTCGCTGCCTTCGGACGCGTTCTTTCCACGGAAGGTCGAGAGCCGAAGGATATTCACTCACGCGATTCAGGCATTTCGCTGCGGGCACCCTGCTCTGTCTTGGCGCCGTGTCAGCGGTTCCGGCGGGGGCGGCGATGGCGGTGAGCGGTGGTCAGGAGAGGGCGTCCAGGCGAGTGGCGTCAAGGTCACCAAGACGTACAGGTGTGGTTATGACCGGCAGGATTGTGTGCACACGCGGTCCGACTTCGCCCGCTGCTACACGGGACGTACGAGGGGATACTGGTTCACTTACACCACGCGTTGAGGGGTGGTGAGTGCCGCTCCGGGGGCGGTGCCGTCCATCTTGCGGGAGGTCGGTGGCCTGTGGTGATTGGAGGGGCGGTGCCGATAGAGGTGGGGTTGCTGGAGGCGGCGCGGGCGGGGGATTCTGCGGCTTTTGAGGAGCTTGTGGAGCCGTTTCGGAGGGAGTTGCTGGCGCACTGTTACCGGATGCTCGGGTCTGTGCAGGATGCCGAGGATGTGGTGCAGGAGTCGTTCGTGCGTGCCTGGCGGGGGTTGGGGCGGTTTGATGGGCGGGGGTCGGTGCGGGGGTGGCTTTACAAGATCGCTACTAATCGGTGTCTGACGGTGCTGGAGCAGCGGGGGCGGCGGGAGTTGCCGGCGGACCTCAGTTCGGACGCGACGCCGGACGTCGAGACGGTGTGGGTGGAGCCGTATCCCGATGACAGGCTGGGGCCTGAGGCTCGGTATGTCGCGCGGGAGGGGGTCGAGCTGGCGTTCGTGGCCGCGTTGCAGCATCTGGTGCCGCTTCAGCGGGCTGTGCTGGTGCTGCGGGAGGTGCTGGGGTTCTCGGCGAGCGAGGTCGCCGATCTGCTGGAGACCAGCGTGGCGGCGGTCAACAGTGCGCTGCAGCGGGCTCGGCGGATCGTCGCGGATCGGGTGCCTGAGCGCAGTCAGCAGGCCGTGCTGCGATCCCTGGAGGACGGTGGCGTTCAGGAGGTGGCGGCGCGTTACGCGAGTGCTTGGGAGCGCGGGGATGTGGACGCGATCGTGGCGATGCTGACAGAGGACGTCAGGTACTCCATGCCGCCGCTGACCGAATGGTACGAGGGGCGGGCGGCCGTCCGGGCGTTCCTGGTGGACAGGCCGCTGGCGACTCGGTGGCGGTTCGTGCCCGTTCGGGCGAACGGGCAGGTCGCGTTCGGGACGTACATGTGGGACGAGGGGCGGGGGGTGTACGTGCCGGGTGGGCTGGACGTGCTCACGTTGCGCGGGACGGAGGTCGCCGAGGTGGTGTCGTTTCTCGCGGCGGACTTCGGGGTGTTCGGGCTGCCGGAAGTCGTCAAGGAATGACGGCTCCTGGCCGGCGTCGCGTACCGGCTCAGGGGTGCGGTGACCGCCGCGTCGCCCTGGCCGGTGCGCTCTTCGTCGGCGTTCTCGGGCCGGTTACCGATCGAAGGCCGGTTACCGGCCGAAACGCCAGCCCGGTGGGAAGATGAGGGCGCGCAGGCCGTGGCCTTCGATTTTGCTCGCCCATTCGTCCGGCGTCGTCATGATCTCGCCGTCGCCGTCCAGCGCGCTCTTGACCGGGGTGTAGCCGAAGCCCGAGCCGATCAAGCGGGCCAGGAGTTCGCTCTGCCGGGTGGCCGGGCCGCGCAGGCCCAGTTTGGCGATGTCGTAGCCGAGGATGTAGCCGGTGTTGGCGGCCCCGATCTTGCCGAACTCGGCGGCGTTGTCACCGGCGGAGCCCATCGGCAGGCCGTAGTCGTAGTCGACGACCCTGTCGAGCGCGAGGGAGCCCGAGGCGTAGGCGGCGCCGTCCATGGCCGCGTAGTTGAGAGTGGTCAGGAGGTATTTCGGGAACGCCATCTGGAGAATCCGCGCCGCGCTCGTACCGAAGACCATCTTCAGCGTCTGGGCGATCTTCACCAGTCTTGCCAGCTGCACGGCCGCCATGGCCTGCGCCGCTCCGTAAATGGCGGTGGTCATCGGCTGGAAGGCGACCAGCCAGAGGAGCTGCAGAATGGCCTTCTCGATTTCGGCGAAGCGTTTGTTCACGTCTTCGACCAGCTTCGCGTACGCGTCGCAGCCGACGGCGATAACACGGCAGTCGCGGGCGAACGCGCCGGGGAACAGCCTGATGTTCGTGAGGTAGAGCAGGGCGAAGGCGTCGACTGAATCGCCGCTGTTGTGCTGCCAGACGGAGGAGGCGGCGGAATCGGCCTTCTCCGACACTCCGGTCTTGGGGTCATCGAGGTCGTTCGCCAGTTGACGGAAGATGCCCGCTGCCTGGCGCAGCTCACTCGGCGGGATTTCCGGTGCTGTGACGTTCGCGTAGATGCGCAGGCAGATCATGCTGCCGGCGCCGCCTGCCGCGAGGATGAACAGCAGCGTGCTCGGTGAGACCATCACTCGTCCGGCCACTTGTAGACCGGGACGTCCTTGATCTTCAGGTCGTCGGCGATGCCCCAGTCGACCTTGGCCACGTTCCGTTGCATGGAGTCGAGGCCGTCGGCGATGTCGTTGTAGACGCCGGCGAACTCCCCGATCAGCTTGATCATCTCGTTGCGCTTCGGCCTGAACCACTCGACGAACGCTTTGTCCACGTCCTCTCCCGTGGGCCAGTCGTTCAGGGGGCGTAAGGCGTCTTCCGCCCGGTCAACCGCCTTCCGGACGGCTTCGGCCGCCTCGTCGAACGCGGGAGCGGCCTTCTCCCTCAGCTGCTTGTGATTGATCTCCATATCGGGATCGTGATGAAGGCATGTTACAGCGGCGCTACCTGTTCGTTAACAAACGTATATAGAGGATCATGGATTCGTGAACGACATAGTTGTGGCGGCGGCGAAGGCGCTCGGACAGGAGCTCACGGATCCGGTCGATCTGGGAGGGAGTTCCCGCAGCTCCGTGCTGCGCTGCCGTACTGGGTCCGGGGCCGGGGGCAGTGTCATCGTCAAGGCGTATAAGGATCGCTCCGGATTCGCCGCCGAGGCCGCCGGGCTCGCGGTGTGCGCGGAAGGGCCCGAACCGCTGGCGGTGGACGCGTCGTTTCCGTTCATCGTCATGTCGGACCTCGGTGACGCGCCCAGTCTGGCGGACGCGCTGCTCGGCTCCTCCGCGCGGCAGGCCAGGGACGCGCTGCG
The DNA here is from genome assembly GCF_019396405.1 of Nonomuraea rhizosphaerae. Classification (GTDB taxonomy): domain Bacteria; phylum Actinomycetota; class Actinomycetes; order Streptosporangiales; family Streptosporangiaceae; genus Nonomuraea; species Nonomuraea rhizosphaerae. The sequence continues at coordinate 13,005 of NZ_JAHKRL010000465.1, read as the reverse complement.
ATCGTGGGCGCGTACATATGGGCGGATCGCCCTCGCCGGGGCGGAACGGGAGCGGGAGTTCGACGACCTGCGCGCGAAATACTCGCAAGGGGACGACGAGCTGAGCGTTTTCGACCGCATCGGGGATCCCGCCGACTGGCTGCCCGTGGTGCCCGACGGTTTGCGGGAGGAGATCGGCGCCGTCGCCGAGAGCATGCGGCGTTATCCGGTGTTCTCGCCGGGTGACATCTGCCCGGACAACAACCTGCTCACGCCGGGTGGGTTCAGGGTGCTCGACTTCGAGGGGGCCGGGTTCCACTCCGCCTTTCTGGACGCGGCGTACACGCGGATGCCTTTCGCCACCTGCTGGTGCGTCTTCCGGTTGCCCGCCGAGGTGTCGCAGGAGATCGAGGCCGTTTATCGGGGTGAAGTGGTCCGGCTCTATCCCGACCTCGCCGACGATTTCCTGTGGGCGCGGGGAGTGCGGCACGCCGTGGCCACGTGGACGATGTTCATGACGGCGATGGTCCTGCCGCGGGCGCGGGCGGAGGATCGGCCCATGCATCGTACGCGGCCGTCCGTGCCGACCTGGCGGCAGATATTGCGGCACAGGTGGCGTTATCTGCTGGCGGAACTGGACGGTGGTGAGTCACCGGTGCTGGGCGGTGGTGAGTTGCCGGTGCTGGGCGGTGGTGAGTTGCCGGTGCTGGGCGGTGGTGAGTTGCCGGTGCTGGGCGGGGTCGTGCGGGAGTTGCTGCGGGAGACCGCCGGGTGGGACGTCGCTGAGCTTCCCGGGTATCCGGCCTTCTCCGCATGACGAAGACGTCCGCATGACAAAAACGTCCGCGGAGAAAACTCGGTTGTCCGGTCGCCGCGCCTGCCGGGACCATCAAAGCCATGAAATTCGCGATCGTCGGCGACATCCACGCCAACTTCGCCAAGGCCGACGCGCTGGTCCGGCGGCACGCCGGCGGCGTCGAGGCCATCTTCAGCGTCGGGGACGCCGAGCCGAACAGGTCCGAGGAGGAAAGCCTCGGCGTCGCCGGGCCGGCCAAGTATCGCAAGGTCGGCGATTTCCCGGAGTTCGCGGCGGGGTGGCGGAGCATGAGCGCGCCCGTCTATTTCATCGGCGGCAACCATGAGCCGTGGCCGGCGCTGGACGCGCAGGGCGCCGGTGAGTGGGCGCCCGGGTTCCATTTTCTCGGGCGGTCCGGGGTGCGGGAGGTCGGCGGGCTGCGGGTGGCTTTCCTGTCCGGCATTCACTCCCGGCATTTCAGCGAGCCGGACGTGCCGCCCGCCATCACGCCGGAGCGGCTCAAGGAGTACGGCTATTTCACCCGGCCACAGGTCGAGGAACTGCTGCGGCAGGCTCGGGGAAAGAGCGTCGATCTGCTGCTCACCCATGAATGGCCGTCGGGGCTGTCGTACCTCCACCGGGGTGACACACCGGTGGGGCGGGAACGGGTGCGGGAGCTGACCGACCGGCTCAGGCCGCAGGTGCACGCGTGCGGGCACATGCACGCGCCGTTCAGGGAACGCGTCGGGAACACGGACGTGATCTGCCTTTCACAGGTGATCCACGGCACGGACGCGATCGCCGTACTGGAGCTGCTGCCGGACGGCACGCTGAAGGAGGTGCCGCTTGCCTGACGCCAAGACGTGCGGGCAGTGCGCCGCGCCGGACGACTGTGGCGAGCTGTTCCAGCGGCTCCTGGCGCTGGACTTCTCGATGCGGGCTCCGTGGGCCGACGTGCACGCGGTCTCGGTGGCGTGCTTCTCCTTCCAGCACTCCTCCAGCATGGCCAGGACCGGCTACTACTGGGCGGCGCTGCACGTCTACGTGGAGGGCGGACCGGCCGCGCTCGGGCCCATGGCGCGGCGGGCGCGGCGGCTCAACTCGCACAGGCACGGCGGGCGGGCGCCGGGCGCGGACGACTTTCCGGGCGTGCCGCCGCTTCCGGACGACGCCGTGCCGCCGGCCGCGTTCGCCACGACCATCGTGGACGTCGCGGTGGACGGCTCCTTTCCGGCCGAGGGGCATCAGGAACGCATGCGCCGGTGGGCAGCCGACACCGTCAGCGCGTGGCGGCGTGCGGGTTAGTCGCCGTCCGGGCCGGTCAGTCGCTGTCCAGGCCGAGGCAGAGCTCGAAGACGGCGGTGAGGCGCTCCACGTCGGCGGGGGTGGCCGTCCGGGGGCCGACCAGGCGGCGCATCGAGCCGACGCCGAGAAAGACCGAGGCCGCCATCCGCGCCCTGGCGTGCGCGTCCGGGCCGCCGATCATGGCGGCCATGGGCTCGATCACCACGGTCGAGAGACGATCGCGGACGAGTTGCTGGACCTCGGGGTCACCGGCGGCGCCTTCGAGTGATCGCAGGACGGGGCTCTCCGGCCCGTGCGACATGCGTGCGGCGGCGTACGCGGCCAGCCGCCGGGGCAGCCCGGCCCGGTCGCCCTCGACCACGGCACGCACGGTCGGCTCGCCCGCCAGCACCTCGCCGAACAGGCCGGCCTTGGAGCCGAAGTAGCGGCCGACCAGGGCGATGTTGGCGTCCGCCGCTGAAGCGATCATGCGGACCGTCACCTGTTCGTAGCCGTACTCGCCGAACAGCCCGCGGGCCGCCTCCAGCAGCCGCCGGCGGGTGGCCTCGCGGTCACGCTGCCGGACCTCGGTCACCTCCGTCAACTGCGCTTCCATGCCCGAACTCTACTCAACGACCCCTCCTTGCCGCGCGGCTAGTAAACAGGCGTATACTCATATGCGACAAAGCGTACAGAAGGGGATGTGGTGTCTTGGTAGCGCAGGCACAGGCCGCAGCCCCCGCGAGGCGGCACTACACCCACCGCGAAATTCTCGAGGTCATGTCCGGGCTGATGCTCGCCATGCTGACCTCGATGATCTCGACCTCGGTGGTTGGCACGGCACTGCCGACGATCGTGGGGGAGCTCGGCGGCCAGGATCAATACTCCTGGGTGGCGTCGGCCACAATGCTGACGATGACGGTGTCCACACCGTTGTGGGGCAAGCTATCCGACCTGTGGGGCAGGAAGCTGCTGTTCCAGACCGCTCTGGGGTTGTTCGTCGCGGCGTCGCTCGTGGCCGGGCTGTCCCAGAACATGGGCCAGCTCATCGCGGCCCGCGCCGTACAGGGTCTGGGTGTCGGCGGCCTGTCGGCGCTGGCCCAGGTGATTCTCGGCGACATCGTCTCGCCGAGGGAGCGTGGCCGCTACTCGGGATACATGGGCGCCGTCTTCGGCATCTCCACGGTCGCGGGGCCGCTGCTCGGCGGGTTCATCGTGGACACCGACTGGCTCGGCTGGCGTTGGTGCTTCTACGTGGTCGTCCCCTTCGCCGTGATCTCCTTCGCGGTGATCCAGAAGGTGCTGCGGCTGCCGAAGGTCAAGCGCAACACCTCCATCGACATCTGGGGCGCGACCACCATCACGGCCAGCGCGAGCGCGTTGATGCTGCTGCTGACGCTCGGCGGCCAGGAGTTCGAGTGGAACTCGTTCTGGACCTACGCCCTGGGCGCGCTCGCCCTGCTCATGCTGGCGCTGTCGGTGCTCTCCGAGCGCATCGCGCGCAACCCGATCCTGCCGCCCAGGCTGTTCAGGAACCGCACGTTCGTGCTGACCGGCGCCGCGTCGCTGTTCGTCGGCATGGCGATGTTCGGCGCGATGATCTACCTGCCGCAGTACCTGCAGATCGTCAAGGGACTGAGCCCGACCGAGTCGGGGCTGATGACACTGCCCATGGTGGTGGGGTTGTTCCTGGCGGGCGTGATCTCCGGCAAGATCGTCACCCAGACCGGCAAGTGGAAGATCTTCCCGGTGGTGGGCCTGCTCATCGTGGCGGTCGGGCTGTTCATGCTGTCACGGCTGCACGTGGACTCGAGCGAATGGCTCATCGGGTTCGACGTGGCGGTGCTGGGCATCGGGCTGGGCCTGTGCATGCAGATGCTCATCCTCGCCGCCCAGAACGGCTCCGAGCTGCGTGACATGGCCGCCACCACGGCCGGTGTGTCGTTCTTCCGCTCGCTCGGCGGCGCCATCGGCGTGGCGGCGTTCGGTGCGATCCTCACCAACCGCCTCAAGGCCGAGATGGAAGACATGCTGCGCGCGGCGCACATCTCGCTGCCCGGCGGCACGTCGTTCAAGCTGGGCAGCCCCGACGCGATCCAGAAGCTGCCGGAGCCGATCAAGCACATCGTCCTGGAGTCGTTCACCCGCGGCCTGGAGACCGTCTTCATGGTCGGCGTGCCGATCGCGCTGCTCGGCTTCGTGGCGGCGCTCTTCCTCAAGGAGCTGCCGCTCAGGGGGAACGCGGCGCCCGCGCCCGAACCCGACCCCCAGACGCTCAGCAAGGACGACCTGGTCCTGGCCGGGCTGCTGCTGGAGCTCATCGCGCAGCGGATCGAGCGGGTCAACGGCCAGCCGTCCGCGCTGCTGTCGGCGGTGGCCAGGATGGCGCCGCCCGAGGACGACCGTCCCGAACGTGACCGCGCCCGCTCGGTCGCCCAGAACGTGCTGCGGCCGACCTCACGCGCGCTGATCGCGCAGGCCGCGCCGCCGCAGAAAGACCTCGTAACAGGAGGAGTCACACAATGATTCGCAAGTTCGTGGGCGCCGTCGTGGCCGCCCTGGCGCTCATGGCCGGGCTGTGGCTGATGATCGCCCCGTTCGCCCTCGGCACCCAGCCGGAGAACGCCGACTGGACGAACCCGACCACGTCCGAGTTCTTCACCGGCCTCGGCGTGGCGATCGTCGGGCTCGCCGGCGCGCTCGCGTTCGCCGCCGCCATCCACGAGGAGCTCGTGGTCCGCGGCCTGGTGGCCGTACGTCAGAAGAAGGTCGCCGAGCCTGAGCCGGAGCCCGTGGCGCCCGCGCCGCAGTCGTCGTCGGCCGAGCTGGCCACCCTGCTCGCCCCGCTCGTCGAGGCGCTCAGGGAGGACCTGAACCGTCCCGGTGAGCACCGCCAGAACGGCAAGCCGACCCTGGTCGGAGTGGAGGAGAACCGATGAAGGCGAAAGTGGGCGTTTCCGCCCTCATCCTGCTGTTCCTGGCCGGGCTGTGGCTGGTCGCCGCGCCGTTCGCGGTCGGGTACCAGCCCAGGGGCGCCGCCTACGCTGACGCCACGGTCAACGACCTGTGGATCGGCGGCGGGCTGGCCGCCGTCTCGTTCGTGGCGCTGGTGGTCTACGCGGCCGACGCGCTGCGCGAGCTGGCCGGCCGCGGCAAGCACGTCGCCGACGGCTGACGTGCGAGGCGTGCCGTGTTCGGCGGTAGCACAGACGACCGCTGGGAGCCGCTGCTAGGCAGGCTCCCCAGCGGGGAGTTCGAGATCGGCAAGGACGGCACCGGACTGCTGGTCGTCGGGTTCGACGGATCGGGTCCGAGCCGCAACGCGCTCGCGTACGCGGCCGGGCTCGCCCGCCGGGACGGCGCCGCGCTGGTCATCGCCTTCGTCGAGACGCTCACGAGCGCCAACCTGTGGTTCTTCGCGGGCTCGCCGATCATCCCCGACTCGTTCGAGGACCTGACCGACGACCTGCGCGCGGAGCTGAGCGGGGTGGGCGTTCCGTGGCGGTTCGTCAGGGTACGCGGGGACACGGCGCGCGAGCTGGAGATGCTGGCCGCGTCCTGCATGGCCGACGCCATCGTGGTGGGGCGGTCGCGCTCGATGTGGCACACGTTCGGTGCGGGGTCGGTGGCCGTCGGGCTGGCCAGACGGGCTCGCCGTACGGTGCTGATAGTGCCCTGACCTGAGCGTCGATAGTGCTCTGACCTCAGGCGCAGGTCGCATATGGTGGCCGCATGAAACGTGCTGCCGCTGCCCTCGTGGTCTTCGCGTCCGTTTCGTGCGGCGGGCAGGCGCAGGTGGCGTCGTCGGCCGCCTCGCCGGACACCCAGCCGCCCGTGCCCGCGACCCCGACCCCGCTCTCGACGTCATCGTCGGAGTCGCCGGCCGCGTCGCCGTCGGAGTCGCCGTCGGAGTCGTCGGCCGCGTCGAGCCCGGCGCCGAAGCCTGAGGGCCCGCCGAAGTTCGCCGCCAAGGTCAGCGCCGTCGCGCGCGCCCGCCTGCCGTACTCCTGGCGCTCGGGCTGCCCGGTCCACTACCGGGACCTGCGCCTGATCACGATGACGTACTGGGGCTTCGACGACAAAGCGCACACCGGCGAGCTGGTCGTGCGCAGGACCGTCACCGACGACGTCGTCAAGGTCTTCAGGAAGCTGTACGACATGCGCTACCCGATCAAGCAGATGCGGCTCGTCGACGCCTACAAGGCCGACGACTTCGACTCGATCGACGCCGACAACACCTCGGCCTTCAACTGCCGCGCCGCCACGGGCTCCAGCAACTGGTCCAACCACGCCTACGGCGAGGCCATCGACATCAACCCGCGCGAGAACCCGTACGTCACCGCCGCCGGTAGCACCGCGCATCAGAACGCCAAGAAGTTCGCGAAGCGCCCCGCCAAGGGCAAAGGTGTGATCAACTCGGGTGACCGGGTGGTCAAGGCGTTCGCGTCGGTGGGCTGGGGATGGGGCGGCTCCTGGTCGGGCACCAAGGACTACCAGCACTTCAGCCGCAACGGCCGTTAGGCGCGTCGCGGCAGCCGACGACAACGGCCTGAGAGAATCGACACATGGCGGCGAAAGACGGCGACGGCTGGACCGAGTGCGGGCGCGGGCACAGGCACTGGGGGCTGCACGGCGCCTCCGGGCTGCTGGCCGTGCACCATGACACGAGCGGCGTACCGTACGTGCTCATGCAGAAGCGCGTCTGGTGGAGCCACCACGGCGGCACGTGGGGGCTGCCCGGCGGCGCGCGCGACAGCCACGAGGACGCCGTGGCCAGCGCGCTGCGCGAGGCCCACGAGGAGGCCGCCCTGCCCGGCGACGAGCTGCGCGTGCAGGGCGTCTACCTGGACGACCACGGCGGGTGGACGTTCGAGACGGTGATCGCCGAGTCGGTGGAACGGCTGGCCGCCAAGCCCGCCAACAGCGAGAGCACCGACCTGCGCTGGCTGGCGCTGCCGGAGATCGCGCGCAAGAAGCTGCATCCGGGGTTCGCCGCGACCTGGGGCCAGGTCCAGGAGGAGCTCAAGCCCGAGACCGTGGTCCTCGACATAGCGAACATCATCGGCGCCCGTCACGAGCACGGCTGGTGGAAGGACCGGCTCGGCGCGACGGAGCGGCTGCTGGCCGAGGTGGCCGAGCTGCGGCTGCGGCATCCGGTGCTGGCGCAGTGGTACCCGAGGCTCGTCGCGGTCGTGGAGGGCGCCGCCAAGGGCGCGCCCGCCGTGCCGGGGGTGCAGGTGGTCGCGGCGACCGGGAGCGGGGACGACGCGATCGTCGACGTCGTACGCCAGGCGCGGCCGTGGGAGCGGGTGCTCGTGGTGACCGCCGACCGGGAGCTCAAGGAGCGCGTCGGCGCTCTGGGCGCCAGGACGGCCGGGCCCAGCTGGCTGCTGTCGCAGCTGGCCGACTAGCGAAGAAGCCGGTCGAACCTGACTGAGCAGGACGCTGTAGGAACCGGGTCAGACCTGACCGAGCAGGACGCTGTCGAAGGCGGCCTTCAGGCCGGTCACGTCGAGGACCCGGCGCAGCACCCCCTGCACTCCCGTCAGCCGTAACCACCCGCCGCCCTCCTGCGCCCTGCGCTGATGCTCGACCAGCACCCACAGACCGCTGGAATCGCAGAAGTCGAGCCGGGCGGTGTCGACGACGATCTTGACGCATCCTTCCGCGACCAACCCGCTCAGCACCCGCTTGAAATGCGGCGCGGTGAGCTTGTCCAGGTCGCCCGCCAGACGCACGGTGGCGGAGCCGTCGGCTCGTTCCACCTCAACGCTGAGATCCGCCACCTCCCGAACGTACACCGCCGCCATCCCAGCCGCTATGGTGGTGTGCGCACTGGAGGGTTCGCATAGTGGACGAGTGCAGCCGCCTTGAAAGCGGCCAGGTCAGCGATGGCCTCGTGGGTTCGAATCCCACACCCTCCGCATATTGTGGGTTTTACTCCCCCCTCGCGGCGAAACCGTCACCCACGCACGCGGCCAGTTGAAGGTAGGCGTCCCTGGTCGTCTCCTGCAGGCGGTCGAGGTCGATCTCGGCGCCCTCCTCCAGGTGCGGGTCGTACGGCACGCGGATCACCGCGCGGCACCTGGCGGCGAAGTGGGCCTCCAGCTTCGAGATGTCCACCGCCGACTTGGAGCGCGGCCGGACGCTGCACAGCACCACGGTGGCCTCCCTGACCAGGTTGCCGTAGTGGTGCGCCTCCAGCCAGTCGAGCGTCGCCGAGGCCGCCCTGGCGCCGTCCACCGACGGTGAGCTGACCAGCACGATCTGGTCGGCCAGCCCCAGCACGCCGCCCATGGCCGAGTGGAGCAGGCCGGTGCCGCAGTCGGTGATGCAGATGGAGTAGAAGTTCTCCAGGACCTGCGAGACCGACTGGTAGTCGGCGCCGCTGAACGCCTCCGACACCGACGGGTCGCGGTCCGAGGCCAGCACCTCCAGCCGCGACGGGGCCTGCGAGGTGAACGCCCTGATGTCCACGTACCGCTTGACCTGGTCGCTCTCGTTCAGCAGGTCGCGTACGGTCGCCGAGGTCTCCAGCGTGAGCTTGTCGGACAGCGTGCCGCGGTCGGGGTTGGCGTCGACGGCGATCACCCGGTCGCCGCGCATCTGGGCGAGGGTGGCGCCGAGGCCGACCGTGGTCGTGGTCTTGCCCACGCCGCCCTTCAGGCTGAGGACGGCCACGCGGTGGTGCCCGGAGGCGACCGGGGTGCGGGCCCTGGTCACCAGCTCGCGGCGCCTTCTGACCTCCGGCGGCTCGCCGGGCTTGATCCAGCCGCCGGACGCCTTGTAGACCAGGCGCCGCCAGCCCTTGGAGGGAGCGTTGCGGCGGCCGCGCAGCAGCGACTCGGGGTCGAGGCTGTCGGCGGTGGGCCTGCCGGTGACCGGGGGGCGCGGCGGGGCGCTGAAGACCGGCACGGGGGCGGGGCGGCGGGGCGGGGGCGGCGAGTCGTCGAACGGCTGCGGGTGGTCGAAGGGGCGCGGCTCGTCGAAGGCCCGCCTGGGCTCGTCGAACGTACGCGGCTCATCGAACGGGCTCTTCGGCTCGTCGAAGGAGCGCGGCTCGTCGAACGTACGTGGCTCGTTGAAGGCGCGTGGCTGCTCGAACGAGCGCTCGGGCTCGAACGGGCGCGGCTCACCGAAGGCGCGCGGCGGCTCGTCGAACGTCCGGGACGGCTTCGGCTCGTCCAGGGCGCGCTTGGACTCCTCGAACGGGCTCTTCGGCTCGTCGAAGGAGCGCGGCTCGTCGAACGTACGCGGCTCGTCGAACGCCGACGGCTGCTCCGCGGGCCGGGGCACGTCGAAGGTGAGCGGCACGTCCAGCCGCGGCAGGGTGGCCTCGTCCTCCACGGGCGGCGGCGGCTCGGAGGCGCCCGGCGCGGGCTCCTCGGCCGGACGCGGCTTCTCGGTCAGGCGCGGCTTCTCGGCCGCACGCGGCTCGTCGGCCGCGGGTGGCTCGGCCGGCGGCGGCCACTCCGGCGGCGTCGGCCAAGCGTCGGACTTCTTCTCCTGCGGCGCCGGCCAGGGCTCCGGCTTCTTCTCCGGCGCCGGCCAGGCGTCGGCCTTCTTCTCCTGCGGCTTCTCCGCCTCAGGCTCCGGCTTGGACTGCGGCTTGAGCTTCAGCTCCGGCAGCGACAGCAGCGAGTACGAGTCGGTGTCGTCCGGCCGCGGCAGCGGCTTGAGCGGCGCCAGGAACGCGTCGTCGGTCTTGGAAGAACCGCCGCCCGGCGAACCGCCACCCGGCGACTGCTCCTTCGCGGGCGCCTCGGCGGGGGCGACGTCGTCCTGCGTGTCGGTGGAGTCGAGCCACGAGGGCGGCTCGCTCCTGCGCTCGGGCGCCGCCTCGTCCGTGGGCGCCGTGCCGTACACGGAGCCGACCGCCGCCCTGAACAGCGGCGTCGGCGTCTCGTGCTGCGTCGGCACCGACAACCAGGGGTCCTGCGGGTACGGTGATACGACGGTCTCCTCCGAGGCGCCGGAGGCGCTGACCGAGATCGGAGTCTCTTCGGTCTCCTTGATCGCGTCGAGCCAGGCCAGCTGTTCCTCGAGAGATTCTTCTCGATCGTGTCTTGCCACCGTGGGGTCCCCCATGTCCTAAAGGGGCAGCAAATACCTTGCAGATTAACGCCATGTGTTCCGGCGAAGGTCGCCAACCCATAACTTCCTTGCCCGGCTACCGTGGTCGACATGCGAGCCATCGAGATCACGACCCCGGGACCACCAGAGGTCCTGGAGTGGCGCGAGGTACCTGACACCACCCCTGACCGGCACGAAGTCCTCATCGAGGTGAGCGCGGCGGGGGTCAACCGGGCCGACGTGCTTCAGCGGCTGGGCTTCTACGATCCGCCTCCCGGCGCGTCCCCGTACCCGGGGCTGGAGGTGTCCGGCGTGGTGGTCGAGGTCGGCGAGGACGTCGAGCACTTCACCCCGGGCGACGAGGTCTGCGCCCTGCTGGCCGGAGGCGGGTACGCCGAGCGCGTGGCCGTGCCCTGGCAGCAGGTCATGCCGGTGCCCGAGGGCGTACGGCTGGTGGAGGCGGCCGCGCTGCCCGAGGTGGCGTGCACGGTCTGGTCCAACGTCTTCATGCTCGCGCGGCTGCGCCGGGGCGAGACGCTGCTGGTGCACGGCGGGGCGAGCGGGATCGGGACGTGCGCGGTGCAACTGGCCAAGGCGCTCGGCTCGCGGGTCGCGGCGACGGCCGGATCGGCGGAGAAGCTGGCCAGGCTCAAGGAGCTGGGCGCCGACGAGCTGATCAACTACCGCGACGAGGACTTCGCCGAGCGGGTCGAGGCCGACGTGATCCTGGACATCATCGGCGGCTCGTACCTGTCCAAGAACATCGAGGTCCTGCGTACGGGCGGGCGACTGGTGGTCATCGGGCTGCAGGGCGGCGGCAAGGCCGAGATCGACCTGTTCGCGCTGGTGCGCAAGCGGCTGGCCGTGCACGGCTCCACGCTGCGCGCCCGCCCGGTCGACGAGAAGGGCGTGGTCGTGCGCAGCGTCGTCGACAACGTGTGGCCGCTGGTCGGCGCGGGAGCGGTGCGACCGGTGGTCCACGCGGAGGTTCCCATGTCAGAGGCCGCGGAGGCGCACCGAATGTTGGACTCGGGCGAGCACGTCGGCAAGATCCTGCTAGTACGGTGAGTGTTATGAATGCTGAGGAGAACAACACCCCCCACATCGTGGTGGTGGGCCCCGACTTCCAAGGTCAGGGCGATAACAGCGAGGATGAGCGATCGGTCACCAACCTGGTCGAGCAGCCCGCCAAGGTGATGCGCATCGGCAGCATGATCCGGCAGCTCCTCGAAGAGGTCCGCGCGGCTCCCCTCGACGAGGCCAGCCGCAAGCGGCTGAAGGAGATCCACGAGTCCTCCATCAAGGAGCTCGAGGACGGGCTGGCGCCCGAGCTGGTCGACGAGCTGGAGCGGCTGTCGCTGCCCTTCACCGACGAGAACGGCACCCCGCCCAGCGAGGCCGAGCTGCGCATCGCGCACGCTCAGCTCGTGGGGTGGCTGGAGGGCTTGTTCCACGGCATCCAGACGACGCTGTTCGCGCAGCAGATGGCGGCCCGGGCGCAGCTTGAGCAGATGCGCAGAGCGCTGCCCGGAGTGCCGCAGGGCGAAGAGGGTCAGCGTCCGCCGCACGGCGGTTCGGGCCCCTACCTGTAAGGACTACTTGTAAAGCTCCTCAAGCACCAGAGCGACGCCGTCGTCATTGTTGGCCGCCGTCACGTGATCCACGGCGGCCAGCACGTCGGGATGGGCGTTCGCGACGGCGTACGAGGTGCCTGCCCATCTCAGCATGGGCAGGTCGTTCGGCATGTCGCCGAATGCCACGACTTGTGATGACTTGATTGCATATTGCTGTGCAAGTGCGGCCAATGCAGTGGCCTTTGTCACACCAAGTGCACTCATTTCGATGAGGCCCCGGCCACTGGAGTGGGTGGCCGTTACCAAGTGCCCCACCAGATCGTGAACGGCCGCATGCAGCGGGTCAGGTTCCATACGCGGATGGAGCGCCAGCAGCTTGAAGCAGGGCCGGGAGGTCAGCGTCGCCGCGCCCACCCGCAGGCCCCCGACCGCCTTCCGGTCCCAGCCGCCCAACGGGAAATCTGACTCGTGCGCAAAACCGCCTTCATACTCGACCGAAAATGCCAGTTCAGGCACGTTCGCTCTTAGCTGAGAGACGACCTCCTCCAGGACGTCCACGCCGATCAGGTGAGATTCCACTATCCGCTCGGTATGCAGATCGTAGATCAGTGCTCCGTTCGCACAGATCGCCAGCCCTCGGTGACGCACCGCACCCGCCACACTGCTCATCCAGCGGGGCGGACGGCCCGTCACGAACACGAGGACGGCACCTGTTTCCTCGACCTTCGCGAACGCGGCCGCCGTGCGGGGAGAGATGGTTCCGTCGGTGCGCAGGGCGGTTCCGTCGAGGTCGGTGGCCACAAGACGCGGCGGTGCAAGGGTTCGCATAACACGTTCCAGTTTGCCCGGTGATGCTGCTGCCCAGAAATCTTCCTTGGGACGGGAACACCAACGCGTCAGAATGGTGTTAGATGGCTAGCGCGTTGTATTAGCTGATCCCGTAGTGAAAACCAGCATGAGATTGTCTGAGCCACCCCGGGTGCTTGCTGTACGACACACCGGGACTCGCGAGGTGCGGGTCCCATAGATTCACATCCTGAGGGAGAGCTTTTATGGCTCAGGGAACCGTCAAGTGGTTCAACGCCGAGAAGGGCTTCGGCTTCATCGCCCCGGACGGCGGTGCGCCGGACGTGTTCGTGCACTTCTCCGAGATCGTCGGCAACGGCTACCGCAGCCTTGAAGACGGCCAGCGGGTCGAGTTCGAGATCACGCAGGGACAGAAGGGGCCCCAGGCCTCCCAGGTCCGTGCCATCTGACCTGTAGCAGCGAGTTAGCCCCGAGTCCGCTTCCAGCGGACTC
>NZ_JAHKRL010000005.1 GCF_019396405.1 Nonomuraea rhizosphaerae | reverse complement strand
CCCCGCCCCGAGGGGATGCTGGCCGACTTCGACGGGCGGCTGCCGTCCGCGCTGACCGAGGGGCAGGCGCTGGTCGGCGAGGAGATCGCCGCCGACCTGGCTCTGGAGCATCCGATGCACCGGCTGCTCCAGGGCGAGGTGGGCGCAGGCAAGACCGTGGTGGCGCTGCGCGCCATGCTCCAGGTGGTCGACGCGGGCGGCCAGGCCGTGCTGCTGGCGCCCACCGAGGTGCTGGCCCAGCAGCACCACCGCTCGATCAGCGGCATGCTGGGCGAGCTGGCGCAGGGCGGCATGTTGGGCGGCACGGCGGTCGGCCTGCTCACCGGCTCCATGGGGGCCGCGGCCCGGCGGTCGGCGCTGCTCGACGCCGCCTCCGGCAACGCCGGCATCGTCGTCGGCACGCACGCCCTGCTCCAGGAGCACGTCCAGTTCGCCGACCTGGGGCTGGTCGTGGTCGACGAGCAGCACAGGTTCGGGGTGCAGCAGCGCGACGCGCTGCGCGAGAAGGCGGGCGGCGGGCGCCCGCACGTGCTGGTCATGACCGCCACCCCGATCCCGCGCACGGTCGCCATGACGGTCTTCGGCGACCTGGAGGTCTCGACGCTGTCGCAGCTCCCCTCGGGCCGCGCGCCGATCACCACCCACGTCGTGCCCGCCGCCGACAAGCCCCACTACCTCGAACGCACCTGGGAGCGCGTACGCGAGGAGGTCGCGCTCGGCCGCCAGGCCTACATCGTCTGCCCGCGCATCGGCGACCTGGAGGGCGACGAGGGCGACCTGGAGGCACTGTCGGGCGAGGACGACAAGCGACCGCCGCTGGCCGTGCTCGACGTGGCCCAGCTCCTGTCCGAGGGCCCCTTCCACGACCTGCGCCTCGGAGTGCTGCACGGCAAGCTGCCGCCGGAGGAGAAGGACGCGATCATGCGCGCGTTCAGCAGGGGCGAGCTGGACGTCCTGGTGGCCACGACGGTCATCGAGGTCGGCGTGGACGTCCCCAACTCCTCCGTGATGATCATCATGGACGCCGACCGCTTCGGCGTCTCCCAGCTCCACCAGCTCCGCGGCCGGGTCGGCCGGGGCGGCCTGCCGGGCCTGTGCCTGCTGGTCTCCGACTTCCCCGAGAACACCCCGGCCCGCGCCCGCCTCGACGCCGTCGCCGCCACCCTGGACGGCTTCGAGCTGTCCCGCGTCGACCTCGAACAACGCAGGGAGGGCGACGTCCTGGGCGCGGCCCAGTCCGGCAAACGCTCCTCACTGAAACTGCTGCAACTCCTGCGCGACGAGGACGTCATCGAAACCGCCAGAGAAGAAGCCGCCGCCCTCCTGGAAAAGGACCCGGACCTGATCTCCAACGCCCCGTTGAGAGCGGAGATAGACCGCCTCCTGGAGGACGAGAAGGCCGAATACCTGGAGAAGACCTGACCCCGCGCCGAAAGGCGCTGGGCTTTTCGGCGCCGCGACGGCGGAAGCGCGGTCGGCGAATCCGGCGCCTTGTACGGCGGTGACGACGAGCCGTGGAATCGGCTGAGAATTCGCTCGTGTCGGCGGCCGGCCGTCATCCGGTCAGCGGCCGTATTCCTGGAGGCCCCCGGCCCTGGTCGGCGGGTGGCGGTGGGGGCGGCCTGCCGTACGAGCGGAAAAGGCTTGTGAAAAGATCCCAGCCGCGGGGACGGCCTCCCCCCGAATGCCGTCCCCGGCTGGGCCCACCCTCGGGTCAGGTGCCGAGGGAACCGGCGTGCGGAAGGGCTCACGATCACGCCGGTCGACCTTCAACTGGGTCATCTTGAAGGCCGCAGGACTCATCATGCGAGACCGTCCGCGAGATGTGAATCACCCTTGCGTAGTCGAGGCCGACACTTGTCCACTCTTGACCTGCGCCGACATGCGGAACAATGGCCTTCATGACTCGGATCATCGCGGGGAGCGCGGGTGGGCGGCGGCTGACCGTCCCGCCGGGGCGCGGGACGAGGCCGACCAGCGACAGGGCGCGAGAAGGGATCTTCTTGACCCTCGACTCGCTGCACGGCCTGGAGGGCGCCCGGGTGATCGACCTGTACGCGGGTTCGGGCGCCGTCGGCCTGGAGGCGCTGTCGCGCGGGGCCGGGCACGCGCTGCTCGTGGAGTCCGACCCGAGGGCCGCCCGCGTGATCAGGGCGAACGTCCAGTCACTGGCCCTGGAGAACGCCCAGGTCGTCGCCGACAAGGTCGAGCGCCTGCTGGCCAAGGCGGCCGACGCCCCGTACGACATCGTCTTCGCCGACCCGCCCTACGCGGTGCCGGACGCGGACGTGCAGCGGGTCCTGGAGCTGCTGCGGGACAACAGCTGGCTGACTGACGGGGCGATTGTGGCTTTCGAGAGGGAAAGCCGGGGAAAAGCCTTGATGTGGCCCGAAGGCTTTGTCGAGGAGAGGGTCCGTCGCTACGGTGAAGCGTCCGTTTGGTACGGTCGCGCCGCCGGGAACCCGTAGACCTGGGGAGGCGTTTTGCGCCGCGTTGTCTGCCCGGGGTCGTTCGACCCCATCACCAATGGCCACCTTGACATCATCGGCCGGGCCGCCCGGCTGTATGACGAGGTGACCGTGGCAGTGCTCATCAACGTCGAGAAGAGCGGCCTGTTCACGGTCGACGAGCGGATCGACGTGCTGCACACCGTGACCGAGGAGTACCCGAACGTCAAGGTGCGCAAATTCCACGGCCTGCTGGTCGACTTCTGCAAGCAGAACGACATCCCCGCGATCGTCAAGGGGATCAGGGTGGTCAGCGACTTCGACTACGAGCTGCAGATGGCCCAGCTCAACTACCGGATGTCCGGGGTCGAGACGCTGTTCATGCCGACGAACCCCGAGTACTCGTTCCTGTCCTCTAGCCGGGTCAAGGAGATCGCCCGCTACGGTGGGGACGTGTCCGGACTGGTCCCTGACCTGGTGCACGAGCTGTTGATCGAGCGGCTCAGGGGCTGACGCCGACCTGGTATCCTTTCATTTCGGCCTTGTACGACGGCGATCTTTTCGCCATGCCTAGCGAGAGCAGGATGACTCAGCACCTCGACCCCCGCCGCCCATGGGTGATCTCCACTCACGATCTGGGAAGGCGGCCGGGCACGATGCGCCGGGTGAGCCTGAGCCTCCCGGCACCGGCGGATCTCGGCGTCGACATGATCGGAGTCCCCAAGGACGCCGAAGTCGAGCTGGATCTCCGGTTCGAAGCAGTGATGGAAGGCGTGCTCGTCTCGGGCACGGCGCACGCCCCGCTGGCCGGGGAGTGCGCGCGGTGTCTTGACCAGCTCACCTCGGACGTCGAGGTGGACCTGCAGGAGCTGTTCTTCTACTCCGACGAGGACGCCTCGGAGGAGGACTCACTGCTCGACGGTGAGCTGCTGGACCTCGAGCCGACGTTCCGCGACGCGGTGGTGCTGGCACTGCCGCTCAGTCCCGTCTGTGACGAGGGCTGCGCGGGGCTCTGCACGGAGTGCGGGGTCAAGCTGGCCGAGGCCGGTGACGACCACCGGCACGAGAAGATCGACGCCCGGTGGGCGTCGTTGCAAGGTCTGGTTACCGAGAACGATAACGATCAGGAGAAGTGACGTGGCCGTCCCGAAGCGAAAGATGTCGCGGAGCAACACCCGCGCCCGTCGCTCCCAGTGGAAGACGACTGCTGTCGCCCTGGTGAGCTGCCCGCAGTGCCGTTCGCCCAAGCAGCCGCACATCGCGTGCCCCACCTGCGGCACCTACAACCGCCGTCAGGTCATCGAGCCGTCCGCCTGATCGCAGCGCGCCTCTGACGTGTTCAGAGGTTGACGTGATGCCGACCGGGTGCAATTGTGCCCCGGTCGGCGTTACCGTCTCAGATGCGTGCAGTGGCGGTTCGCCCGCGGCCGGGGTGGGGGCCGGGGGTTC
>NZ_JAHKRL010000464.1 GCF_019396405.1 Nonomuraea rhizosphaerae | reverse complement strand
CCTCCTCGTCGTACCCGGCCGCCGGCCGGCCGCGGGCGCTGGCGGCCAGCGCCTGCCCGACCTGTTCCGGCGCCATGGTGGGATAGCGGGCCTTGACCAGCGCGGCCACCCCGGCCACGAGCGCGGTGGCCGAGCTGGTGCCCTCCGACAGCTCGTAGCCGCCCTTGCGCTTGACGATGGGCACGCCGACACCCGGCGCGGCGACCAGCACCGACAGGTTGTCGCTGCTGAAGGTCGCCCTCTTGCCCTGCTTGTCCACGGCCGCGACGCCGATGACACCCGGATAGCCGGCCGGGAAGCTCCAGTACGAGGTGGCGTTGTCCTCGGCGTACTTGGTCTGGCCGTCGTTGCCGACCGCGGCCACCAGGACGACGCCCTTGCCCAGCGCGTACGACACTGCCTCGCGCTCGGACCTGAGCGGCCCGTACGAGCCGATCGACATGCTGATGACCTTGGCGCCGTGGTTGGTGGCGTAGCGGATGGCCCGGGCGAGCGGGCTCTCCAGGGAGGTCTGCTCCTCCTCCTGCTGGGGGTCGATCGCGCCGCCGCCGGGGTCCTCGTCCACGTTCAGGGCCAGGGACAGGATGCTCGACTCCGGAGCCACGCCGATCAGGCCCTCGTCGGCCCCGGACCCGGCGATGAGCGCGGCCATCGCGGTGCCGTGCTTGCCGGGCTTGGCCTGGCGCTCGACGGCGGAGGCGGTCATGTCGGGGCCCGCCGTGACGCGCCCGCGCAGCTCCTTGACCTGGCCGTCCACGCCGCTGTCGACGACGGCCACGGTGACGTTCTTGCCTTTGGTGACCGTCCACGCCTGCTCGATGTTGAGCGCGTCGAGCACCCACTTCTGCTGGTCCCTGACGGGCACGGCGGCGTGCGGCAGGGCGGCGTGCGGCAGGGCGGCGGGGGCGGTCAGCGCCAGCAGCGCCGCGGTCAGCGCCTTGGCGGCGGTCAGCACACGTTCCCCTGGGTGCAGGGCGGGACCTTGGGCGGGTCCGCCAGGAAGTAGGCGATCTGGTTGCCGATCGACTTGGCCGCCGGCCACAGCTCGCTGTGCAGGATCTCCTCGGGCGCGACGGCCGCCCTGGTGCGCCCGTCGGCGTACCCCGCCGTCGAGAACACGACGTACGGTCCCGCGCCCACCCAGCCGGTGCGCTGGCGCTGGTCGACGCCGAACCGCTCGGTCACCGTGCCGGGGAAGGCCACGGGCAGCACGCCCACGCGGTCGTCCTGGGTGAGCTGCTCGGTCGCGGCAACGCGGGCCTCCTCGTCCTTGAGCACGGCCACGCCGACCGTGATGACGAACGTGGCCGTCTGGTCGACGTACGTGGCGCGCAGCATGGTCACGCAGCCGCGGTCGTCCAGGATGCCGGCCACCGAGGCGTCGACGGCCTTGCCGCACTCCGTCTCGGGCGCGATGCCGACGCGCCTGGCGTACTGCTGGGCCTTGTCCAGGCCCATGTACTTGACCTCCTGGGGGAAGACGCCGGTCGCGGGCCACGCCTGCCAGCGCCTGGCGATCTCCTCCTGCTTGTACTGGTTCTGCTCGGCGGCGGTCAGCGGGCGGGACCGGGTCTCGTTCAGCAGGCCCACCGTGCCGAGCAGCACGAGGACGGCCGACATGACCACGATGGTGCCCACGAGCGCCAGGAAGATCCGCCGATAACGCACGCCCTGCTGGAGCGCGGCCTGCTCGGCCCGCTCCTTCATCGCCGTGACGCCGCCGGTCCTGGCCGCCGGCCATGCGCGCACGCGAGAGCGGCGGCCGGCTGGAGCGCCGAGCGGGTTTCTCCGACCCGATGTGACTCCCCCGGCGCGCGGCATCCCCGAGATGGACCTACGTGCCTTCACCACCGCCTCGTTCCCGGGCTCGGTTCGTGTCTATTTCGTCCCCCTAAGTCCGCGGATCATGCGCGTCTGCCACCCCTGAGCCCTGCGTACGCGCCTGACCAGGGCGAACATGACCCACAGAGAGGAGAGCGCGCCGAAGGTCGCCGCCACCGTGATGGCGGCGTAGACCTTGACGCGGGACTCGTCGCGGCTGACGACCTCGATCGGGCCGGCCTGGCCGCCGCCGAGCGGCTGGGACGGGTCCTGTGCCTGCCCGGCCAGGGCCGTCTCGGTGTGGCCGGCGAGCCGGCGGGCCTCGTCGAGCGCCTTGGCGGCGTTGACCACGCCGAACCCCGTGCCGGTGTCGTAGCCGCCCGGGGGCCGGTCGGTCGCGCTCGCGGTCATGGCCTGGGCGACCAACGGCGGCGACATATCCGGATATTTGGCTTTAATGAGGGCGGCTATGCCGGAGACCAGCGCGGTGGCCTGCGAGGTGCCCCTGCCGACCCAGTACTCGTCGCCCGGGCCCGCGCCCATGATGTCCACGCCGGGCGCGGCCACCAGCACCGAGGAGTTCCGGTTGGAGAACGTCGCCCGCCGCAGCCTGCCGTCGGTCGCGCCCACGGCCACGACGCCGGGGAACGCGGCCGGGTACGAGAACGGCGCGTACCCGCTCGGCTCCGGCTCCCCCGCCCCGTCGTTGCCCGCAGCGGCCACCAGCACCACCCCCTTGGAGATCGCGTAGCGAACGGCCGCCCGCTCCTCCTTGGTCGCCAGATCCTTGGAGATCGACATGTTGATCACGTGGGCGCCCCGGTCGACCGCGTAGCGGATGCCTCTGGCCACCACGTTCTCGAAACGCTCCGCGGAGTTGAACTCCCTGAACCCGGGCTCCTCGTCCTCCAGTATCACCCGTACCGACAAAAGCCGCGCCTCGGGCGCGACGCCGATCACGCCGAGCTTGTTCCGGCGCCCGTGCCCGTGCCCGGCGATGAGGGAGGCCATGTACGTGCCGTGCAGCCGCCGCGCCGCCACGCCGGGCGGGTTGGCGCCCGCGGTGAAGTCCTTTCCCACGCTCACCGAACCGGCCAGGTCGCGGTGGCGCGGGTCCACGCCCGAGTCGAGCACGGCCACGGTGACGCCCTTGCCCTTGCTGACCCGCCACGCCTTGGCCAGCTCCAGCGTGCTGATCACCGGCTGCTGGCCGGCGCGCACGTCGTCGGCCAGCGCGGGCGCGGCCTCCAGCGCCGCCACCACGCACACGACGGCGAGAACCGCCGCCCGCCTCAGCATCGCCACTCCGAGGAGGAGCAGTCGGGCATCCGCGGCGTGCTCAGGTCGGCCAGGATCCGCTCGGAGATCTCGGTGGCGAAGGCGAAGATGGCCGGACGCTGCTCGCCGACCGCCTTGGCGGGCCGCCCGTCCACCTGTCCCGCCGTGGTCAGCACCAGGTACGGGCCCGCCTGGCGGACCGAGCCGGCCTGGCGTACGGAAGCCTGGAAACGGTCGGAGACCGTGTCCTGGAAGGCCAGCGGGCGCAGCCCCGGCACCGGCGCGCCGCCGAGCGGGAAGGCGGACTTGGCGCGCACGGCCTCCAGCTCGTCGGGCAGCGCCACCACGCCGACGGTGACGAGCACGCCCCGCAGCGCGTCGATGTAGGTGGCCCGCAGGACGGCGCGGCAGCGCGCCTTGCGCAGGGCCTTGGCCGCCTTGGCGTCGACGGAGCCCGCGCACGCGGTGAGCGGCGAGATGCCGACCCGACTGGCACGTTCCTGGCCGCCCTGCTCGGCCGAGTAGGCCACGCTCGCGGGGAAGATGCGGCCGCTCGCCCAGGTGCGCCAGCGCTCGGCGACCTCGCGCCTGGCCGCCGAGTGCAGCTCGGCCGTGCTGGGGCCCCGGGACAGCTCCGAGCCCGCCGCACCGGCCGAGACCCCGGCGGCCACCGCGCAGACAGTCGTCAGCACGGAGGCCGCCACGAGGGCGGGCCAGGGACGAGCGTCGTTCACGGCATCGACCTTAATGCGGGCGACCCGCCGCCATCCCGGTAAATCGCCTCAGTAGGTGGGCAGGCTCGGATCCACGGCCTTGATCCAGCTCAGGACGCCGCCGCCGACGTGCACCGCGTCGGAGAACCCGGCGTTCTTGACGATCGCCAGGGCCTCGGCCGAGCGGGCGCCCGACTTGCAGTGGAGCACGATGCGCTTGTCCTGGGGCAGCCGCTCCAGGGCCGAGCCGTTCAGGAACTCGCCCTTGGGGATCAGCGTGGCGCCCGGGATGGAGACGATCTCGTACTCGTTCGGCTCGCGGACGTCGACGAGGAAGATGTCGTCGCCGTTGTCCTGCATGGCCTTGAGCTCAAGCGCGGTGATCGTGGAGCCGCTGACCGCCTCGGTGGCCTCCTCCGACAGCGCGCCGCAGAAGGCCTCGTAGTCGTCGAGGAGCTGGGTCACCGTCGGGTTCTTGCCGCACAGCACGCACTCGGGGTCCTTGCGGACCTTGACGTCGCGGTACTTCATCTCCAGGGCGTCGTAGATCATCAGCCGCCCGACCAGCGGGTCGCCGATGCCGGTGAGCAGCTTGATGGCCTCGTTCACCTGGATGGAGCCGATGGACGCGCACAGCACGCCCAGCACGCCGCCCTCGGCGCACGACGGCACCATGCCGGGAGGCGGGGGCTCCGGGTAGAGGCAGCGGTAGCAGGGGCCGTGCTCGGCCCAGAACACGCTCGCCTGGCCGTCGAAACGGTAGATCGAGCCCCACACGTACGGCTTGCCGAGCAGCACCGCGGCGTCGTTCACCATGTAGCGGGTGGCGAAGTTGTCGGTGCCGTCGACGATGAGGTCGTAGGCGGAGAAGATCTCCATCACGTTGTCGTTGGACAGCGCCGTGTTGTGGATCACGACGTCGACCAGCGGGTTGATCTCACGGACCGTCGCGGCGGCGCTCTCGGCCTTCGGCCGGCCCACGTCGGACTGGCCGTGGATGATCTGACGCTGCAGGTTCGACTCGTCGACGGTGTCGAAGTCGATGACGCCCAGCGTGCCGACGCCCGCCGCCGCGAGATACATCAGCGCGGGCGAGCCCAGGCCACCGGCGCCCACGCACAGCACCTTGGCGTTCTTCAGCCGCTTCTGCCCGGCCATCCCCACGTCGGGAATGATCAGGTGGCGCGAGTAGCGGCGCACTTCGTCGACGGTCAGCTCTGCGGCCGGCTCGACCAGCGGTGGCAACGACACTTCTTTACGCTCCCGTTCCAGGGGGACCCATCTCCCTTGCCAACCTAGTTCGGCGATGGGGCATTCCCCAATCGCGTCTCACTGGTCAGACGCGGCCTTTGCCGGTGCGGGGGCCTTTTCCGGGGCGCTCCCGTGCCGCCGGGCGTCGGCGATCACGCGGCGGGCCTCCGCGGCCACGACGCGGGGCAGCTCCATCTGCGCCACGTGCCCGGCGCGCGGCAGCCACACCAGCCTGACCTGCCGGAACGTACGGGCTGCCTTGGCGGCCATCGCGGGGCGCACCAGGCGGTCGTGCTTGCCGTGGATGATCAGGGTGGGCGCCTGGACCAGGGCGGCCTGGCTCCACAGGTTGCCGTCGCCGCGCCGGAAGTACTCGGCCACGATGCCGCGCACCGAGCCGAGCATCGCCGCCGCGGTGTAGGCCAGGCGGTCGCGCCTGCGCAGCTCCTCCACGGCCTCGCGCAGGCGCGCGG
>NZ_JAHKRL010000463.1 GCF_019396405.1 Nonomuraea rhizosphaerae | reverse complement strand
GCAGCGGCGGCGCCCCACCACTCCCCGCTCGCCGGGAGAGGCGTCGCCCAGCAGCAGCCGATCCACGATGGCCGGTCGGCCCGGGTCGCCGAGGGCGGTCACTTCGATCGAGGGACGACCGGCTCCGGAGTGCCCGCTTGGAGGCGGCCGAACAGGCCACGCACCAGCAGCAGCCCGATGCCGAGAAACTCCGCCAGCAGCCTGCGCCGCAGTGGGATCACCCGGCCACCTCGGCGGGCAGGCGAAGCAGGGCCGACAGCCCGGCCAATCGGTCCGGCACGATGCGGCGGTAGTACACCCAGGAGGCGCGCCGCTCGGAGGTGAGCAGCCCGGCCTGCTTGAGCACCTTGAGATGGTGGCTGATCGTCGGCTGGCCGACCTCGAAGCCGGCGGTCAGGTCGCACACGCACGCCTCTCCGCCCTCGTGACTGGCCACCAGGGAGACGATGCGCAGCCGTACCGGGTCGCCGAGCGCCTTGAAGGCGCGAGCCATCTCGCTCGTCTGCTGCTCACCGAGCGGTTCGCGGGCCAGCGGCGAGCAACACTCCAGCAGGTTCGGTCCGTCCACGACCCGTCCTTGTCGTCATCCATCGATGTCGATAGATGTCGATAGATGTCGATACTGACAGGTGGCGATGTCGAGAAGATGAACGCCGAATGGCCGGAAGCGCGCTCAGTCGACGGGGCCGCGCCGCTCGACCATGACCACATCGCGCCAGACGCCGTGATGGCGACCGATGCGCTCGCGGGTGCCGACCACCCGGAAACCGAGCGTCTGGTGCAGTGACATGCTGGCGGTGTTCTCCGGGAAGATGCCCGACTGGATCGTCCAGACTCCGGCGTCCCGGCAGGCGGTGAGGAAGGCCGTCAGCAGCGCACGGCCGACGCCCTGCCCCTGGCGGCCGGGGTGGATGTAGATGCTGTGCTCGGCCACGCCCGCATAGACCGGCCGGCTCGACACCGCGGATGCGGCGACCCAGCCGATCACCTCGCCGCTCTCGGTGTCGGTGGCCACGTAGCGCAGGTGCGGCAATCGGCTGGCGGTGAAGTCCTCCCAGCTGGGCGCGGTGGTCTCGAAGCTGGCCTGGCCGGTGTCCAACCCCGCCTGGTAGACGGCCAGTACCTGCGCGCTGTCTTCCTCCCGCATGGGCCGGATCTGCAGGCCGTCGCCGATCGCGGGTTTGGTGGCCTGGACGATGGCCGAGTGGACGCCGCCGCCGTGATCGGCGGTCAGCGTGATCCTCGTCGCGACGAATCCGGCCTTGAGCAGCAGGGCGTGATAGTCCGTCACTGACAGCGTCCCGGCCGCGCAGCCGATCCGCTCCTCGACCTCCCGCCGCCGGCGCGGGTCGTGCTCGCCGTCGGTGACGACGTCGCTGATCCCGAACTGGGCGCCCGCCTTGAGCACCCGGAACGCCTCAGCAAGCACGGCGGGTTTGTCGTCGGACAGGTTGATCACACAGTTGGAGATGATCACGTCCACCGACCGGTCCGGCAGCGGGATGCCTTCGATGGTGCCGTGCAGGAACTCGACGTTGGCGACCCCGGCCTGCTCGGCGTTGCGGCGGGCGAGCTTGAGCATGTCGGCGCTGGCGTCCAGTCCGTAAACCCTGCCTTGCGTGCCGACGCGGCGGGCCGACAGCAGCACGTCGATGCCCCCGCCCGAGCCCAGATCCAGCACTGTGTTTCCGGGGCGAAGCTCGGCCACGGCGACCGGGTTGCCGCAGCCCAGGCTGGCCCGCACCGCCCCGTCGGGCAGCGTGGCCACGTCGTCGTCATACCCGGCCGCGCCGAAACAGCCCTGATCGAAGGCGTCGGAGGCGCAGTCGACGACCGTCTCACCGCCGGCGGCGGCTTTGGCCAGACTGGAGTAGCGGGCGACGATCTCCTCGTGTGCCATGACGATTTCTCCTTCAGTCGCAGGAGGGAGCGGCTGGGACGGGGTTGCCCATCACCACGTCGGCGGCGGTGGGAAAGCAGCTCACACAGGTTTCGTTGATCCGGTAGAAGCTGGACGTGCCCTGTTTGTCCACCAGGACGAACCGCACCTCGGCCAGGATCTTCAAGTGGTGCGACACCGTGGACTGGCCCACCCCGGAGGCTGCCACGATCTCGCCCACCGTCATCGGCTCACGGCGCCGGGCCAGCAGCGACACGATCTGAATGCGAGTGGCGTCGGCCAGCGCCTTGAACCAGCTCGCATACTCCTCGGCCTCGGGCCGCTCCAACATGTTCTCATCCATCGAAAATCGACGATAGACGATGAAGCTGGCTTGGGGAAGGACGGCCGCAACGTGGGGCGCACGGGTCAGCCGGCGCGCGGGATTGGGCGCAGGCGCTGGAATCGCCGGCCTGCCGAAGATCACACCCGCCCCCGTCATGTCCCCGTGAGGGCGCTTTCTCCGTATTCCTCCGTGGCTGCCTCCTCGGTGGCCAGGGCGACGGATGCGGATCGCCGCCTGCCGGTGGACGGGTCCGTCCAGCGCACGCGGGCGCGGCAGGGGTTCTTGCCGGCGCGTACTTCGACACCCGGGGCCAGATTGATGCCTACGGGCAGGGGTTGGGGGCGCAGGTCGGCGGGTGCTTCCGCGGCCCGCGAGAGACAGAAGCCAGCGGTGCCACCGGCGTGTGGCAGACACACGACGCGCGCTCGGGGCCTCGCCACGCGAGTACGACACCGCAGCCACAGGTCGGTCACGCGACTCCATTCCGATGACGCGGCTCCAAGATAGTGAAAACCGTTTTTGTCGTCGATATGGTGATAAGCGCTGAAAGCTCCGGTTTTGGAAAGTGATGCGATAGCTTGATCACGGTCGCCAGGCATCGAGAAGGGACCCGCCACATGCGTAAGGCCATGGCTCCGCTGCTGGTCACCGTGGTGGTGCTGTACTCGGCTCAGCAGTTGCTGACCCCCGTGCTGGCGCCCTTGGCGCGCCAGCTGCGCCTGACCGAGACCCAGCTCGGGCTCGTCATCACCATCGCCGCCGCGGCCCTGACCGTCGCCAGCCCACTGTGGGGCAGCGCCCTGCGGGTCATCGGGTTACGCGCGGTCCTGCTCGCCGGGCTCGCACTCGCCACGCTCGGTCTGGCAGGGTTCGCCGCCGTCGCCACCTTCGGGCTGGACGGAGCGATGTCTCCAACGGCCGTCTTCACGCTGATGCTCCTCACCCGCAGCCTGATCTTCGGGGTGGGGCTCGCGGCCTTGCCCGTGGCCGCGCTCGCCGTGGCGGCCACCAGTACCGCCGGCGACGCCGAACGTACGCGCGCCACCGGCCTGGTCGGAGCCGCGCAAGGAGTCTCCCTGGTCCTCGGCCCGGCAGGAGGCGGCGCGCTCGCCGTCGTCTCGCTGCTGCTGCCGCTCTACCTGGCTCCGGTGCTGGCCGCCCTGCTGATGGTGTGGGTGCTGGTAGCCGTACGAGGGGTGCGCGCGGAACCGGCCGACCGCCCACACGGCGGCGGCAGGGTGCGGCCCTGGGACGCGCGGTTGTGGCCGTGGTTCGCCACCGGCTTCTTCCTCTACCTGTCGCTCGGCCTGGTTCAGGTGATCATCGGCTTTCTCATCGCGGACCGTCTGCGCCTGGACCCGCAGGACACGGCCGGCGCGGTCGGCATCGCCCTGTTCACCGCCGGGCTGGTGATCGTCGGTGTCCAGGGTGCGCTGGTGCCCGCCCTGCGCTGGAGCGCGTTGCGATTGCTGCGCACCGGCACCCCCATCGCAGGCGCCGCCTTCGTACTCCTCGCCTTCGCCCAGAACCTCTTCCTGATCGCCGTGGCCTTCGCCGTACTCGCGCTTGGGCTCGGATTGGCCTTCCCCGGCTTCACCGCCGCGCCCACCCTGCTCGTCGGCCCTGAACAACAGGGCACGATCTCCGGACTGGTCAACGCCACGATCGGAGCCACGTTCATCGTCGGCCCACTCCTGAGCACCGCCCTGTACGAGATCAGGCCCGAGATCCCGATCCTCGCCGCGCTGGCCGCATCCCTCGCCGCGCTCGCGCTGGTGTGGCTGTCCCCGGCCGCCCGCCACATCCAGGCTCCCGTACCTGAGCGCCTGTAGTCAGGACGCGGCCAGCAGCTTGCGGCAGATACGGATGACTTCGTCCAGCATCCGGCGACGGTCCTGCGGCACGTGGAGGATGTGATCCGCCGTTCCGTGCATCGCGAGGTACGGGCGAGCAGGTGCTCAAACCGGTTGGCGTTCAGATGGCCGATGTGGTCCGACAGTTGCCAGGAATTCTTGCGCGGCACCTCATCCCACGACATAACGAGATGGTCGGTGAGCGAACAGACCACTCACCGACCATGTGTCAACTACAGCCCGCATTCTCCATGAACACCAAGATTTATGTATGTGATGCCGGGATCGTGGCGCTCGAATTGTTCGGCACCCCTGCTCGGGTAGGCAAGCACTTGCATTATTAGGGCGAACGATCCGGGTTCAAAGATACCCTTCACATAGCCATTGACATTTCGGGCGGATGGCACTGGCTAGTCGACTATCTTGATGTGCCAGCCCTGCTCCAGTGATTTCTTGCACGGCCACTGGATGGCGCTCTTGCCCTTGCGTGCTTCGCCGCCCCCGATTGCCAGGCACATCGCAGTGGCGCCGTTCATCAGGTGCTGCGGCATGCCGGAGATTTGGGAATCGGTGGAGCCACGCCATGTCAGCTTTTGCTTCCAACGCTGTTCCCATCGGCCATTGCACGGCCACTGGATGGCAGCCTTGCCCTTGCGCTCCTGGCCGCCACCGATCGCCAGACACATCCCCGTGGCGACGTTCTGCAGATATCCTTCGGGCGTCTCTACCCAGCGCTGCGCAGCGCTGTGAATGCAAGGCCACTGAATCGCAGACTTGCCCTTACGAGCTTCACCGCGACCGATCGCCAGGCACATCCCTGTGGCGGCGTTCCTGAGCTCGACGACGGTTGCGCTGGAAGCCTCGCCAGGGCTCACCAGCAGGCCGCCGGCCAGTGTCGTCCCGGCCAGGACTGTCAGGGCTGCACGCATATGTCCCTTCTCTCTTGTGCGAATTAGCTGCTCGGGCGCCGTAATGAGGTCTCTTGGAGAGGCGCATCCTTGCGGCCGGCAGCGGGGGTCGGAGGCGGAAACACTGAGCCAGGTTATGAACCCAACGCCGTTCTCCGCGTCTGCCGTAGAGCGGAAACGGGGGCAAACTTTTGCCCGTCCTGTCGAGCGGGGCTGCTACTTCTGCGGTAGGCCATCCGCGGTATGGCTTCTCGCGCGATCTTGTGCGATTGGGGTCACGGGGCGACAGTCAATGAGTTCTTCCAGGCCGCCAGAGACCGGGTCGGCGTGGACCACTTTCAGGTGCGAGGCTGGACGCTCTGACATCAGCCGATCACCTTGGTGTCATGCTCGCGCTGGCCGTGTTGGTCGCCACCGCACACACTCCCACTGGCTGGCGGGGCAGATAACGGCTTTGCGACACGGGCTCACCGCGGGGCGGCGGGGCGTCACGCTGGGGGAGTGATGAGCACTTCGTCGCCGCCCGAGCCCGAGCCCGAGCCTGAGTCCGAGCCCAAGCCTGAGCCGGTGCGGCGCCGGCCTCGACATCGGTCGCGCCCCCGGGTGGTTGCGGTGGTGGCGCTGCTGTCGCTGGCGTTGCTGGGCACCGGGGTGTGGGCGTTTGCCGCCGATGCCGGAAACGGGCCGAGCGTGCTGCTGGATGTGCTGGACAAGCGGGCCAGCGTGGTCAGCATGGTCATCGGCGTGCTCGGCCTGCTGATCGCGGCCATGGCGCTGTGGGCGCAACTGAGCACGTCCAGCCCAGGGTCAGGCATCGGCGCGGACGGCGGGCAGGTGCCCGCGAGGCCGGGCTCGGCGCCGATCAGCGACATGCCGGGCGGGACGGCAGCCGGCCAGGTCACCGGTCCGGCGCGATTGAGCGGGCCGGTCAGCGCTGAGGGCGAGCATGCGATCGCGATCGGGCAGGCCGGGCCTGGCCTGGTGATGGGGAGCCCGGGCGCGATCGCGGTCAGCGGCCCTGTCTCGGGTGGCGTGAGCGGCCCTACCCAGGCCAGGGCGCCTCGGTCGGTGTCGGTCGGCGGGGACCTGGCGGGTGTGGTCTTCACCGGAGACCTGCTGTCGTCTCGGCGATCGCTTCCCGACGTCAGCCGGGTGAGCGCCCCGCGCGGTGTGCTGGGCCTGCCACGTCCGGCGGTGGCCACGTTCGTCGGGCGCGAGGACGTGCTGGCTCAGCTGCATCAGGCACTGATGAGCGGCACCGGCACGCAGGTGATCAGCCAGGCCGTTGTCGGGCTGGGCGGGGTGGGCAAGAGCGAGCTGGCCCTGCAGTACGCGCGACGCTACGGCGACAGCTACCAGCTGGTCGGCTGGATCCAGGCCGACAGCGCGGCGCAGATCCAGGCCGGGCTGGCCCAGCTGACCCGCGCCCTGGTAGCGGGGATCGATTCGGCCGCCGCCGAGCAGGCCACCAGTCAGGAGGCCGCCGCATGGGCACTGGCCTGGCTCGGCACCCACACCGGCTGGCTGATGATTTTCGACAACGTGGAGGACGTCGCCGACATCGAGCCGCACCTGGGCCGGCTCGGCCCAGGTCAAGTGCTGATCACCAGCCGGCGTGACATCGGCTGGGAGCATCTGGACATCACCCCGCTGCGGCTGCGCCTGATGGATCGCCCCGCCTCCACCGCGTTGCTGACCAGCCTGCTCCAGCCTCCGGCCGCGCAGCAAGAAGCCCTGCTGGACGAACTGGCCGCACAGCTGGGCGACCTGCCCCTGGCGCTGCGCCAGGCCGGCGCCTACATCACCCGCACTCCCCGCATGACAGTGCGCCGCTACCTGCACCTGCTCACCGAGGCGCCGACTCGCATGCACGCCGCTGTCCCCGCCGGCGGGGACAGCGAACGCGTGGTGGCCACGGTGTGGGCACTGACCCACCAACGCATCAGCCAGGTCAACCCGCTGGCCGGCCACCTGCTCAACCTGCTGGCCTGCTACGCCCCCGACAACCTGCCCTGCGCTGTCCTGGACGGCCTGCCCGCCATCGCCTCCGGCGCCGGGGCCGATGAGGTGGCCATCGGCGAGGCCCTGGCGCTGCTGCGCTCCTACAGCCTCATCACCATCACCATCACCAACGGCGGAGACGGCGGAGACGGCGAGACTGGCGAGCCGGACGAGCTGATCAGCGTGCACCGGCTGGTGCAGGCCACCACCCTGGCGCAGCTCACCGGCGAGCAGCGGGACGCCCTGCGTGACCGGGCCGCCGCACTGCTCCACCTGGCCCTGCCCAGCGATCCGGAACGGCTGCCGACCTGGCACGTCTACCGCCTGCTGCTGCCCCATGCCCGCGCCGTGCTGCCGTTCGACTCCCCGGCCCTGGCGCAGGTGCAGGACTACCTGGAGGCGAGCGGCGATTACATCACCGCCCTGGACGTTCAACGGCACATCCACGCCCACACCCTGAACACGCTCGGCGCCGATCATCTCGACACCCTGACGGCCCGGCACAACCTCGCCCATTACACCGGACTGACCGGAAGTTCCGCCGCCGCCCGTGACCAGTTCGCTGCCCTGTTGCCCGTACGCGAGCGCGTCCAGAGCGCCGAGCACCCGCACGTCCTGACCGCCCGGCACAACCTCGCCCACTACACCGGACTGACCGGAAACGCAGCCGCCGCCCGCGACCAGCTTGCCACCCTGGTGCCGATCCAGGAGCGCGTGCTGGGCGCCGAACATCCCGACAGCCTGACCGTGCGCGCCGACCTGGCTCGCTGGATGGGGGAAGCAGGCGATCCGGCCGGTGCCCGCGACCGGTTCGCCGCGCTCCTGCCCGTGCGTGAGCGGGTGCTGGGCGCCGAGCATCCCGATACGCTGTCCACCCGGCACAACCTTGCCCGGTGGACAGGACAGGCAGGCGATCCAGCCGCCGCCTGCGACCAGCTCGCCGCGCTCCTGCCCGTACGCGAGCGCGTCCTGGGCGCCGAGCATCCCGCCACCCTGGCCACCTTGCACCACCTTGCCCACTGGCGAGGCGAGACAGGCGAGACCGCCGCCGCCCGCGACCAGCTCGCTGCCCTGCTGCCCGTGCGCGAACGTGTTCTGGGCGCCGAGCATCCCGCCAACCTGGCCACCCGAGCCAACCTGGCCTTCTGGATCGGAGATGCGGGAGATGCCACCGCCGCCCGCGACCAGTACACGGCCCTGCTGCCCGTACGCGAACGCGTCCTGGGCGCCGAGCACCCCAACACCCTGGACACACGCGCCAACGTGGCTTCCTGGACCGGCGAGGCCGGAGATCCTGCCGCTGCCCGCAACCAGCTTGCCGCCCTGCTGCCCGCAGAGGAGCGCGTCCGAGGAGCTGAGCACCCCGACACCTTGATCACCCGCCACGAACTCGCCCTATGGACAGGCAAGGCCGGCGATGCCGCCGCAGCCCGTGACCAGCTCGCTGCCCTTCTCCCCATCCACGAGCGCGTCCTGGGCCTTGAGCATGCCGATACCCTGACCACCCGGCACAACCTCGCCCGGTGGACCGGTGAGGCGGGAGATGCCGCCGCGGCCCGCGACCAGTTCGCCGCCCTGCTGCCCGCAGACGAACGGGTCCGAGGAGCTGAGCACCCCGACACCTTGATCACCTGGCACGAACTCGCCCTGTGGACGGGCCAAGCAGGCGATCCGGCCGCCGCCCGCGATCAGCTCACCATCCTGCTACCGATATTCGCGAACGTGCTTGGCGACGAGCATCCCGACACGGTCCGCGCCCGGGCCAACCTCGCTCACTACACCGAGCAAGCACAAGCGCCGAGAAAGCAAAACGAAGCAGCCACATGATCGAAGGCCCGTCAACGCGGGACTATCTACATAGCGGCTCTGGCCTGAGGGGTATCACTCCAGAGGCTCTGGGCTCTGCCAAGATTCCTGTGGTGACAGAACGTGCTGTTCCATCCACCGCCCGCCAGGGCTCGACACGGTTCGCCGAGCGCACCCGCGCCAAACACGCCCGAATCCACGAACTGAAAGCCGTCAGGCACAGCCTGCGAGCCATCGCCCGCCCGCTCCGGATGGGCGACCGCACCGTGATCCGTTACGCGCACACCGCCTCACCCGAGGAACTGTTGTGGGGCCGATGGACCAACAAGCCCAGCGCCGTCGACGACTTCAAGCCCTACCTTCATCAGCGCTGGCAAGAAGTGGTGCCGACCGGGCGGGCGCCGGTGAGGGCGGGCAGGGTGGCAGGATCGGGCGGTACGGCGGGCACGGCGGGCACGGTTTCGGAGCAGGCGGACGCGGCCAGGGCGGGGTCACGCACGGCGGCCGCGTCCTTGGAGGTCAGGGTATATCCGTTGGGGGCACCGGGCTCCAGCGAACGGGCCGGCCACAGCCTCCGGGACCGCCACCTCGCCATCACAGCTACGGGAGCTGCGGGAATCGGATGATTCGTCCCGCACCAGGCGGCGGTGGCAGGATGAGGATCTGTGTCGAAGCCGCTGCTGCTGAGCTCGCTGCTGACCTTCCTGCACGAGCTGAAGCCGGACGAACTGGCGGCGCTGCTGAGCGCCCGGCCGGATGTGCTGGCCGGCCCGCCGCCCTCACACCTGCGCCATGTCGCCGTACGGCTGTGCCGGGCGGCCGCGGTCGAGCAGGTGCTGCAGCGCTGCGACCTGGCCGCCGTCCAGGTGGCCGAAGCGCTGCAGGCGGCCACCGGCCGCACCACCGACCGCCCCCACCACAGCCACGGCGAACCCCGTGTTGGGCCGTACAGGGCGCCTGGTGGAAGTCCGGGAGGCGGCCGGCACCGCGTACGCACCCATCGGCCCGGTCACCGCGTCCCCATGGGAGAACCTGGTGTGCACCGGCGGCCCGTCCGGGAACCCCGTCAGGTGCACCACACCGCTCCTGGCCTCCCCCTTGCCGAACCGGCGCGTCCCGCTGCGACGAGGTCGCCCCGAACCCGGAGATCTGCAGCAGCACCGCCTCGGGGTTGATCCGGTGCACCGCCTCCCGGCCGTCCTCGGCGTGCAGGTCCAGGGTGGCCGATCGCTTGTTCCGCCCCGCCACCTTGAACCACGGCGGCACCCCGCTCCGGGTCGGCTCCATCGCGCGTGGCGTCCCCCTGACCGGGCGGCTCGACGTGTACGGCGTCCGCGCCCTGGCCGGCCAGCACGGAGCTGGCCGGCGGGCCGGCGGCCAGGTGGGCGAACTCCACCACCTTCAAGCCACGCAACTGGCCTTGCTGCCGTTGTGTCGCCACGCGTGCTCCCCTTCCGCGCTTCTCGCCGGTGGTGTCATCCTGCACGGCGGAAGAAATGCGGGCTAATTAAGCACGAGAGGTCGATAAATTCACGCAGGTTGTGCAGGAGTGTGGTGATCGTCAGGCTTTTCCGGTGGTGGCGCGGCTGAGGCGGTTCAGGTCCTGCGCGACCTGGGCGACGCGGTCGTCGACGAACGTCGCGTCCAGCGGATCCATGTCCTTGAGCGCCTCGGAGACGAGCTGCTGAACCTGCTTCCTGGCGTGGGCCTGGGCGCGCTTGACCGCAGTGGTCACGCCCTGCGCGATGCCCTTGCTGTCCAGTCTCATGGCACGCGGGTCGAGGGTGATCTCGACGAGGCCGCCCTCGGCGTCGGTGACCGCATGGATCAGTGAGTCCTTGCTGGTCCCTTCGCCCGTCAGCTGCGCGATCCTGCCCTGCGCCTCGTTGACGCGGCGCACCGCCTCCTCGGCCTGGGCCACGGCACGGTCGGCGTTCTCGACATCCCGCCACGCGGACGACTCGGACAGCATTTCACTCCTTCACCGTTTCATCGGCACCGGCCAAGGCTAACCAAAAAGGTCAGGCCGCCATCAATGCATTTCCAGGAATATGTAAGCGTCCGCCCATTCATTTCTGGCTGGCTATGGTTCGACGCGTGTATGCAGATACCTCCGCCATGCTCACCGACGCCGAAGCGACCCGGCAGCACGCCGAGGGCTACGCCGGCGCGCTGGAACCGGTCCACGCCCTGCTGCGGCAGCCGTCGTGGGGGGATGACGACCTCACGGGCTCGTTCCTGGAGGAGTACGAGCAGGCCGTCGCCACGGCGATCGAGGCGTACGGGCTGATGGCGGGCACGTGGGACGAGGTCGGTCTCGGCATCGGCGACATGGCGGCCACGACCGCCGCGGCCGACGAGGC
>NZ_JAHKRL010000462.1 GCF_019396405.1 Nonomuraea rhizosphaerae | reverse complement strand
GCGGGCGCTCGGTCGACCTGGAGGACTAGGCGTCTCCCCGTACGGCTGCCGCTGGATCCGTCCCGCGGCAGCCGTTTTTCTGTCTCAGCATGCGAGATACTAGGACATCCAACGAGACAGTCGGGTTATCGTTTACCCAATGCGCCAGGTTCTCGTACTTATTACCTGCCGCGGCGGGGCCTGTTAGGGCAGGTCGACGACCCGTCGCGGTGAGCGGCGTTCGTGTCGACCGTCAAGTCCCTTCGTCCGGTCCGCGATCCGGACCTTCGAGATCAGGCCCGGTCGGATCCGTGACCGGGATCCGGCTTCACCGCACGACGCCCCGCGAAATGAGATGAGACACATGTACGACATGTATGCCTGGAACGGCGCCGAGGACACCGAGGACGAGGCCGCCGAGGCCCTGCAGACCGCCCTGGACCGCAGGGACAACGGCGGCGCCCCCCAGAACTCCGACCGCTAGGCGTCCCGGGACGCCTGTGCGGCGGCGTGGGCCAGGGCCAGCGCTCCCAGCAGCGGCGCGTCGTCGGCGAACCTCGCCGGGCGCACCTCGGGCGGGAACGGCACGGCCCTGCGCAGCTCCGCGGCCAGCCGCGGCATGATCAGGCCGGCCGCGCCCATCATGCCGCCGCCGACCACCAGGCGTTCGGGGTCGAGCGTCACGCACAGGTTCGCCGCGCTCATCGCCAGCAGCCCGATCACCTCGTCCACGAGGCCCGCCGCGCCGTCGGCGTCGCCCCGCAGGCCCGCCCTGCCGCCGGCGTCGCCCGGTGACGCGTCTCGTGCGCCGCCGTCGCCGCGGCCGTGGTGGGCGAGCAGTTCGGCCGCCGTCGTCGGGCGGCCGAGCAGAGCCGTCCCGCGCGCGGCGAGCGCCGCGCCCGAGACCCGCTCCTCCAGCGGCACGTGCCCGTCGGCGAAGGCGGGCTCGCCCGGCACGGTCTGCGCGTAGCCGATCTCACCGGCCGCCCCGTGCGCCCCCGACACCACCTGGCCGCCCACCACCAGCGCCGCCGCCAGCCCGGTGCCCAGGTTCAGGTACACCCCGGTCGAGACGCCGCGCAGCGCGCCCCATCGCAGCTCGGCCGCCGCCGCGGCCTTCACGTCGTTGTCGATGGCCACCGGGACGGCCCCGTACTCCTCCCGCAGCAGCCGGGGCAGCTCCAGGCCCTCCCAGCCGGGCACGTTCGGGGCCAGGCGCACCCGCCCGTCGCGGACGACGCCGCAGGTCGAGAACCCGACCGCGGCCGGCGAGCCGTCCAGCCCGCGCGCCGCGGCCAGCGCCCGCTCCAGCGCGCCCGCGCCGCTGTCGAGCCGGACCCGCTCGGCGATCTCGGGGCCGTCGGCCACCGACACGCCGACGGCGACCTTCGTCCCGCCCACGTCGATCCCCAGGACCCGGCTCACCGGGGGGCGCCCCTGCGGGCCAGCGAGTCGATCGCCACGGCCAGGGCCAGCACCGCCGCCGTCACCATGAACCGTACGGAGGAGTCCACGCTGAGCAGGTACATCCCGCTGGTGATCGACTGGATGACCAGCACCCCGAGCAGCGCGTCGTAGGCGCGCCCGCGCCCGCCGAACAGCGACGTGCCGCCGATGACGGCCGCCGCGATGGCCATGAGCAGGATGTCGCTGCCGCCCGACTGCTGGTTGACCGCCGACAGTCGGCTGGCCGCCAGGATGCCGCCGGCCGCCGCCAGCGTGGAGGCCAGCGTGAACGCCAGGATCCTGATCCGCGTCACGTTGATCCCGGCCCGCCGCGCGGCCTCGGCGTTGCCGCCGACGGCGTACACGTGCCGGCCGAACGTGGTGTGCCTCAGCACGAGGTCGAACGCCACGACCAGCGCGCCGAAGATGATCAGCAGCAGCGGCACGCCCCGGTCGGCCGACATGACCAGCACGCCGGCGACCAGCAGCACGGCCAGCCCGGCGATCCTGGTCAGCAGCCACCACAGGGGAGTGACGGGCAGCCCGGCGGCCAGCCTGAGCCGCCTGGTGAACACCGCCGCCCCGCCCGGGACCAGCACCAGGGCCGCCACCAGCGCCCACGACAGCCACGGCGGCAGCCAGGTGTCGCTCAGCCCCGAGATGAACCCGGTGAACGGCAGGTTGATCGTCCCGCCCTGCCGCAGCAGGTACAGCAGCAGCCCGAGCCAGCCCATCAGCCCGGCCAGCGTGACCACGAACGACGGCATGCGCAGCTTGGTGAACATCACCCCGTGCACCAGCCCGATCCCCGCCCCGGCGGCGAGGGCGAGCAGGATGGCGGCCGGCGGGCTCCAGCCCTGTTTGACGTGGACGATCGTCATGATCGTCGCGCAGAGGCCGCTGACCGAGCCCGCCGACAGGTCGATCTCGCCGAGCAGCAGCACCATGATGATGCCCAGCGAGATCGTGCCGGTCGCGGCCATCTGCAGGGCCAGGTTCGTGAGGTTCTCGGGGGCGAGGAAGCGGTCGTTGAGCGCGCTGAAGACGATCGCGATCGCCACCAGCCCGCCGACGACCGGCCACGCGCCGACGTCCCCCTGCCGCAGCCGTTCGACGGCGACCTTCGGCGTGTACGGCTTGCGCGCCAGCGTGCCGGTCACCGTGCCGCCCCCGTGATCGCGGCCACGATCTCCTCCTGGGCGGTCGCGGCGGTGTCGAACTCGCCCGCGTTGCGCCCCAGCCGCAGCACCACCACGCGGTCGCTCACCTTCCGTACGTCGGCCAGGTTGTGCGAGATGACCAGGACGGCCAGCCCGCGTTCGCGCAGCCGCCCGATCAGCGCCAGCACCTGGGCCGTCTGCTCCACGCCCAGCGCGGCCGTGGGCTCGTCCAGGATGACCAGGCGCGGCTCGCCGATCAGCGCCCTGGCGATGGCCACGGACTGGCGCTGGCCGCCGGACAGCATGGCGACCGGCACGCGGATGTCCCTGATGCGGACGTCGAGCTGTTCGAGCAGGTCGCGGGTGGCGCGCTCCATCACGATGTGGCGCAGCACGGTCGCGCGGCGGCGTTCCGTGCCGAGGAACAGGTTGGCGACGACGTCCAGGTTCTCGCAGAGCGCGAGGTCCTGGTAGACGGTGGAGACGCCGAGCGCCTGCGCGTCGTGCGGGGTGCCGATCCTGACGTTCGCGCCGTCGATCGTGATCGCCCCCTCGTCCGGGACGACCACCCCCGAGATGGCCTTGACCAGCGTGGACTTGCCGGCGCCGTTGTCGCCCATGAGGGCGGTCACCTCACCGGCGCGCAGGGTGAGGCTCGCGCCGTCGAGCGCCTGGACCGCGCCGTAGCGCTTGGAGATGCCTGTCGCGGAGAGCATCTACTGGATGCCCGCCTTCGCGCAGGCGGCCTTGACCTCGCCGGCGCAGATCTGGTCGGCCGTGTAGAACTTGTCCTTCACGATCGTGTCCTTGACCTTGTCGGCGGTGACCGGGATGGGGTCGAGGAGGAAGGCCGGGATGTCCACCGTGCCGTTGTTGACCTTGCTGGTCGCGGGAGGCTGCTCGCCCTTGGACAGGGCCACGGCCAGCTCGGCGGACTTCTCGGCCTCAGCCCTGATGTCCAGATATATGGTCATGTACTGCTCGCCGGTGAGGATGCGCTGGACGGCGGCCAGCTCGGCGTCCTGGCCGGTGATCGGCGGCAGCTCCTTGTAGCCGGCCCGCTTCATGGCCGCGATCGCGCCGCCCGCCATGCCGTCGTTGGCCGACAGCACGCCCACGATGTTGTCCTTGCCGATGGCGGTGATCGCCTGCTCCATCTGCTGCTGGGCCTTGTCGGGGCTCCAGTCGGGCGTGTCGAACTCCCTGCCGACCTTCACCTTCCCGTCCAGCACGCTCTTGGCGCCCTTCTTGTAGTCGGCCGAGCTGGGGTCGGTGGGCGAGCCGTGGATCTCTACGATCTGGCCCTTGGCGGTGCTGCCCTTGGCGTTCATGGCGTCGAGCAGCGCCTGCCCCTGCATCTCGCCCACCCGTACGTTGTTGAACGAGACGTAGTACGCGTAGTCGATGCCGGAGATCAGCCGGTCGTAGGCGATCACCGGGATCTTCTTCTGCTTGGCCTGGTTGACCAGCGGCGCGACGGCGTTGGCGTCTACGGCGTCGAGCACGAGGACGTTCGCGCCCTGGGTGAGCGCGGCCTCGACCTGTTGCTGCTGCTTGGCGGCGTCCTGCTCGGCGTTGCTGTAGAGGATCTTGCAGTCGGCGCAGAGCGACTTCACCTTCGCCTCGAACAGCGGGCGGTCGAACGCCTCGTAGCGTGTCGTCTTCGACTCGGGCAGGAAGAGGGCGATCGTCTTACCCTCCTGCCGCTGGGCGGTGGTGTCCGGGCTCGCGGTCGTGCCCGTGCTGTTTCCGCAGGCGGCGGCCAGTAACAGCGCCGCGGCAGGGATCAGTCGCCATGCTCGGCCCATCGCACATCGTCCCTTTCGGCTGAGGGGCGCGCCCCTCAGGGTGGCCTTTTGGTAAGAAAGGTAATTTACTATCAGGGTTGTTGGCTAGAGTCTCTCGCGTGGAGATGCGGGGTGAGCTGGGTAATCCGCGGCTGCTACGGGTGCTGAACGAGCGCAGGCTGCTCGACCAGCTCCACGCGCGCGGCCCGTCGTCGCGGGCCGACCTGGCCAAGATCACCGGTCTGTCGAAGCCGACCGTCTCGGCGGCGCTGGCCGGCCTGGAGGAGGACGGCCTGGTCCACCTGGTCGGCGAGGTGTCCGGCCGGCCGGGCCCGGTCACGTCGCTGTACGACATGAACGCCGCCTCGGCCCACGTGGCCGGCATCGACATCGGGCGCGACTGGATCCGCGTCGCCGTGGCCGACCTGCGCGGCACGTTCGCCGGGCGCACCGACGGGCGCAACACCGCCCGCGACTCCGCCGAGCTGGCCGCCCTGGTCGGCGAGCTGTGCCGGGCCGCCGCCCGGGAGGCCGAGATCGACTGGTCCGCGATCACGTGCGCGGTCGTCGGCTCGCCCGGCGTCTACGACCCCACCCGCGGCCGCCTCGACCTCGCCCCCAACCTCCCCGGCCCGCCCGACCTCGCCTCCCGCCTGCGTGCCGCCCTGGACGTGGACCTGGTCATCGAGAACGACATCAACCTCGCGGCGGTGGGCGAGCACGCGTACGGGGAGGGCCGCGGCAAGTCCAACTTCGCCCTGGTCTCGATCGGCACCGGCGTCGGCATGGGCATCGTCGTCAACGGCGACCTGTACGTGGGCGCCAGGGGAGCGGCCGGCGAGGTCTCCTACCTGCCCGCGGTGGAGGACCCCACCCCGTCGGGCGACGCCCGCGCCCACGGCGCGACGGAGACGGTCGCCTCCGCCCCGGGTGTCGTACGGGCGGCGCGGGCGGCCGGGCTGGAGCTGGAGACGGCCAAGCAGGTGTTCGAGGCCGCCGCGACGGGCAACCCGGTGGCCCGATCGGTGGTGGAGGCCGAGGGGCGGCGCATCGGCGGGCTGCTGGTGGCGGTGGCCGCCGTGCTGGATCCGGAGATCATCGTGCTGAGCGGCGGGGTGGGCCGGAACCTCGACCTGCTGGGCAGGGCCATCGAGGACCGGATCGCCGAGCTGGGGCCGCTGCGCCCGACGGTGGTGGCGGGGGCGCTGGGGGACAGCGGGGTGCTGCTGGGGGCCGTGGCCCACGCCAAGACCAGGGCCTGGGACGTGATCTTCGACGCCCGTCGCGGGTGAGCCCTGGTCGGCGGGTGGCGGATGCCCCACGCTTGCCGTACAAAAGACTTGAAGTTTACCAAAATGGTCCGACATGTGAGACGCCGTGTTCGGCAGTCGAGACGAGGCGGTAGGGTACCCCCATGGAGCAGCGCAACATTCGCCTCGCGGTCATCCCTGGGGACGGCATCGGTTCGGAGGTCGTGGCCGAGGGCCTGAAGGTGCTGGAAGCGGTCGGCACCAAGATCGAGCCCACCCACTACGACCTGGGCGCCGCCCGCTACCACCGCACCGGCGAGACGCTGCCCGACGCCGTGCTGGAGGAGCTGCGCGGCTACGACGCGATCCTGCTCGGCGCGGTCGGCGACCCCAGCGTGCCGCCCGGCGTCCTGGAGCGCGACCTGCTGCTGCGCCTGCGCTTCGAGTTCGACCACTACGTCAACCTGCGCCCGGTCAAGCTGTTCCCCGGCGTCGAGACGCCGCTGGCCGACACGCCAACCGAGGACATCGACATGATCGTCGTCCGCGAGGGCACCGAGGGCCTCTACGCCGGCACCGGCGGCGTCATGCGCCGCGGCACCCCGCACGAGATCGCCACCCAGGAGTCCCTCAACACCGCCCACGGCGTCGAGCGCGTGGTCCGCTACGCGTTCGAGAAGGCCCAGGCGCGACCGCGCAAGAAGCTCACGCTCGTCCACAAGACGAACGTGCTGACCTACGCCGGTGACCTGTGGCAGCGCACCGTCAACCGGGTGGCCGAGGAATACCCCGAGGTCACCACCGACTACAGCCACATCGACGCGGCCTCGATGTTCTTCGTGTCGCAGCCCGAGCGGTTCGACGTGATCGTCACCGACAACCTGTTCGGCGACATCATCACCGACCTCGGCGCGGCGATCGCGGGCGGCATCGGCCTGGCCGCCAGCGGCAACATCAACCCCGAGCGCACCTCGCCGAGCATGTTCGAGCCGGTGCACGGCAGCGCCCCCGACATCGCGGGCCAGGGCAAGGCCGACCCGACCGCGACGATCCTCTCGGTCGCCATGCTCCTCGACCACCTGGGCCTGTCCGCCGAGGCGGCCAAGGTCGAGCAGGCCGTCGCCGAGGACATCGTGGAGCGCCTGGCCGGCTGGTCCGGTCGCACGACCCACGAGATCGGCGACGACATCACCGCGCGAGTATCGGGCTAGGGCCGCCTAGATCCCTCAGCGCCTGGCGGTCCACACCCGGACCGTCAGGCGCTTTTTTGCGTTAAACGGACATAGCCCCCCGTTGGCCACAACTAATCCCAAATGACGAGACAATAGGAAGTACAGGCTGCCCAGCGCAGGACTGTTCAGAATCGCAGAGAAGAGGACCTCCGTCATGACCATCGCTCAGAAGCTCAGCTTCGACGTGCAGCACTCCGACCACGCTCGCACCGCGGCCGAGCGCGAGCAGGTACTGGCGAGCCCCGGGTTCGGGCAGGTCTTCACCGACCACATGGTCACGATCGACTACACCGAGGGCGAAGGCTGGCACGACGCCAAGCTCCAGCCGTACGGGCCGCTCTCGCTCGACCCCGCCACCGCGGTGTTCCACTACGCGCAGGAACTGTTCGAGGGGCTCAAGGCCTACCGGCAGGCCAACGGCTCCATCGTCGCCTTCCGCCCGTACGCGAACGCCGCCCGCTTCAACAACTCGGCCGCCCGCATGGCCATGCCGTCCCTGCCCGAGGACGTGTTCGTCGAGTCGCTCGAAGTCCTCGTCCAGCAGGACAGGGACTGGGTGCCCACCGCCGAGGGACACAGCCTCTACCTGCGCCCCTTCATCATCGCCACCCAGGTCGGCCTCGGCGTCAACTACCCGTCGCGTTCGTACAAGTACATGGTCATCGCCTCGCCGTCCGCCTCGTACTTCACCGGCGGCGTCAAGCCCGTCTCCGTCTGGCTCTCCACCGAGTACACCCGCGCGGCGCCCGGCGGCACCGGCTTCGCCAAGTGCGGCGGCAACTACGCCGCCGCCTTCGTCGCCCAGCGCCAGGCCGTCGAGAACGGCTGCGACCAGGTCGTCTGGCTCGACGCCCACGAGCACCGGTACGTGGAGGAGATGGGCGGCATGAACCTCTTCTTCGTGTTCGGCAACAAGCTCGTCACCCCCGCCCTCACCGGCACCCTGCTGCCCGGCATCACCCGCGACTCCATCCTCACCCTCGCCGCCGACCTCGGCCTGGAGACCGAGGAAAGGCTCATCTCGACGGAGGAGTGGCAGGCGGGCTGCGAGTCCGGCGAACTCACGGAGGTCTTCGCCTGCGGTACGGCCGCCGTCGTCACCCCGGTGGGCTCGGTCAAGGGCACCGACCGCGCCTGGACGGTGGGCGACGGTGAGTCCGGCGAGGTCACGATGCGGATCCGGGAGGAACTGGTCGGCATCCAGTACGGCTCCCGCCCCGACCCCCACAACTGGGTCCACAAGATCAGCTGACCTGCGTCACCGGAGGCCCTCCACCGAAGGGCCTCCCCTGCCCTTCCTCCCACCCGCTCCACTCAGGCAGCCTCTCACCCCCCACAAGCAAGGTCTTCGCCACCGCTCAGGCAGCCTCATTCGGGCGCCGCCCCAAACCCCAGCGAGAGGCCTCCCGGCCCCTCGCGCTCCCCGAGCCTTGACCGTCCACCTCGGCCAACACCCTCACCTGCGTTGACCAACGCCCTCAGCCCGAACTTCGGCAGCACTCCCACCTACAGGAAACGTCCACAGCCACCGGAGGCGGCGAATCCATTGGAGCGACAGCCTTACTCCGCCGCGGACATCACCGTGCTGAGCCGGGACGAGGCTGTTCGTCAACGGCCGGCCATGTATTTCGGAGTCGATCACCAGCATCCGGATCTCGCCACCAGAATCTTGACCGCTCTTATTATCGACGCGCTCCACCTCCCGAACGGCGAGCACAGGAAGACAAGCGTCGAGATCATCGGCGACCAGACGTTCACCATCATCGACGATCAGATTCGAGAAACGGACGAGCAGGGCGTACCCAAGCTGGACCACCAAGGGGCACTTCTCGACCGGCGCCGATGGGCACAAGCCGCCGCGGCGGCGTTGAGCGCCCGTACGATCATCGAGGTCTGTGCGAAGGGCCGCGGCTACAGACAAGAGTTGGCCGGCACACGCCCCCAAGCTCCTCCGCAGCGGGTGGTCGCCTCTCTGGAAAACGGGACGCTGGCAACTTACGAACTCGACGAGTCGTACCTGATCAGGAATGCGGCTGTCGCCACCTCCCTCGAATCTCGAGAATCGCACGGCGAATGGTGCGCGAGCCACCCCTTGGCCGACTCTGCCCGGGTGACGGACCTAAGGCGGAGCGCCCAGTGAAAACCCATGGGAGTCGCTTGTTCCGCGCTTCACTGACGCAGTGATCAACGGGCGCCAAGAAACCACAGATGCCCCCATGACTGAAGGACGGCGTCAGTACGGATCGCGGCCCGCGCGATTGAGAACAGCGTCGAACATCGCCGTCGGAAGCCTCAGCCCCGACTGGCTGCGCGCGATTCTCCCCGCACTGGGCACCTCTCCACGCTCCGGCCACGTGCTCGTGTCCCACAGCGACGAGCGGACAAAGGCCCGGCTGCAATGCAGGAACAACTCCTCGACCCGCACCTCCACCGCCAGCCGGGGAGTCACGCCCCGCATGGCCATTCTCTCCAGGTAAGGCGCCTCGGCGACTATCCGGGCGCGGCCGTTGACCCGCACGGTTTCCCCCATGCCCGGCACCAGGAACAGCATCCCGACGTGCGGGCGCTGGAGAATGTTCTCCAGGCTGTCCAGGCGGCGGTTGCCTTTCCGGTCGGCGAACGCCAGGGTGCGATCGTCGAGCACCATGACGCTTCCCGGTGGATCGCCGCGAGGTGAGACGTCGCAGGTCCCGTCCTCCGCCGAGGTCGCCAGCAGGAAGAACGGGCTCAGCTCGATGAAGCGGCCCGATTCGGCGTCGATGTGGTCGATGCCTTTCTCCGCGATGACGCGTGGCGGCGGTTTCACGTGTTCGCGTAGTTCGGCGGCCGTGCCGATCGTCCTCGTCATGTCTTCTCCTGTCGGTCAGCCGGGGCTGGAGCGGCCGTGCCGCCAATAGCCGATGAAGGCGATGTCCTTTTTCTCGACGCGTCGTTCGCTGACCAGATGGCGGCGCACGCCGGTGGCGAGTTTCGCCTCACCGGCGACCCAGGCGTAGGAG
This sequence comes from Nonomuraea rhizosphaerae, assembly GCF_019396405.1. Lineage (GTDB taxonomy): Bacteria > Actinomycetota > Actinomycetes > Streptosporangiales > Streptosporangiaceae > Nonomuraea > Nonomuraea rhizosphaerae. The sequence goes on along the minus strand of NZ_JAHKRL010000462.1, from coordinate 18,641 downwards.
GGCGCCCCGAGGTCGGGGGTGTTCCGGACGGCTTCGAGGGCGAGTTCGCCGGGAATCGTGCCGGCGCCGTCACGGGGCAGCCATTTCACCTCTACGCCCGCCGGGCAGGTGATTCCGGGACGGATGTCGGCGGTCCGCGGGACTTCCAGGAAGACGTTCCCGGTGAGGGCGGCCGGAGCAGCCGACAGAATGGCCAGAACAGCGGGCAGCGCGCTCTCGTCCGCCACCAGCAGTTGCCGGTCGGCGCCGTCGGGCGGCAGGTAGCTGTAGCCCTCGTCGAAGATGCCGGCCGGGTCGCCGGGACGGGCACGGGCGGCCCAGGCGGAGGCGGGCCCCTGGTCGCCGTGCAGGGCGAACTCGATGTCCAGTTCCTGCTTGTCGGGCCGGTGCTCGCGCACGGTGTAGTTGCGCACCCATGGGCGCCGGGAGACGGGCTGCAGCAGCGTCTCGGCCATCCAGGCGTCGTTCCGCAGGCTCGGCAGCCACAGCCCGGCCTGGCGCGTACGCGGGAAGAACAGTCGTACGGTGTGGTCGCGCCCGGGGCTGCTGTACCCGGCGAGGGTCGCACCGCCGAGCGTGAGCCGGCTGAACGACGGGCTCACCCGCACGTTGGCGCGAACCTCCAGCGGAATCATGCGCCGCCGCTTGAACCGCCTGACCTTCGGAATCACGCCCCCGCCGCCCTGCTCACGCCTGGGCCGCCGAGAGCCGCAGCCGTACCCCGTCGAGAAACAGCTCCAAGCCGTACCTGCTCGCCGCCGCGCACGGTGTTCGGCTCCACGACGTACGTCCCGGCGACCACCTGGGCGCCGTCACGATGGGCGAGCAGGGCCCGCCGCATCCGGTGGGCGATCTCCGCCAACTGGGCGTCCCACGGGCCGGAGGCGAGCGGTGTCTCGGTGATCTCCCCGACGATCCGGTCGGCCATGGCGCCGAGCAGCGCCTCTTTGTTCTTGAAGTGCCAGTAGATGCCGCCGGCCTGTACCCCGAGCCGCGCGCCGAGCTTGCGCATGGTCAGCCCGTCGAGACCGTCGCTGTCGAGCAGAGCCAGGGCCCCGGTCACCACGTCCGCACGCTTCAACTGCATGAGTGGAGTGTGGTAGCAGACTTGAACACCGTTCAACCTGAACGACGTTCAAGTGACGTATTTCACGGTGTCGAGCTGCCCATGAATGTGGAGGAAGGGCCTGAACTGCGGCAGGACACTGCCCCGGCCGGGAGGTCCCGGGCCGGGGCAGTATGGTCACGCGGGGCGGTCAGGGACTCAGGTGACGGAGAAGCTTCCGCTTCCCGCCTGGACGTGGGAGCCGTAACCAGGCTGGACCGTCATGAAGGGGCCCAGGCACAACGGGTCGCCATAGATGCGGACAGGCCGGTCGGTCTGGTTGTTAAGGACGTGAGCGCCCAGGGGTAGCTTCTTGCAACCGGTGGGGTCGGTGTAGACCGTCAGCGGAGTGGCCTCGACCTCGAAGATGACCACCTGGCCGGTGGCGGCCTGTGCGGGGAGTGCGGCGCCGAGCAGGCTCGCGGTCGCCACCGCGGCGACGGAGGCGACGGAGGCGAGGTGGGCGAGGCGGGGCTTGAGGGAAACGAACACGTCATGTGCTCCTCGGGGGGAGGGCCCGCTTGCCGGGCCGCTCCCTGCGGTATCCCCTGTCTCGCCTGTCCCACCAGTCGGGTATCACTAATGTCACCTGTTTGAGCACAGAGAGTAATCGGAGGGAGGTGCGGGTGCTGTGCTGACGACGGTGGAGCCGGTCAGGCGCCGGCGGTGTCGAGGCGGGTGAGCTGCTCGTCGGTGAGCTTGATGTCGAGCGCCGCCTGAGCCGCCTCGTACTGCTGGAGCGTGCGTGGCCCGATGAGCGGGACGACCCTGGGCGAGGTCTGGTGCATCAGCCACGCGAGGACCACCGCGTTCGGGGCGGCGCCGGCCTCGGCCGCCACCTCGGTCACCGCGGCGAGGCGGGCGTCGGCGTCGGGGCCATGGTACGGGTCCATGATGCCGTGGTTGCGGCGCTTGTCCGGGCTGTCGTAGATGCCCTTGAGGATGGGGGAGTACGCCACGAGGGTCAGGTCGTCGTGCTCCTCCAGGTAGTCGAGCTGCTCGTCGTCCACGATGGACGTGTGCCGGACCCCGGCGCGGCGGCGCAGGTACGAGTGCTGCTGCTGGAGCGCGACCGGCGCTGGCCAGCCGTTCTGGGCGCAGAGCCGGCGGATGCGCTCCAGCCGCCACGTCCGTACGTTGGACCAGCCGATGTAGCGGGCCTTGCCGGACCGGACGATGCCGGCCAGCGCCTCCAGCGTCTCCTCCAGAGGTGTGGCGCGGTCGTCGACGTGCACGTAGTACAGGTCGACGTGGTCGGTGCCGAGCCGGCGCAGGCTGCCGTCGATCGCGTCGCGCAGGGTGGCGGCGCCCGCGCCGGCGAAGTTCCGGTACGCGGCCGTCCAGTCAGGGCGGCCGTCGATCCAGACCGCGTCCAGGTCGCGGATCACGCCGCTGCCCTTGGTGGCCAGGAACACCTCGTCGCGCCGGCCGGTCCGGGCCAGCCAGCGGCCGAGCAGTTCCTCGCTGTGGCCGCCGTGGCTGCCCCGCCGCTCCCACCAGCAGTAGCAGTCGGCGGTGTCCAGGAAGGTGCCGCCGGCCTCGGCGTACCGGTCCAGGATCGTGACGGCCTCGTCCTCCGGGGTGACGGTGCCCATGATCATGCATCCCAGGGCGAGCCGGCTGATCTGCTCGCCGGTGCGGCCAAGCTCCACGGTGTTCATCGGACGGCCTCCTCGATCGTCTTCGGTCCGCGTTCCGTCGTGGGATCGACGCTAGGAGCTTGAGTTCACTCCAGGTCAAGAGCGATCCGCCGACAGAGGGAGCGGGCTGTGGCGTTCGCCGGGTCAGGTCGCGGGGGTGAGCACGACGCGCCGGCCGGGTGCCGCCGGGGTGGTCCACGCCTGCTCGACCTGGGAGAGGGGGAGCGCGAGGGGGTTCACGGCCAGGGCTCCGGAGGCGATCTCGGCGGCGAGCGAGGGCAGCTCGGCGATGATCCCGGCGGTGGTGACGGAGCCCTGGCCGCTGCCCATGATCTGCAGGTTCGCCGCGCGCAGCACGTACGAGGGCAGCGTGATGTCCGCCCCGGCCATCGAGCCGATCTGGATCCAGGCCAGCGGCTTGGAACGCTCGGGGCGGGCGGTGAGCAGGGCGGTGATGGCATGTTCGGTGGCCGGGCCCCACAGGTAGTCGAGGACGACGTCCGCGTCGGCGGCGCTCGGGCCGAGGCGGTCGGGGTCCTTCAACAGGGAGACGGTCTCGTCCGCGCCCAGGCCGGGCAGGATGTCCAGGCGCTCGGGGTCGCGGCCGGCGGCGACGACGCGGCCCGCGCCGAGGTGCTTGGCGATCTGGACGGCGAGCTGCCCGGCGTTGCCGGTCGCGCCCAGGACCAGGACGGTGGCGCCGGGCTGGAGGGTGACGCGGCGGCGGAGGGCGATCCAGGAGGACATGCCGGGGTTCATCGCGGCGGCCACGGCGACCGGGTCGGTGCCCGGCGGCAGGGGGAGGGCGCGGCGGCGGTCGACGACGGCCTGCTCGGCCATGGTGCCGGGCCCGGTGTCCGGGGCGACGAAGTAGAGCAGCTCGCCCTGCGGGGTGCGGCCGACCGCGTCGATGCCCGGGACCAGGGGGAGGGACCGGTCGGAGGTGTAGTGGGTGCCGTTCGCGGCGGAGCGTACGCGAGGGTGCAGGCCGGCGGCCAGAACGTTCACCACGACCTCGTCGTCCCCCTGGGGCCGGGGAGGGGCGATGGTGTCGTAGCGGGGTGGGGCGTCGAAGGAGTGGACGACGGCTGCGTGCATGGTGATCTCCTGGGGATATAGTTTGTGGCGCGTACTACCTCGACGGTAGTTTGTGCCACGTACTAACGTCAAGCGGAGGCCGCCACCATGAACCCCACCCCGGACGCGGACCCCGCCGAGCCGCTGCCCCCCACGGACCCGGCGTCGGCCGAGCCGTTGAACACCGTGGACGCCCTGGTCCAGCTCTCGTTCCTGGTCCAGGGCGCGCTGACGCGTCTCGCGTCCGCCCACGACCTGTCCCTCGTCCAGGTCCGCCTGCTCGGCATCCTGCGCGACCGCCGCCCCGGCATGCTCGAACTCGCCCGCCACCTCGGCCTGGACAAGTCCTCCATGACCGGCCTCGTGGCCCGCGCCGAGAAACGCGGCCTGGTCCAGCGCCTGCCCTCGCCGCACGACGGCCGCGGCGTCCTGGTCAGCCTCACGCCGGCCGGCCGGCAGCTCACCGACCGGTGCACCGCCGAGATGGGCCAGGAGATCGCCGCCTTGACCGCCCCGCTGAGTCCCGCCGAACACGCCCAGATCCGTGCGTTGGCCACAAAGCTCCTGAATGCATCGCCTCCTTCGCGGCCGTCGTGACCCTCGTCGTCGTGCTCTACCGCTCGTCCCGCCTGCCGTGCCTGTCCGCGACCTGGACCGGCGTGGAAGGCGAGCCGCCGCGCTGAACCCCGGCCTCCCGGCCCCGCCACCTCCCGCCGTCGAGCGGGCGACCTGTCCGTGTTAACTTGGCCGAGTGACTAACTTGGCCGATCGACCAAATTCGCCGCGCGGAGAGCGGCGCCGGGAGGGGCTGGTCGAGGCCGGGATCGCGCTGCTGTGCGAGGGCGGCTGGCCCGCCGTCACCACCCGCGCGGTCGCCGAGCGGGCGGGCGCCAACCCCGGCCTGATCCACTACCACTTCGGCGGCCTGCCCGGCCTGCACGTGGCGATCGCCCGCCGGGCCGGGGAACTGGTCATCAGCCCTCTGGTGAGCGTGCTGCTCGGGGCGGCGGACGAGCGGGCGGCGCTGGCGCTGATGCGCGACCTGCTGCCCCGGACCACCGGCGACGAGCGGACCACACGGCTGGCGGTGGAGCTGATCGCGGGCGCGATGCGCGACCCGGCCCTGGGGGAGGTGCTCAGGCGTCAGATGGACGAGGCCCGCGCCGAGACCGCCGCGAGGCTGGCCGCACTGCACCCGGCCTGGACGGCCGGGCAGCGCGCCGGGGCGGCCACGCTGGTCGTCGCGCTGGTCGACGGGCTGATGCTGCACCACCTGCTCGACCCCGGCCTCCCCGTGGACGAAGCCCTGGCCGCACTCGCCGGCCTGCTGGACCAGGACAAGCCTGTCGAATGACGAGGACAAGCCTGCTGAACGAGGAACGGACCTGATCAAGGAGGAGTGAACGACATGGAGATCGTCAAGAAGCCCGCCCCGCCCACCGGCCTGAGCCGCCTGCTGTGGCGCCTGCCGATCCACCTGTACCGCCTGGGCCTGGGCGGCCTGCTCGGCAAGCGGATCATGCTGCTCAACCACGTCGGCCGCGTCTCCGGCAAACCACGCCAGGCCGTCGTCGAGGTCATCGAGCGTGACGGCGGCTACGTGGCCGCCTCCGGCTTCGGCACCCGCGCCGCCTGGTACCAGAACGTCATGCACACCCCGGACGTCGTCATCCAGATCGCCGGCCGGCGGATCCCGGTGACCGCCACCCTCGTCCCGACCGGCGACGGCGCCGAGATCATGGCCCGTTACGCGCCGCGCCACCCGGCCGCCGCGCGGCAGCTCTGCAAGATCATGGGGTTCGCCGTGGACGGCAGCGCGGAGGACTACCGCGAGGTCGGGCGGCGCATCCCGTTCGTACGCTTCGTCCCGCGCTAATTTCTGTTATGCCAACTGGCACAAGCAGATGTACGATCCTGCCATGGACACGGGCAGAGGCCGGGGGCGGCCGCGCAAAGACCCGCAGAGCCTGGCGCGGTGGACGCCGCCCGAGGGCTGGTCCCGGCTGGTCGCCTGGGTCTCGCCCGAGGAGAAGAAGGCGCTCAAGCACGTCGCCGTCGACGCCGGGGTCTCCGTCGCCGACCTCGTACGGGCGCTCGCGAGCGGCCTGGCCGGTGGCGCCGTCACCCACGAGGAACTGCTCGGGCACGTCAGGAAGGGACGTCAGGTCATGGAGAAGATCCCCACGCTGTTCGAGCGTGACGACCGTTTCCGGGTGGTCGACCGCCCGCGCGCCGAGTGCGCGTGGGTCTTCGACGGCGAGGGGGTCGGCACGGAGAAGCTCGACGGCACCAATGTCCGGCTCACCGTCCGCTCCGGCCACGTCGTCCGGGTGGAGAAGCGCCGCAACCCGAGCAAGGCGCAGAAGCAGCAGGGGATCGTCGACGGCTGGTACGTCGACGCCGCCGACGGCTCGGCCGAGGACAAGTGGATCCTCGACGCGGCGGGCAACACCGACGTCTCCGGCTGGCCCGACGGCGAGCACTCGTGCGAGGCGCTCGGCCCGCGCATCCAGGGCAACCCGCTGGGGCTGAGCGAGCACCGGTGCGTCCCGTTCAACCTTGAGGCGCCCGTCTACCAGGACGTGCCGCGCGGCTACGCGGAGCTGCATGACTACCTGGCGAAGCTGGACAGTGGCTTCGCCCCGGGGAGCCTGGCCGAGGGCATCGTCTTCCACCACCCCGACGGCCGTCGCGCCAAGATCAAGCGCAAGGACTTCCCGCGCGGCGCGTAGCGGGGAGCCGCGGTCGGTAGTGGGGGCCCAGGTCAGGAGTGGGGAGCCCAGGTCAGGAGCGGGGAGCGCGGGTCAGGAGCCGAGCAGTCGGCCGGTGTCCAGCACGCAGTCCCACGGGGACGGCATGGCGAGCGTCTTGCCCGCCGACACCGTCGTCTCCCCGGCGTACCCCTTGTCCCGCGGCTCGCTGTGCAGCTTGACCCGCTGCTGGAACGGGTCGATCACCAGGTAGAGCGGCGCCCCGGCGAGCGCGTAGCCCTTCGGCTTGATCACGTGGTCGTCGTAGGCGCTGCCGGCCGCGACGACGTCCACGAGCAGGATCGTGCTGTTGCCGTGGACCTCGTCGTCGGCCTCGATCAGCGGGTCGGGCGGCACCACGGTCAGGTCGGGGACGTAGCGGTCGGCATGGGCGCCGAGGAACACCGTGATGTTCGGCCAGATGGCCCACCCGCGCTCCGCGGCGATGTCCACGATCTGGAACAGCAGCCGCGAGATGACCGTGTTGTGCTGCCACGTGCCCACGTCGTTGACCACCACCCGGCCCCCGATCAGCTCCACCCGAAGCTCGGGGAACAGGTCGCACACGGCGCGATAGCGCTCCTCGCGGCTCTTGACCATGGTGATCACCTCACGGCGGAGTAGGCGTCCCACCACCCAGCGTAGGCGTCCGGGGCCGGCAAGTACCGCGAATCAGGAGTCCGGCAGCAGCCGAAGAATATCGATTTTTCATGATTACCTTGCCGGTGTGTTTCTGACCAGCTACGGCCCGCCACCCACCCGGCAATCCGGAAATCCTTTAATGCCGAATGCTTAAAGACATAAAACGTCCGATAAGTCAAACGGGTACCCTTACGGGGTGGGTGAAACGGCGACCTCGGCGAGGGGCCTAGGGGCGACCGGGAAGGCCGCTCCGCGCGGGCGTATCGCCAAACGAGAAGCGATCATGACCGCTGCAATGAGGGTGTTCGTCCGGGACGGTTACTCGGGTGCGAGCATCGAAACGATCGCCGCTGAGGCGGCGGTCTCCAAACAAACCATCTACAACCATCTGGGCGACAAGCAACGCTTGTTCGAGTCCCTGATCGACGAGAACTTCGATCGGGTCAATGCCCAGCAGTTCGCCATGATCGAGACTTTTCCCGATCGCCCGGCGAACCTCATGGTGGAGCTGACGGCGTTCGCCGGTGATCTCATGCGAGGCTGTCTCATGGACGAGCGGGCGCGCGCGTTGCGCACACTCGTCCAGGCAGAGGGTTCGAGACGGCCCGAGATCGCCAGGCAATGGCGGCGGCGCAGCCAGGACCAGCTCGCTGGCTCCCTGGCCGCGCGGTTCGCCAGACTGGCGCTGTTGGGGAAGCTGTCCCTGGTCGACCCGGACCAGGCCGCGCGCGACTTCCTGGCGTTGATCACGTACGACGCCCAGGTCGGCTGGACGATCGGTGACGTGACGATGCGCGACGAGGAGCTCGACGCGTCCATCGCCGCCGGCGTCCGCACGTTCATGCGCGCGTACGGGAACGGGAACGGCAACGGGAACGGCGACCACAACGGCAACGGACACGCCAACGGTCACACCAATGGCAACGGCTACGCCAACGGTCATACCAACGGCAACGGCCACCGCTGAATCATGCTGCCCGCCCTTCATCGGGTAAGGTCTCGGCGATCGAAGATCTAAGGGCGGGCACATGAAGAAGAGGTTGGCGGCCGTCGCGGCCGTCTGCGCGGCCTTTGTCGTGCTGCTGACCGTCTTGGCGTTCTCCGAGCCGAGCCACTCCGAGCAGGGAGTGCGGCTCACACGGCAGCCCGACGGCTCCATGGTGCTCGCGGACAAGGGCGGCGACGCCCCCGTGCTCGACCTGTACGAGGACTTCGACTGTCCTGTCTGCAAGGAGCTGCACGCCCGGGTCAACGCGACGATCATGCGCCTGGCCAGGGCGGGCGAGGTCAAGGTCGTCTTCCACGCGGTGACGGTGTTCGAGGAGGAGCCCTCGCGCTCCAACTCGATCAGGGCCGCCGCCGCGGCCCGCTGCGTGCCCGAGAGCAACTGGCTGGCCTTCAGGGACGAGCTGTACGCGATGCAGCCGGCGCCGCACGGCCTGGTGTCGGGGTTCGGCGTCGAGGACCTCGTCAAGGCGGCCAGGAAGGCCGGCGCGAACGTCGACCAGTGCGTGACCTCCCAGTCGTACGCCGAGACCCACCTGTCGGCCGGCGGCGGCGCGAGCATCGACGGCACCCCGACCCTGCTGCTCGACGGCAGGATGCTGGGCAACGAGGCGTTCGACCCGGCGAGCCTGGAGCGGCTCATCACCGGCGGCCCGGGGATCTCCGTCTGAAAGACGTCCGGAAGAGTCCAGGGGTCCCCGTCCGAAAGAGGCGTCCCACAGTGTGAGACGCCGTGTGCCGACCACTGGAAGCATGTGGCAGACTCGCTAGCACCATGTTCTACGGTCTGCTCATTATCAGCAGGCGCGCCGGCTGACAAAGGGACACCGCCGGCGCGCAGACCTCTCACGTCCGTGAGGGGTCTTTTTGTTTTCCAGGGAGACGACACCATGGCCGACGACCGCTTTCACGTCTACGACACGACGCTGCGTGACGGCGCACAGCAGGAGGGCCTCAACCTCACCGTCGCCGACAAGCTCGCTGTCGCGCGTCAGCTGGACGGCCTGGGCGTCGGCTTCATCGAAGGGGGCTGGCCGGGCGCCAACCCCAAGGACACCGAGTTCTTCAGGCGGGCTCGAACAGAGCTGGACCTGAAGCACGCGCAGCTCGCCGCGTTCGGCGCGACCCGCCGGGCAGGTGTGAAGGCAGCCGACGACCCGTTGGTGGCCGCGCTGCGCGAATCCGGCGCGCCGGTCGTGACTCTTGTCGCCAAGAGCCACGACCGGCACGTGGAGCTGGCCCTCCGCACGACTCTCCAGGAGAACCTCGCGATGATCCGCGACACGGTCTCCCACCTTCGTGCGGAGGGACAGCGAGTCTTCCTCGACGCCGAGCACTTCTTCGACGGCTACAGATCCAACCCAGCCTACGCGCTGGAGGTCCTGCGCACCGCCGCCGAGGCGGGCGCCGACGTCATCGCCCTGTGCGACACCAACGGCGGCATGCTCCCCGACGAGCTGGCCGACATCGTGCACGTCGCGGCGGGCACCAGCGCCCGCGTCGGCATCCACTGCCACGACGACACCGGCTGCGCGGTCGCCAACACGCTGGCCGCCGTCAAGGCGGGCGCCACCCACGTGCAGGGCTGCGCCAACGGCTACGGCGAGCGCTCCGGCAACGCCAACCTGTTCACCGTGGTCGCCAACCTCCAGCTCAAGCGGGGCTTCGACCTGGTGCCGCAGGAGTCGCTGGCCGACATGACCCGCATCGCGCACGCGATCACCGAGGTCACCAACGTCACCCCCAACTCCCACGCGCCGTACGTCGGCATGTCGGCGTTCGCGCACAAGGCCGGGCTGCACGCCAGCGCGATCAAGGTCGACCCGAACCTCTACCAGCACATCGACCCGGCCGCCGTGGGCAACGACATGCGCATGCTGGTCTCCGACATGGCCGGCCGCGCCTCCGTCGAGCTGAAGGGCCGCGAGCTGGGCTACGACCTCAGCCCCGAGTCCACCAGGACGCTGGTCGAGCGGGTCAAGGACCTGGAGTCGCGCGGCTTCACGTTCGAGGCCGCGGACGCCTCGTTCGAGCTGCTGCTGCGCGACACCGTCCACGGCGAGCGGCGGCGCCACTTCGAGGTCGAGTCGTGGCGGGTGATCGTCGAGCGGACCAAGGGCGGCGAGCTGGTCAGCGAGGCCACCGTCAAGCTGCACGCCAAGGGCGAGCGCATCGTCGCCACCGGCGAGGGCAACGGCCCCGTCAACGCCCTGGACAAGGCGGTGCGGATGGCGCTGGAGAAGCTCTACCCCGAGCTGGCCAGGCTGGAGCTCATCGACTACAAGGTGCGCATCCTCGAGGGCACCCACGGCACGGACGCGATAACGCGCGTGCTCATCACCTCCAGCGACGACGCCGCCGAGTGGTCCACGGTCGGCGTGGCCGAGAACATCATCGACGCCTCCTGGCAGGCGCTGGAGCAGGCGGTCACGTACGGGCTGCTGCGCGCGGGCCGCGAGACCGCCTGAGCGGGCCCACCGGCGGGCGCGCCGCCATCGGCAGTTCGCGCCCGCCCCGCTCCGGGGCGCTCAGAGCAGCTTCGCCGAGAACGACTGCCCCTGGACCTTGACCTTCCCGCCCGAGCACGACACCTTCGGCGAGTCCGTGTCCGGCACGATCACCGTCAGCAGCGACCTGGCCGCGGGGGAGACCACCACGTTCGTCGGCGTCTTGGACAGGTACGTCGGCGACACCCACCCCAGCTTCCCCCCGCGCTGGATCTTCTGCCCGCCCACCGGCTCGCACCCGGCGAGCTGCACCAGCGTGACCCGGAACTTCCCGTCGCCCAGCACGACCCGCCCGCCGCCGTTGGAGATCACCTTGAACGACGGGGCGAACCGCCACAGGTTCTGCACCTTCTTGCCGCCCGCCGCCCTGTCGTAGACGGCCATGACGTCCTCGCCGTGGTTCACCAGCACCGAGCGGGTACGCCGGGTGCCGTAGGCGGTGTCGGTCAGCTCGAAGGCCTGCCGGTCGTTCCCGTACCGCGTCCTGGTCAGCTTGCTGGGCGTGCGCGAGCGGAACCGGGCGCCCACGACGGTCGGCACGTTGTGCGCCTGCGGGGACAGCGTCCAGTAGCGGTAGGAGCTCTTCTCGTAGGAGTTGAAGCCGCCGTCCACCAGGATGTCGCGGCCGTGCGCGTAGTAGGTGACGCCCAGGTGGTCCTCGTGACCGTGGTACTTCAGCCCGGGACCGAACCTGATCGAGTAGTACGCGGACTCCGGCTTGCCCCAGTCCGTCCGGCCGTAGACGTATCCGGCCTTGTAGACCTTGACCTTCTCCTTCGGCGTGCCGGTCTCGATCCTGGGGTCGATCTCGGCGCTGCCGTCGCCGATGGGCACCATGAAGCCGTTCGGCTGGGTCGAGTGGGCGACGAACGACTTGAGGGCGTCGGCCCGCTTCGTGATGTCGCCGGGCACCTTGCGGCCGCAGTCCTTCATGTTGGTCATCGCGACCTCCAGCCTGCTGTGCACGTAGACGGCGTAACGCGGCGCCTGCTCCATGAGCGCGCCCTGCGAGTCCACGTCCAGCTTGACCGTGCCGGTCAGCCGCCTGATCGCCAGGCTCGTCCAGCCCTTCCGCTTGTAGCGGCAGCCGATGGCCATCAGCGCGATGTCCTGGTCGATGCCGTGGTTGTGGCCCTTCTTGTACAGCCGCGAGTCCGACAGCAGCTTGGCGTGCTCGGCCAGCGAGCTCTTCAGCCAGCCGTCGCTGACGTGCATGCTCAGGCAGACCAGCGCCTGCGAGCGCAGCGAGACGGGGTGGTCCTTCCACGCGTACGACGGCGTGCCGCGGGCGCCGCGCCTGTTCTTGGCCACCCAGTCCTTGGTGATCTCCTTGGCCCGGTCGAGGTAGCGCTCGTCGCCGCTGTTCTCGTACGCCACGACCAGCGTGCCCATCCAGCGCAGCGACTGGAAGACGAACTCCCACGAGCGGTTGCGGTACGGGCTCATGCGCCAGTCGATGTTCTTGCCGATCTTCACCGGCGGCTGCTCGACCAGGGGCAGCTCACCCCGCATGACCTCGTCCGCCGTGGGCGTGCCCGGCAGCCAGTCGCCCTGGCACTGGGCCGTGCGCTTCGCCTCCGTGCCGGCGTGCGCGGGGCTCAGGGGGGTCAGGGTGCCGCCGGCGAGCAGCATGAGGGCGAGAGGGATCGCGAGGCGGCGCACGCCTGTTCCTTCCGGGCAAAAACGACGAGGGTGGCGGAACATGCTGACCGAATCCCGATCAACTGGTCAAGTTGAGTACCAGATCGTTAGCCCGCCGATGCCGCACGGTTCTGGGACATGCTTGTCCTCATGAGACTTGACGATCTGGTGATCCCGGACACAGCCGCCTGCCGTGGCGCGCTGGAGGTGGCGACCAGGTACCACTCGCCCTCGCTGCTGAACCACTCCGTCCGCGCCTACCTGTGGGCGGCCGGGTACGCGGGCGCGCGGGAGATCACCTTCGACGCCGAACTCCTGTACGTGTCGGCGATGCTGCACGACATCGGGCTGACGGCCGAGTTCGACAGCCACACCGTGCCGTACGAGGAGGCCGGCGGGCACGTGGCCTGGGCGTTCACGGCCGGCGCCGGATGGCCGCACGCGCGGCGGGTACGGGCCGCCGAGGTGATCATCCGGCACATGTGGGACGAGGTGCCGGTCGAGGACGACCCCGAGGGGCACCTGCTCGAACTGTCCACCGGCATGGACATCTCCGGCCGCCGTACCGAGGACATCCCCGCCGGCCTGCGGCAGGACGTCCTCGCCCGGTTCCCGCGACTGGAGATCGCCAAGGAGTTCGCGGCCTGCGTCACCGACCAGGGCACCCGCAAGCCGGACAGCCTGGCGGGCGGCTTCGTGCGCGGCGGCATCACCGGCCGCATCGCCCGCAACCCTCTGGACGGGTGACATCGGGGGGCGCGACGCGCCCCTGCCCCGGAACAATGGAGGCGAGAGCGGCGGCGCGGCGGCGATAGCCTTGTCGGGTGCGTATAGCGAGGTTCTCCACAGGCGATGGCGTGTCGTTCGGCGTGGTCGAGGGTGGCCCGGGCGAGGAGTTCGTCTCCACGATCTCCGGCCACCCGTTCGGGGACGTGCAGTTCACCGGCGAGCGTTTCCCGCTGACCCAGGTGAAGCTGCTGGCCCCCATGCTGCCGAGCAAAGTGGTCGCCATCGGCAGAAACTACGCCGAGCACGCCCGCGAGCTGGGCAACGAGGTGCCGGACGAGCCGCTCATCTTCATGAAGCCGTCCACCACCGTGATCGGCCAGCACGAGCCGATCGTCTACCCGACGTCGCTGTCCCACCGGGTCGACCACGAGGGCGAGCTGGCCGTGGTCATCGGCAGGCTCTGCCGCGAGGTGCCGGTCGAGCGTGTCAAGGACGTCATCTTCGGCTACACCTGCGCCAACGACGTCACGGCCCGTGACCTGCAGAAGAAGGACGTCCAGTTCACCCGGGCCAAGAGCTTCGACACCTTCTGCCCGCTCGGCCCGTGGATCCAGACCGACCTCGACGCCTCCGACCTGGCGCTCACCACGACGGTCAACGGCGACGTGCGGCAGAGCGGCCGCACCAGCCAGCTCATCCACGACATCCCCACGCTGGTCGCCTACGTCACCGCGGTCATGACGCTGATCCCCGGCGACGTGATCCTGACCGGCACCCCGGCCGGCGTCGGCCCGCTGGAGGTCGGCGACGAGGTCAGCGTCGGCATCGAAGGCATCGGCACTCTGACGAACAAGGTGGTCTCCCGTGACTGATCTACGGGTGCGTTTCGCCCCGTCTCCCACCGGCATGTTCCACGTGGGCGGCGCTCGCACGGCGCTGTTCAACTGGGCGCTGGCCGAGCAGTCCGGCGGCCGCTTCGTGCTGCGCGTCGAGGACACCGACGCGACGCGCAACCGCCCCGAGTGGACCGAGGGCATCATCTCGGCGCTCGACTGGATCGGCGTCAACGGCTCCAACCCGGTCTTCGAGGGCCCCTACTTCCAGTCCGCGTACGAGCCGCAGCACCGCGAGGCCGTGGCCAAGCTGCTGGCCGACGGCAAGGCGTACTACTGCGACTGCACCCGCGAGGCGCTCGTCGCGCGTACGGGCTCCGAGCACAAGGGCTACGACGGCCACTGCCGTGACCGGGGGCTGAGCGAGGGCGCGGTCCGCTTCCGCACCCCCGACGAGGGCGCCACCGTCGTCGAGGACGTCATCAGGGGGCGGGTGGAGTTCCCCAACGACGCCCAGGAGGACTTCGTCATCGCCCGCACCGACGGCTCGCCCCTCTACGTGCTGGCCAACGCGGTCGACGACATCACCCAGGCCATCACCCACGTGGTGCGCGGCGAGGAGCACCTCGGCAACGCGGCCAAGCAGCAACTGCTGTGGCCCGCGCTCGGCGCCAGCCCGCCCGTCTGGGCGCACCTGCCGGTGATCGTCAACGAGCAGCGCAAGAAGCTGTCCAAGCGCCGCGACAAGGTGGCGCTGGAGGACTACCGCGCCGAGGGCTACCTGGCCGAGGCCATGGTCAACTACCTCATGCTGCTCGGCTGGGGCCCCGGCGACGACCGCGAGATCATGCCGTGGTCGGAGATGAGGCCGCTGTTCAAGCTGGAGGACGTCAACTCCTCCAGCGCGTACTTCGACGAGAAGAAGCTGCGCGCCTTCAACGGCGAGTACATCCGCGCGCTGCCCATCGAGACGTTCGAGGAGCGCTGCGCCCCCTACCTGGAGCCGTCGTGGGACCGCGAGGTCTTCAGCAAGGTCTCGGCGCTGGCCCAGACCCGCATCGCGGTGCTCTCCGAGATCAGGCAGAACGTCGACTTCCTCTTCCTGGACGAGCCGGTGTCCGACGAGGCGTCCTGGGACAAGGCGATGAAGAACTCGCCGGTCGAGATCCTCGGCGGCTACCTGGAGCGGCTCCCGGCCGTCAACTGGGACCCCGAGTCGCTCAAGGAGGCGCTGGAGCAGGTCGGCGCCGCCCACGGCCTCAAGCTGGGCAAGGCCCAGGCGCCGGTGCGGGTGGCGGTCACGGGGCGGACGGTGGGTCTGCCGCTGTTCGAGTCGATCGAGGTGCTGGGACGGGAGCGCACGGAGGAGCGGCTGCGGGCCGCGCTGGCGCGTCTCCAGGGCTGATCGCCGTCCTGCCTGTTCCCGGCCCCCATTGTCCCGCTGGCGCCACCTGAGCCCGCGAGCGTGGGGAAACGACACGCGCCCCTGACGGCGCCGTCGGGGCCGTCAGAGGCGCGTGCACGCGGTGAAGAGGGTCAGTCCAGGCCGCGCCGCTTCAGCAGCGGCTCGATGCTCGGCTCCCGCCCCCGGAAGTTGCGGAACGCCGTCAGCGGATCGATGCTGCCGCCACGCGACAGCAGCTCCCGCCGGAAGTGGTCCCCGTTGGCCCGTTCGAGCCCGCCGTTCTCCTTGAACCACTCCACGCTCTCGGCGTCCAGCACCTCGCTCCAGATGTAGGAGTAGTAGCCCGCGCTGTACCCGCCGGCGAAGATGTGCGCGAAGTAGTTCGTCCGGTAGCGCGGCCGCACCACCGGCACGGCGACCCCGGCCGCCTCCAGCGCCGCGGCCTCGAACGCCTGGGCGTCGGCCACGCTCTCGCCCGCCGCCAGCTTGTGCCAGGCCCAGTCGAGCAGCGTCGCGGCCAGGTACTCGACGGTCGCGAAGCCCTGGTTGAACTTCTCCGCGGCCTTCATCTTCTCCACCAGCTCGGCGGGCATCGGCTCGCCGCTCTCGTGGTGCTTGGCGTAGTTGGCCAGGATCTCCGGCCAGGTCACCCACATCTCGTTGACCTGCGACGGGTACTCGACGAAGTCACGCGGCACGCTCGTGCCCGACACCCGCGGGAAACGCACCTCGGAGAACAGCCCGTGCAGCGCGTGCCCGAACTCGTGGAAGGCGGTGTCCACCTCGTCGTAGGTCAGCAGCGTCGGCCCGGAGGCCGGCTTGGTGATGTTGAGGTTGTTGATCACGACCGGCTTCTCGCCGAACAGCACCGACTGGTCGACCAGGTTGTTCATCCAGGCGCCGCCGCGCTTGTTCGGTCTGGCGTACGGGTCGAGCAGGAACAGCCCCAGCGCGCCGCCGTCCTCGTCGAACACCTCGTAGACCCGCACGTCCTCGTGGTAGCCCTTGAGCTCGGGCCGCTCGGTGAAGGTGATCCCGTACAGGCGCGTGGCGGCGTGGAAGACGCCGTCGTGGTAGACCCGCCACAGCTCGAAGTAGGGCCGCATCGCCGAGGCGTCGAAGTCGTAGCGCGCCTTGCGCACCTTCTCCGAGTAGAACGACCAGTCCCACGGCTCGATCGCGAACCCGGCCTGCTCGGCCAGCGCCTCGGCCTCCTTGCCGGCGTTGCGTACGGCGGGCCCGACGAGCTGCCCCAGCATGGCCTCGACCGCCTCCACGGTCTTGGCCGTCTGGTCGGTCACCGAGTACGCGGCGTGGCTGGGGAAGCCCAGCAGCGCGGCCCGCTCGGCGCGCAGCGTCGCCAGCCGCACGGCCAGGTCGAAGTTCTCCGGCGCGCGCTCGACGCTCTGGGTGTAGAGCCTGCGGCGCACGTCCCGGTTCGTGAGCTGGGCCAGGCCCGGCTGGTTGGTGTAGTTGAGCAGCGGCAGGACGTACTTCCCGTCCTTCTCCAGCGAGCTGATCGTGTCCTCGTCGAAGCCGTCCAGCTCCTTGGCGTCCTCCACCACGAGCGCGGACTCGGTCAGCGCCTTGAGCAGGTTCTGGGCGAACTGGGTGGACAGCCGCGACAGCTCCTCGTTCAGCTCCCGCAGCCTGGCCTGCTCCTGCTCCGACAGGTCGGCGCCGGCCCTGATGAAGTCCTCGCGGTACTTCTCCAGCAGCCACGACTCCTCGGGGTCGCCGGTGCTCACCTGCTTGATGCGGGCCCAGAGCGCGCGGTTGAGCCGGATCGCGTCGCTGTGCTTGGTCAGCGCCGGCGTGATCTGCTTCTCCAGCTCCAGGATGCCGGGGGTGGAGTTGGAGGCGACGAAGCTGAAGAACGCGGTCGACGTACGCTCCAGGATCCGCCCGGAACGCTCCAGAGCCGCGATCGTGTTGTCGAACGTGGGCGGCTCGGAGCTGCCCGCGATCGCCTCCACCTCGGCCAGTCCCTCGGCCATCCCGCGCTCGAAGGCCGGCAGGTAGTGCTCCTCGCGGATCTCCTCGAAGGGCGGCAGCCGGTAGGGCAGGCTGCTGGGGGCGAAGAAGGGGTTCTCGGCCAACGCTTGGGCTCCTCCACGTGGTGTTTGTCCCCTTCAGCTTGGCATGACCTGACCCTCGCCGCGCCCCATCGAGCAGCCGGTTCCAGAATCGTTTTGGTCTTGTCCCCCAAGCTGAGCTATTCTTTCGGACGTCGCCGAACGCGCCCCCAGGGGTTCGGGCCGGTGGGGTATGGTGTAATTGGCAGCACGACTGATTCTGGTTCAGTTAGTCTAGGTTCGAGTCCTGGTACCCCAGCATTGAACGGATGTCTCTCCCGAGGCGTCCGTTTTTTGATTTATGGATGAGTTTCGGATGCGGCGCGGATCCTTCCTCGCCTTCGCGGCCCCCTTCCTGCCGCTCCTCGTGCTCTTCTTCCCCGTCACCCTGCTGCTCGGCGCGATCCTTCTCGGCAGCACGGCCGGCGGGGTGCTGACCGGGCTGGTGTGCACGGGCGCGCTCACAGGGGTGCTGGCCGTCAAACACCACCGGCTCGTCACGGGCACCGTCGTACGGTTCTCGGCCGCGGGGGTGGAGCTGTCCGACTCCTACGGCTTCCGCCTCTTCCTGGAATGGCCGCGCGTGGAGCGGATCGGCGTCGTGGAGAGCCGCATGGCGAGCCCGCGCCCCATCGGCCGCCCCGGCGGGCCGCGCGTCCGTGCCGGCGCCATGCGAACGACCGGCCTGGCCGGCTGGGGGACGCGCCAGGTGCCGTCGCGGGTGCCCCGCTGGATGCGCGACCGGCTCGCCGGCGTCCCCGTCGATCCGGCGACCGGTCTCCAGTGGCTCGGCATCCCGCTCGGCGCCGTCGACCCGCACTGGGAGAAGGGCCCCATGGGCGACTGGGTACGCCGTCAGCGGCCCGATCTGCTGGGCTGATCGACGGTTTGGTGGTGCTCTGCCGGTACGGTAGAGTTACCTGCGTCGCCGGGGGATCCCGGCACAATCGCTTGTGGACAGGGTCCCGTCGTCTAGTGGCCCAGGACGCCGCCCTCTCAAGGCGGTAGCGCCGGTTCGAATCCGGTCGGGACTACCACTGTCACAAGCACGCAAGGTCCCGTCGTCTAGTGGCCCAGGACGCCGCCCTCTCAAGGCGGTAGCGCCGGTTCGAATCCGGTCGGGACTACGTCTCACTCACCGCTCTCGGTCGCGTCTCCGCGCCGGGGGCGTTTCTCATTTCCGGGCAGCTCTCGCGCCGTCGGGCGCCGCCCCGGCGAGGCTCGGGTGAGCT
>NZ_JAHKRL010000461.1 GCF_019396405.1 Nonomuraea rhizosphaerae | reverse complement strand
GCCCAAGCCCTGAACCTCTGAACCTCTGAACCTCTGAACCTCAACCATCCTGCCCAACCTGACCGTGACCACCAGGCCGAGGTTCGCTGCCGCCTGCCCACCAACTGACCGATCTTCGAGTCAGTACTGGGTGCCGGAGATTTATGGATCAGAGGATGGTCGCGTGGCTGCTGTCGGTGGGTCATCACTCTGTTGAATGCATTGCAACCTTCCTGCTGAAATCCAGAAACTCGCTCGACAGGCTGCTCTCGCTCATGCTCAGCAATTTCTGAAGTTGTCCATCCGCCAATCATGTCGACGCCGTCACCAGCAGGTTCTCAAGACCTCAAAGCGATCGAGCATTCTTCGGCTGCGCGCTTCAGCTTCCGCTCGATCTCCCGTGGATGCCGTCCCAGTGAAGAGCGGGCCTCCGCCAATGTGATGACCGCTTTTCTCATCGCCTCGGTCTGCCACGCCGTCGGCGGACACGCCACGGAGAACAGGCGCTCGCAAAGGCCGGCGATTCGAGCGTACGGGGCCAGGGTGGTCGCCAGTTGGGCCTCGGCCGCCACCATTCCCGTGTCCGAGGGGAACTCGGTTGCCTCGACGAGGTCGTACAGGTTCGCGGACTCGTCCTCCAGCGACTCCTGGAACGTCAGAACCGATTCCAGCATCGCCTTCGTGAGGTCGGTGCCCTCCTCCCGCAGCTTCTCGACGGTCGCGTCCACGACCTCACGCAGGTCATGCCGCAGCACGCGCCGGGACAGCAGAGAGATGGTGGCCTCCTCGTCCTCCCCGAGTTCGCGCTTGAGGTCCACGCACGAGCGTGCGGTCCGGATGAGGTCGCGGGCGTGACCGCCCGACCAGGCATGACAGAACAGGACGAACACCCTGGAGAAGTCGCGCGCGCGCCGGGAGATGAGCGTCTGTGATTCCTCCAGCGAGAGCGGAGCGACCGAGATGATGGTGTCGAACGCCGAGTCGAACACGTCGCGCATCGGCACTCCTCGCGCGGCGAAGCTGTGCATGGCGTCCGTGGACACCGACAGGACGAAGTGTGCCTTGGCGACGTGGAACAGATCCTTGAGGCCGTTGATCGCTTTGACGGCGTCGGCTGGATCCGTCAACTTGTCGAGCTCGTCCACGCAGATGACGACGGGTTTGTTGCCGAGCACGAGCAACTGCTCGACGAACTGCCGTAGCGCCTGCACCGAGTCGGCGTGGGTCACCTCGCGCTCGGCGTGGGAGAGCTTACGGCCGCCCTCGAAGCCCGAGCCGCTGATCTTGAGCCCGGCGCTCGCGTTGCTCTCGACCGACGTGGACCAGTGCAGGAAGTCGAGTTGCTGCAGGCAGAGCTCACCCGTTGTCTGCGGCGAGGCCATCGCTCTCGTCTGCATCCGGAAGGAGGTCCATCCCCTGCTGAACACGAACCCGATGATCAGGGCTCCCAGCACGACGGCCGCGAAGCCTGCCCAGCCGAGGTCGAACGGGGTCGGCGCGGGACGGTTCTTGTCGTAGATCCACAAGGTGATGAGGAGGAGCACCGCCACCGCCATGACGAGGGTCCGCAGAATCGCCCGTACAGCCGGCATCGCCATGCGGCTGCGGACGAGGCTCGCGCCGCTGGATCTCACGCCGGCCCGCGCCAGTTCGCCGTGGATGAGGCGGGTGAACTCCACGGGGGCGTACTGCACCGGCGCGCTGACCAGAGCGACGTGGCAGTCGAGAGCATTGTCCGACGACAGCCGTCGCATCAGCGTGGTCTTGCCTGAGCCACGGGCACCAGCCAGCCCGGTCGCCGAGGACTCGTGCTCGGCGATGAAGGCGCGCAGCCGCTCGTAGGTGCGGGAGGGGATGGTGTCCTGAAGGTTGAGCTCCACCAGAGCGGGAGCCTGGGACGTGCGCAGGGTGCCGGACCAGCGCGCCTTGTCGTCCTGCAACTCGTTGATGATGAGGCGGATCAGGGCCCGCAGTGGCGGTAGCAGCGCCGCGCGGAGCTCCCGCGAAGCGGTCAGGTTCCGCCGCCGGATCATGCTCCACCAGCTCACGAAGACGGATGAGCCCACCGCCGCCAGGCCGGCCGAGAACGTGACGACGGCCGCTCTCGACCAGGAGGAGAATCCGGCGCTCCAGATGGTGACGCCGAGGAAGAGGAGCGCCATCACGAGGAGAACCACGACGGCGACGGCCCAGGGCCGGCGCCACGCACGGCGTGCTCCGTCGGCCGTGGTGATCTCTTCCGTGAGCGGGTCGAAGATCTGGTCGGCTCGCCGCCGGACGTCGCCGAGTATCTCGGGATGAAGCTCTGGGTCGCACTTCAGCTCGGCGTCGTTCTCCAGCAGCTCGCGTGCCACCCGAGCCAACTCCTCAGGGGACAGCCGATTGGCCCTGTCGCGCATCGTCACCACCCGCCGGCCGCCGTCTGGGACACCGATTCAGGTCACCATAAATACAGTTGCGGTCCAGCAGGAAAGGAAAGTGTTTCCGGGCCGGACGGTTCTGCCGGTGTCCACGTAGGACTTCTGGCGCTAGATATAGCATGACGGAGGACTTTCTTGGATGATTGCGTCATTATTGCGCCGGATATCCAACCAGATCGCTATCACGGAAGCCTCGGCATGGACGGCCACGCGTATACGGCAGACGGGACGTGTGTGCTACGAGGAGTTCGTTCTTGTCGGCTGCAATGGGGACGGGAGAGCGTGATGCGACAGGTCCGGACGTCGGCAGGAGCCGTTTCGTGACCCCACACGACACCTGCCCGTGGGTCGGTCTCCGGCCGTTCGGCGAGATTGACCAGGTCGGCTTCTTCGGACGTGATAACGAAACTCGCGAGGTGGCCGAACTCTGGCAGGGACATCGCCTGTCATTGCTGATCGGCGATTCAGGTGTCGGGAAGACGTCCTTGTTGCACGTCGGGGTGGCTCCATTCCTGACCAACAACGGAGCCCATGTGCTGCCGATCGGTGACCTCAGCTACCGCAGGACCCTCCCGGCGCCGGTGGTCACGGCCCGAGGCCATGCCCTTTTCGCCCTGCTGTCGTCGTTGCAGCCAACGGAGGACCCGGCCCGCAGCGTCGGTCTGACGGTCGCGGAGTTCTTCCGGCGGCGGACCGCCGCCGCGCCGCGAGGTGCGTCCACCCTGGTGGCGATCGACGGTGCCGAGAAGCTGTTCCGTCCCTCTGCCATGTCGAGCCCGGAGCACTGGCGTCTCCTCGAGGAGCTGGAGGTCGCTCTCCGCGCCTTTCCGGACGTCCATCTGTTGCTGTCGATCCGACCGGAATGGAGCGAGGAGGCACGCGGCTTCGGCAGGGCGCTGGGCGAGGTCCCCGCGCAGTACGTGCTGCTGCCGCTGGACTCGCAGTCCGCGATCAACGCGCTGACCCGGCCGCTGCTGAACCGGAACCTGCAGTTCGACCTCGGCCTACCCGCCCAGCTCGTCGACGCGTTGGCGATCGGCCACGACACCCCTGGTGGCGCACGCGTGGAACCCGTCCTTCTGCAGGTGCTGTGCGCCGAACTCTGGCGGGGGCTGGCCCGGGGCGGCACGTTGTCCGACGTCGCGAGAAAGGTGCTCGACAACGTGGACGGGGTGCTGGCCGAGTTCTGCACCCGTACGCTGTTCACGTTGACCTCCGACCACGACCTGCCGACCTGTGAGATCGGCGGCTGGATGCGCCGGACCTTCACCACGTGCTCCGACGAGACCGCGCCGCCGCAGGCCAGGCCCGCGCTCCGAAGCGACCGGCCGAAGGCGATCACGGACACCGTCGTCCGTGCGGTGGAGGACCGGCATCTTCTCAAGTTCTGCCGGCTGGCCGACGGGGACGGCTTCCAGCTTCAGCATCCGCGGCTGGCAACCGCGCTCCAGGGGCTCGGGGAGGCTCCGATGGTGCCTGGTGATCGCCGGGCGAGCGACCTCCTGCGCGCGGCGGAGCAGGCGATGTCCGCAGGCGACCTGGGCCTTGCCCGTAAGTACGCACAGGGGGCGCTGATGCTGATCGGAGAAGGGCACAGCGGGATCGGTGTCTCCGCTCAGATGATCCTGGGCGACGTCGCGTACATGCGGGCGGAGCACGAAGCCGCCCTGAAGGCCTACGAGGAAGCCGTGGCCTGGACGGCGGACTCCAGGTCTCCCGCTGTCGCGTACCTGTTCGCCGCGCTCGCACGCGTGCACCTGCACCGCGGGGATCCGAAGAGCGCGTTGGACAAGGCGCGTTCCAGCCGGTTCATCCCGGCGGGCGAGACGATCACCTTGCTGGAGTTCGGCCAGGCTCTCTGGCGCACGGGCCGGCACCAGGCCGCGATCAGGGAGGTGAACTCCGCGTTGAACAGGGATCCAGGGCATGTCGAAGCCCTCCGCATCCGGGGGGAGATCTATGCGGACTGGGGGAGATCGCAGCAGGCCCTGAACGACCTGAACAGTGTCGCTGCCGCGGCGCCGCCGTCGGCCCGCGCGGCGTACATCCTGGCGGCGAGCCCGAATGTTCCCGTGTCGCAGCGCGAGATCGATGAGCTTCGCGAAGAGGGCAGGATGAATGGCATGGTCCTGCTGTATCTTGCCCGTTCGATGCAGAGGCGCGGCGAACGGAGCCTTGCCGCAGAACTCGCCGGAGAAGCCCTTCAGGCGACACATCCACGCCTGTCACATCATCATCAGGCGCAGGCTGAAAAAATCGCACGCAGGCAGTAACGAGCGACGGTGGAAAATATTGCCGTTTCTGTCCGGTCGTGGTGTTATGTCTTACTTGTCGTCCGAAGGGCCGATGGAGCTGCTGAACCCGGAGATTGCGTCGATGTCTCGCTGGTTGAGGGTCGAGAGGTCCCTAATCGCATAGGCGAAGACTGAACTGTCGAGTTTGTCGAGGTCATGGAGAGACAGAGCGGAACAATTAGGTAGCTGACCTGCCAGTTTGCTCTCCTGTGACTCCATAACTCAGCTCCCAACCTGTGCCTCACGTGACCGGACCAGCATACAAGGGGGGAGCCGCCTCTGGGACGGACGGATGTTGCGAAATGATCTCTGCTCAGCATGCGGGATATGGTCAAGGCGTTTACTCTAGGACGGCCTTTGGTGTTCTTTGCTTTTGTTCGGGTTCCGGGATGTGACATGGCCGTTTTTGCAGGCGCCATTGACTGCATCGACGCGTTGCTCAACGTTGGACCTGGTATCCACGATTCGGAGGTGGCCTTGTGACCGGGACCCAGCCGAGCGAAGTACGGCGGTCGACGGCCCCTGAGGTGTGGGGCAAGGTTCCGGGGAGGAACAAGAACTTCACCGGCAGGGAAGAGCTTCTCGAAAGACTGCGCTCGGGAATGACCGCCGAGGCGACGGGGCAGGTCACGGTGGTCCTTCCTCAGGTCCTCCCGCACGCCCTCCACGGCCTGGGCGGCGTCGGGAAGACGCAGATGGCGGTGGAGTACGCCTACCGGTACCGCAGCGAGTACGACCTCGTCTGGTGGATCTCCGCCGATCAGCGGGTCCTCATCCGATCGTCACTTGCGGCGCTGGCTCCCCACCTCAGCCTCCCGTCGGCCGCGGCGATCGGTGTCGAGGACGCCGCCAACGCCGCGCTCGACGCGCTGCGCCGCGGCAAGCCGTACGACCGCTGGCTGCTCATCTTCGACAATGCGGACGAGCCGGAAGAGGTCCTGGACGTCATCCCGAACGGACCAGGCCATGTCCTGATCACCTCCCGCAACCACCGCTGGGAGGACGTCGTCGAGGCCGTTCCGGTCGACGTATTCACGCGGGAGGAAAGCGTCGCGTTCCTCAACAAGCGCGTCCGCAGGACGATCGCCCCCGAGGACGCCGACCGGCTCGCCGATCAGCTCGGAGACCTGCCCTTGGCGCTGGAACAGGCCGGTGCTCTCCAGGCCGAGACGGGCATGCTCGTCGACGAGTACATCGAGCTGCTGAACAAGCACACTAGCCAGCTCCTCGACGAGGGCAAGCCGACGGAGTACCCCATCTCGATGACGGCGGCCTGGAACCTCTCGGTCAGCAGGCTGACCGAGCGCCGGCCGGAGGCCATCGACCTGCTGCGTTGCTGTGCGTTCTTCGGCCCTGAGCCGATCCCGCGCGACGTGTTCAGCCAGCGGGTCAGTGACCTGAGCCCGCAGCTGGCCGAACTGCTCGCCAACCCGATCAAGCTGAGCCGGTCGGTGGGGGAGCTCGGTCGCTTCGCTCTCGCGCGTGTCGACCCGGGCAGCCGGACCATCCAGGTGCACCGGCTGATCCAGGCGCTGGTACGCGACGAGCTCGAACCCGTGGAAAGAGCGAGCCATCTCGCGGACGTCCATCGCCTGCTGACTGGCCTGCAACTCGGCAACCCCGACGAGTCGGTCAACTGGAGTCGTTATGGCGGTGTTCTGGGACACGTCGTGCCTTCCCGGCTTCAGGAGAGCTACGACCCGAAGGTCCGCGACTTCGCGCTGAGCCTGGCGCGATACCTGTACATGTCCAGCGATGGCTATGCCCAGGAGTTCGTCAACCTTTTCATCCATAAGTGGGAGCAGGACTCCGGCCCCGACGATCCCCATGTGCTGAGGGCCTACCGCGAGCTGGGCAACATCCTTCGCCAGCTCGGCAGGTACAACGAGGCCTACGAGCTCAACCAGCAGACGCTTGCCAAGATACAGCGAGTGAGTACGCTTCACGACGAGTTGCTGCTCCTGATCAGCAGCATCGGCGGCGATCTGCGTGCGAGTGGGGACTTCGCGGCGGCCCTGGAGCACGACAAGGATTCGGTACGACGCCATGAGGCAGCCTTCGGACCGGACGATCAGCGAACCCTACGCGCGAAAAATAACCTAGGCTTGGATTACAGTCTCACCAGTCGTTTTCAGCAGGCTCGAGAGCTGCACGAGGTCGCCTACCTGGGAGTACGGGATGCGCAGGCGGGCGCCGCGACCGTCCTGACACACTGGAATACGCTCGCCCGCGCGGTCCGCCTGAACGGTGACTATGCCGAGGCTTGCGACATCGGCGAGGAGGCTGTCGCTTACGGCATGGAGTACCTGGGTGGCGAGCACTTCGTCTACCTCTGGACCGCCAAGGACCTCTCCATCGCCTGGCGGAGGCTCGGCGAGCTCGACAAGGCGCTGGAGATGTCCACGGAGGTGCACGGCCGTTACGTCCGCAGATACGGCCTCGACCACCCCGACACGCTGGCCGCCGCCATGTCACTCGCCAACATCAAGCGCAACAACGGTCAGGAGCAGGAGGGACTGGAACTGGCGAGTGACACGGTCAAGCGCTATCCGCGTATCTACGGCGTCGACCATCCCTACTATCTGACCTGCCAGGGAAATCTGGCGCTGCTGCATCGCACCTGCCAGGACCCCGCGAAGGCCCGCCAGCTGAACGAGGAGACGCTGGAGAGCATCGAGCAGCGTCTGGGACGCGACCACCACTATTACCTGACCGTGGCGACCAACCTGGCGAGCGACCTGGCGGCGTTGGGTCAGTACGAGGCGGCCGTGGAACGAGGACGCGACACCTATCGCCGCCTGGCCGAGCTCGTCGGCCAGGACCACCCGATGGCCCTGGCCTGTGCCGCCAACCTGTCGGTCGACCTCAAGCACCTCGGCACGCCGGAAGCCGTCGAGGAGGGGGCGAGGCTCCGGGAGGACACGCGCCACCGGTACGCGCGCAAGCTCACCCTGGAGCATCCCGACGCCGTCGCCTTTCTCGAAGAACGGCATCTGGACCTCGACTTCGACCCGCCGCCGATCTGAGGCGTCCGGCCCCGGTGCCCTCTCAGCCGAGTGACGGCATTCGGTCGGCCGGTGGTTCGCCGTTGCGCCGGCGCCAGCCGGTCAGGTGCCGGTCGGCTGAGGCGCCCGCGTGGCGAGCGGCTTCGGCCGGAACGTCCTCGGCGCACATCAGTGCGATCGTGCCGGCCATCTCGGCGGCGAACAGGTCGCCCTCGGTGGTCAGCCGGCCGCTCGCCCGCAGCGTCCGGATCGCCGCCTCGGTGCCGTCGCGCCACCGGGCGAACTCCGTGTGGGCGCGAAGCAGCAGGTTGTGTGGATGCGGCTCCTGGCGTTCCACCTGCCAGAAGGCCGCGATGCCCATGTGCGCGTACGCGCCCTGGAGCAGGCCGCCCAGCGGACGGGGGTCGTCGCGCCAGGGGGCATAGTAGCGGCTGCCGTCGTCCGGCTGCGTCAGCGGGATCAGGTCCAGCAGACCGGTCAGTTTCGCGTGCTGGGACTCGTGTGCCAAGGTCACCGCGTATGAGTGTGGGTCGGGCGGCGTGGAGATCCCGATGTTGCCGAAGGCCAGTTTCGACGTGGCGCTGGAGGTGCCATTCTCTGGCGCGATCAATGGTGTCAGCACCGTGACCACCGCGCTGGTTTCCTCGGCGACCAGTGGGTGCCGCTCGACGAGGATCTCCCAGGCGGGTTGGAGCACCGTCGCCCACCGGCGGAGATCCTCTTCACTCAGCCTCTCCTCGGTACGCCGCGCGCCCGGCATCCGTCCCGGATCGAGGTCGTCGACGACGAACTCGACCGCCACCCCCCGGTGCGAGGCGCTGATGCGGCGTAGTCCCTCCCACCCCGGCCCCTGGCCAAGGGACACTGTGATGCCACCGGCGCTGATCTCCGCCTCACCGTCAGCGGTGCGGACGACAGCGAGCCCGCCGCCGTCGGGGAAGAGCGCGCGGCCCAGTGACGGGAGTACGACCGCGCCGTCCAGCACGGGCACCTCGATCGTCTCGCCGCGCCCGGACCGGATCGCCGCGACCGCGGCCAGCGACGCCATGGCGGTCGGGGTCGTCCAAGGGGCCGGAGGCGTCTGGCCGTTGAGCGCGTGGAGCGTCCGCAGTCCCCAGGATCCGACGGTCGGATAGCGGAGCACTTCCCGGGTGACGTCGGGTGCGGCTTCCTGGATGTCGGCGAGCAGCTCGTAGGCGTGCCGCACCGCGGCGTCGTCCTTGGAGAAGTCGCGAAGCCCGCGCAGGAGCAGCAGGCGCTTGCTGTCCTGTGCCGCCCATAGGTGGTCGGCGGCGTCGCGGCCGCCCCTGCCTGTGGCGAGTTCGAGGAAAACCTCTTTGGGCAGGCGGTGCGGTGCCAACGTCATGCCGGATGAGTGCCTTTCTGCGGGATCGGTGATCTGACGACGTCGGCCGCGGTCGTGTATCGCGGCGATGTCGTGGCGCACCGTCTGCTGGATGTGTTCGATGAGCCGGAAGAGATCGCGGCAGTAGACACTGGGATTGGCGAATCCGGTGCCCGGACGGTAACGATGGGGATAGAGCCCTCCACCGCACACGCGCCGCACCTCGCACGCCTGGCACTCGGGCGACAGCGCGCGTTCGCCGATCTGCCGGGCGGCGATCGAGGGCAGCATGAGGGCGGTGTCGAAGGCGTCGGCGGTGCTCACGTGCAGAGGCGTCCGGGTGGCTCCGTCGTAGGCCGATTTGAGGCTGTCCACCTGTTCGACGCCGCCGTTGGTCTCCACCACGACCACGGCTACCGGGGAGAGCCCGACGGCCTCGCTGCGTGACGGACGTCCGAGCACAAGACGGATGATCTCGTCGAACAACCGGATCCGGGTCTCGCGCCGCGGCGCGTGGTACCAGCGATCGAAGATGGCGATGAGCCAGTCGCCGTACGGGGCGTCCGGGCTGTCCGGGGGGCGGCCCGGCGGAGGCGTCTCCCAGGTGCCGTGCGGCAGCAGGAAGTCCATCGTCGGCGGGTCGTACGCCAGGAGCGCCTCGTACGTGCCGACGGGATCGTTGCGCAGGTCGACGGTGCAGAGCAGCCCGTTGAACAGGTGCCGGAAGGCAGGGGAGGTGAGTTTGATCAGCCCGGCGTGGACCCGGTCGTAGCTGCTCTGGCCCGCCGGTCCGAGGCGGTGGCGGTCGTTGGCCTCGCGATCGCCGTCGAGACTCACCGCGACGAGTACGCCGAGCTCGTCGAACGTCTTCAGGAAGGAGGAGTCCAGGAGCACGCCGTTGGTCTGCACCTGGACGTTCACCGTCACGCCGGGATCGACCGCGTCGCGTACGGCTCCCACCGCGTAACGGATGTGCTCGGTGCCGACGAGCAGGGGCTCACCACCGTGGAGAATGACATCCACCTGGGACAGGCGGTTGATTCGCGCGTGTTCGGCGATGCGCGCGGCGGCGGAGTCGATCGTCGCCTGCGACATCCGCCGGGGCTGACGACGCCAGCCCTGATCAGCCATCTCGTACATGTAGCAGTAGGTGCAGGCGAGATTGCACCTACTGTGAATCTTGAGCACAAACTGCTGGAAGGGCGTGGGACGCCAGCCGCTCTCGAGCAGGGCGTTGATGTCGAGATCCATGGGCCATTCGAGGTGTGACCCAGTCTCTGCGGACTCCGAACTCACGCCCACCATCCCTTAAGGGGAGATTTGAGCATTACGACACCAGATCCGTTCATCGACTATGTGCGACCGCAGAAGAGATATTCCTTCGCGGAGGTAGGTGTGTCATTGTCGATGACTGAACTCGTTCGTCTTCATCCAGCCTCACCCCTGTGGCACGTCGGGAGCCTACCGCTGATTCATGGCGATCGTGTCTCGTTCGAATAACCGGTCGCGCGCGAGATCAGGGGTGTAGCCGTCGGTGGCTGTGGGTGATGCGCGTGCTCGTGCTGTTCGCGGGGCCGGGCCGCGTTCGGCTCGTCGGCCGACGATGAGGGAAAGGGGAGTGACCGCTCCTTTCCACTTTCAACCTATAGCGCACCCGGGGGCTTGCGGCAAGCCCCCGGCGGTGTCGCATAATCGTCGGCCGAGGCCAGAACCTGCGGAAATGGGAGTAGAAAAGTGCGCGTGCCGATGCCGACGATCAAGTCGTACGGGGGCGGGGGCCCATGCTGACGCGCAGGGTCTTCACTCCGGCGGAGCTCGACTATCTGGCCACGCAGCCCATCGGGCGGCTGGCCACCGTCTCGCCTGACGGGCAGGTCCAGGCCAATCCGACCAACTTCTTCGTCGACGCCGGCACCGGCACGATCGTCATCGGCGGGCACGCGCTGGGGGCGTCGAAGAAGTTCCGGAACGTGCAGAGGGGCAGCACGGTCGCGTTCGTGGTGGACGACCTGGCGACGGTCGATCCGTGGGCGCCTCGGGGGATCGAGGTCCGGGGGACGGCGGTGGCGCTGACGGACCATGAGCCGCCGGTGCCGTCGTTCTCGCGGGAGATCATCAAGATCACGCCTGTCAAGATCGTCTCGTGGAATCTGGACGGGCCGCGGGCGAGTCGTACGGTCTGACATCTGTGCAAGCCAGACATGTCTGTGCAAACCATACGGGGCCGTCGTGCCAGCAACCTCAGATCGGAGCCACCAGCGTGAACCCGCTGACCATCAGCGCGTTTGACCTCCCCGACAACCTCTCCGCCAAGGCCGCCCCCAAGCTGATCGCCGCCGACGAGCAGCAATTCGCCGCCATCGCCGAGAGCCTCGAACAGTCGATCGCCGAGCTGTCCGAGCGCCTCGACGCCGAGCGCAAGGCCCCCGGCGGCAAGGGCCGGCAGGCGCTGGACCGGGACCTGGAGATCCACCGGCTGACCGCCCGCCTGCGCGCGCTGCGCCGCTTCGGCCTGGACCTGTGCCTCGGCCACATGGTCGGCGCGGACGACTCCGAGCCCGTGTACGTCGGACGCCTCGGCCTCACCGACAGCGAGGGGCGCCGGCTGCTGCTCGACTGGCGTTCCCCGGCGGCCGAGCCGTTCTTCGGAGCCACCCACGCCAACCCGATGGGGCTGGCGAGCCGCCGCCGGTACCGCTGGACCCGGGGCCGGATCAGCGACTACTGGGACGAGGTGTTCACCTCGGACGGGTTCGAGGGGCACGCCGCGCTCGACGACCAGTCCGCCTTCATCGCCAGCCTGGGCAGCAACCGGTCGCCCCGGATGCGGGACGTGCTCGGCACCATCCAGGCCGACCAGGACGCCATCATCCGCGCGGGATCACGCGGCGCCCTGGTCGTGGACGGCGGTCCGGGTACGGGCAAGACCGTCGTCGCCCTGCACCGCTCCGCGTACCTGCTCTACTCCGACCCTCGGCTCGGGCACCATCGGGGCGGCGTGCTGTTCGTCGGGCCGCATCAGCCGTACCTGGCCTATGTCGCCGACGTGCTGCCCAGCCTGGGCGAGGAGGGCGTGCAGACCTGCACGCTGCGCGACCTCGTCGCCGAGGGGGCCGCGGCGGGGGTCGAGGCCGACCCGGAGGCGGCCCTGCTCAAGTCCTCCGCGAACATGGTGAAGGCGATCGAGCCGGCCGTCCGCTTCTACGAGAACCCGCCCACCAAGGGCATGACGGTCACGACCCACTGGTCCGACATCTGGCTGAGCGCCGAGGACTGGGCCGAGGCGTTCGAGGCGCCCGATCCCGGTACGCCGCACAACGACGCACGTGACCAGATCTGGGAGGAACTGCTCACGATCCTGCTGGACAAGTACGACGGCGAGACCTCACCCGACCTGCTGCGCCGGTCACTGCTCCAGAACAGGGAACTGCTGACCACCTTCAACCGCGCCTGGCCGGTGATCGAGGCGGCCGACCTCGTCGGCGACCTGTGGACGGTGCCCGCCTACCTGCGTAAATGCGCTCCCTGGCTCAGCATCGACGACGTACGGCGGCTGCAGCGCGCGGACGCCCAGGCCTGGACGGTGTCCGACCTGCCGCTCCTGGACGCGGCCCGGCAGCGGCTCGGCGACCCGGAGGCGTCACGGCGCAAGCGCCGGCACAACGCCTCCGTCGCCGCGCAACGCGAACGCATGACGCAGGTCGTCGACAACCTGCTGGAGGCCGACGACGACGGCGAGGGCCTGGTGACGATGCTGCGCGGCGAGGACATGCGCAACAGCCTGGTCGACGAGACCGCGCTGCCCAACGACGTGGACCCGGACTGGCTGGCCGGACCGTTCGCGCACGTCGTCGTGGACGAGGCCCAGGAGCTCACCGACGCGGAGTGGCAGATGCTGCTGCTGCGCTGCCCGTCCCGGAGCTTCACCATCGTGGGGGACCGCGCGCAGGCGCGGCACGGGTTCACGGAGTCGTGGCAGGAACGGCTGAAGCGGGTCGGGCTCGACCGGATCGACCTGGCCTCCCTGAGCATCAACTACCGGACGCCGGAAGAGATCATGGCCGAGGCCGAGCCGGTCATCCGGGCCGTGCTGCCGGACGCCAACGTGCCGACCTCCATCCGCAGCAGCGACGTTCCCGTCGTACACGGGTCCACCTCCGAGCTGGGCTCGGTCCTCGACGCCTGGCTCGCCGCGCACGCCGAGGGCATCGCCTGCGTGATCGGCGACCCGGCGTTCCGGGAGAGGCCGCGGGTACGGTCGCTGACGCCGGAGCTGTCGAAGGGGCTGGAGTTCGACCTGGTCGTCCTTGTTGATCCGGAGGGGTTCGGGGAGGGGATCGAGGGGGCGGTGGACCGATATGTCGCGATGACCCGGGCGACCCAGCAACTCGTCATCCTCACGAGCCCCTGACACCGACTGAACGTTGGTGTGTGATCAGTGGCAGCGGGGATCCCAGCCGGGGTCGTGGTTGTTGTCCTGGATCTCGACGATGATCAGCCTGTCGTCGTCGAAGGTCAGCGGGAACGGTGGCGCTTTCGAAGGCGTCCAGACGATGACGGACACGCCGGTCCCCTCGGCCCCGAGGTTCGCGGCCTCGTAGTGGCGTACGACCCGGTCCACCGGCAGCTTCGTCCGCAGGTTGAACCTGAGGCGGTAGTCGCAGTGGTTGCTGTTGCCCCGCAGGCCCACTGACGCCTGTACCTCGTCGTCGGCGAAGCTGGTCTCCGGCGGGAGCGGATGGCTCAGGAAACGGTCGGCGAGGCCGTCGAGGTGCCGGTCATGACCCCATTGAAGGGCCGTGATCAGCGCATAGAGCAGCAGGAACGGTGCCGCGATCACCGCCAGGGGTAACCAGCGCCGTTTGACTCTCGGTGTCGAGGACGGCCGCGTCCTGAGGACGCCGTCCTGTGCGGTGCCAGACATGACCCCATTGTCATCAACCGAACTGTCATCAACCGAACGGTGGATTCTCGAACTAGCCTCAACCGCCCCACACCATGGCCGCCAGGTCGATTCGCTCCGAGCGCCGCCAGAAGATCCTTGAGTCATGGCAGTCATCGAAGTCACCGGCCTCGCCAAGAGGTACGCCGACCTGACCGTTCTGGACAAGGTGTCGTTCTCCGTCGAGGAGGGCGAGATCTTCGGCATCCTCGGCCCGAACGGCGCCGGCAAGACCACCACCGTCGAGTGCGTCGAGGGTCTCCGGCAGGCCGACAGCGGATCCATCAGGGTTCTCGGGCTGGACCCGATCAAGGACGGCAGGGCGCTGCGTGAGCAGATCGGGGTGCAGCTCCAGCACACCCAGCTGCCGGAGAACATCAAGGTCTGGGAGGCCCTCGACCTCTACGCCTCCTTCTACGCGGCCCCGCGCGACTGGCGGGAGCTGGTGGAGCAGTGGGGGCTGGCCGACAAGCGGGACGCCCGCTTCGGGAAGCTGTCGGGCGGGCAGAAGCAGCGGCTGTTCATCGCGCTGGCGCTGATCGGCAACCCGCGGGTGGCCTTCCTCGACGAGCTGACGACGGGGCTCGACCCGCAGGCGCGCCGGGCCACGTGGGAGCTGATCAAGCAGGTACGCGCGAGCGGCGTCACCGTGGTGCTGGTCAGCCACTTCATGGACGAGGTCGAGGAGCTGTGCGACCGGGTCGCGGTGTTCGACCGGGGCGGCATCGTCGCGATCGACACCCCGCGCGGGCTGATCGAGGGCATCGACGCCGAGCACCAGATGCGGTTCACGCTGATGGCGGCGGCCGACCCGGAGGCGCTGCTCGCGGACCTGCCGGGCGTGTCGGGCGTGGTCAGGGACGGGGACCGGGTGGTCGTCACCGGGCGGGGGGACTTCGCCACGGCCGTCACGGCCCGGCTCGCGCGTCACCACGTGCTGGTCAGCGATCTGCGGATCGACAAGCGGACGCTGGACGACGCGTTTCTCGCTCTCACCGGCCGTTCCTTCAACTGACTTCCAAGTGATCAGGAGACTTACCATGACCGCGCTCGCCAAGCTCACCGCCGTCGAGTTGAAGCTCCTGGTCAGGGAGCCGGGATCGATGTTCACGGTGCTCATCCCGCTGTTCATCCTGGTGGTCTTCGGAAGCTCGATCGAGCCTGGAGACACCATGCTGCTCCCGATGGCGCTGGCCATCGCCGTGGGGCTGGTCGGGCTGTACATGCTGCCCACGACGCTCGCCACGTACCGCGAAAGGGGCATCCTGCGCAGACTGTCCACCACCCCGCTGCGGCCGGTGAACATGCTGGTGGTCCAGCTCCTGATGCAACTGGTCCTGGCGGTCGCCGCCTGCGGGCTGCTGCTGGTCGTCGCGGGGACCGTGCTGGGCGCGCGGCTGCCCGGCGCGGGGTGGGCGGTCGTGGCGACGCTGCTGCTGGGGACGGCGGCGATGTTCTCGATCGGCCTGCTCATCGCGTCCCTCGCGGCGAACGGGCGCACCGCCAACGGCGTCGGCGTGCTGCTGTACTTCCCGATGGCCTTCCTGGCGGGGCTGATGCAGCCGGCGAACCAGATGCCCGCGCTCCTGGCCCGGATCGGCGAATACACTCCGTTGGGGGCTTTCCGGCAGTCGTTGCAGGATGTCTGGGCGGGTGGTTCGCCGAGCGTCGTGCTGCTGGGCGTGATGGCCGCGTACGCGGTGGTGCTGAGCGCGGCCGCGGCGAGGTTCTTTCGGTGGGAGTGAGCGTGACGCGGCTGGACCGGTGGGAACGGCAACTGGAGCGGTACACGGCCGCCGCCCCGTACATCCTGCTCACCGTCTCCACCGTGCTCTACCTGCTCACCGAGGAGCGGCAGCCGTGGAGCCAGCGGCTGGTCACGCTCGGCCTGGCGGTGCTGGCCGCCGCGTGGATCGCGCTCGTGTCGCGCGGCGGGGCGAAGGCCCTGTACGTCACGGGCCTGATCCTGATGATCGTGGTGCTGAGCTTCCGGGGAGTGTGGTTCGCGACCTTCTTCGGCTTCGTCGGCTACCTCCACTCGTGGCGGTACCTGCGCGGCGGCTGGCGGTTCGCGGGCGTGACCGCCACGGCGGCCGGCACGGTCGCCGTCTACAGCGGCGGGCTGCTGGAGCCCACCGCGTGGGGCATTCTCACCTATCTGTTCTTCACCGGCGCCATCGTGGCCCTGGTGGGCCTGTTCAGCTTCGTCGGCGAGGTGACCATGGAACGCAGCGCCGAGCGTAAGAGGATGGTGGTCCAGCTCGAAGAGGCGATGCGGGAGAACGCGGGCCTGCACGCCCAGCTCCTGGTCCAGGCGAGGGAGGCGGGGATCATGGACGAGCGGCAGCGCATGGCGGGCGAGATCCACGACACGCTCGCCCAGGGCCTGACCGGCATCATCACCCAGCTCCAGGCCTCGACACGGGCCAAGGACGACGAGGACGCGCGCGAACGCCACGTCGGCAACGCCGTCCGCCTGGCCAAGGAGAGCCTGGCCGAGGCGCGCAGGTCCATCCACGCCGTCGGTCCCGGGCCGCTGGAGTCCGCCCCGCTGCCGGAGGCGCTGGCCCAGGTCGTGGCCGAATGGTCCGAGCTGAACGCCGTACGAGCGGACGTGACCACCACTGGTACGGTCCGTCCCATGCATCCCGAGGTGGAGGAGACGCTGCTGCGTACGGCCCAGGAGGCGCTGGCCAACGTGGCCAAGCACGCCGGCGCGGGGCGGGTCGGGCTGACGCTGTCGTACATGGAGGACGTGGTCGCCCTGGACGTACGCGACGACGGCGCCGGGTTCGACCCCGAGCGGGCACGCGACGGCGGCGGCTTCGGGCTCACCTCGATGCGCAGGCGGGTGGACCGCCTGGCCGGCGCCCTGGAGATCGAGTCGGAGCCCGGCGCGGGCACCGCGATCTCCGCCAGCGTCCCGGCCGTCCCCCGGGAGGCTCCGCGTGCCTGAGACGCCCGAGTCGCCCATCCGGCTGCTGATCGCCGACGACCATCCCGTGGTCCGCGACGGGATCCGGGGGATGTTCACCGGCGATCCGGGCTTCGACGTGCTCGGCGAGGCGGGCGACGGCGCCCAGGCCGTCGACCTGGCCCGCGTGCTCGACCCCGACGTCATCCTGATGGACCTGCGCATGCCGCGGATGGACGGGGTGACGGCCATCAAGGAGCTCGTCCGGCTCGGCGTCCGGGCGCGTGTGCTGGTGCTGACCACGTACGACACCGACAAGGACGTCCTGCCCGCCATCGAGGCCGGCGCGACCGGGTACGTGCTCAAGGACACCGACCGCGACGAATTGATCCGCGCCGTGCACGCGGCGGCCAGGGGCGAGGCCGTGCTGTCCCCGTCGGTGGCGACCCGCCTGCTCGGGCAGGTGCGCGCACCGGTCGACCCGCTCAGCTCGCGCGAGCTGGAGGTCCTGCGGCTGATCGCGGACGGCGCCTCCAACCGTGAGGCGGCCGCCCGGTTGTTCATCAGCGAGGCCACCGTGAAGAGCCACGTCCTGCACATCTACGCCAAGCTGGGCGTCAACGACCGGGCGGCGGCGGTCGCGGTCGCCTTCCGCCGCGGCCTGCTGACCTCCTAGAAGGCACGTCGCCGCTGCCACCAGGGCAGGTGGGGTGGGGCCTGGAGGTCGGGTGAGGTCCGGCTGAGGAAGTACCGGTCGAGGGGGAGGATCAGCGCGCCCAGGTGCGGCCTGGCCCAGGGCGGCAACGCGGTCAGGGCCCGTTGCAGTCGCCACCGGGGCGCGTCCCCGCTGCACTCGGGACACATGCAGATGACCTCGACATGGTCGGCGGTGCCCATGAAGACCGCCGCCTGCCAGGCCACCAGGGCCTGCGCCACCTCGCCGGGACGCATCCTGCCGTGTTCGAGGGCGGTCACCGCGGCCATGGGACGGCGGCCGAGCCCGGGAACGTGATGGATCAAGGCTCTGTGGGCTCCGCACACCGATCCTCGCGTGCGGACCTCGGAGGGGCGCCTACGCGGCATGGCCCTTTCTGGTCGATGTCATGAGTGCGATGATCGCACGCTAGTCGCAGGCCTGGGTGCTCACCGGCTGGGTGGCGGTGGCGGCGGTGCGGGCGTCCTCGGAGACCTCGCCGGCCGTCAGGACGTACCCCTTGTCCTCCTGGCTGGTCTGGGCGGCGAAGATGACGCCGAAGACGCGGCCGGTGACGGTGAGCAGGGGGCCGCCGGAGTTGCCCTGCTGCACCAGGCCGCGGATCAGGTACACCTCGCGGGTCACCTGGGTGTTGCGGTAGATGTCGGGGCTGGAGGCGGTCTGCTGGGCGGCGATGCGGGCGGCGCGGGTGGTGAAGCCCTGGTCCTGGGGGTAGCCGGCGATGACGGCGTCGTCGCCCTTCTGCGCGTTGCCGTCGAAGGTCAGGTGCGGCAGGTTCAGGCCGGGCACGTACAGGACGGCCACGTCGCGCTGGGGGTTGTAGTGGACGACGGTGGCCGGGCGAGGCTGCCGGGTGTGGTCGATGACCTGCAGGTTGGTGTTGACGCCGGCGACCACGTGGGCGTTGGTCATGATGTGGTCGGGGGCGTACACGAAGCCGGTGCCGGAGATCTGCTTGTTGCAGGAGCGCGCGATGCCCTGCACCTGGACGATCGCGGTCACGGCCTGGGTCAGGGCCGGGCCGCGCAGGATGCCGGCGTCCGGCTCGGGCACGTCGACGCGCGCGTTGCCGCCGATCGCGTCGAGCACGGGCGGGAAGTCCGAACGGTCGATGAACTGCTTGAACGGCCGCTGCCAGTCGCGCGCCGCCTCGGGCATGGCGCCGTCGACCGTGGTCAGCAGGGCCGAGCCGCGGATCTGGTCCACGACCAGGGCGAACGAGCTGGACACCAGCAGGCTGCCGACCAGCCACGCGATCACCAGCACGGACAGGGCGCCGACCACGCTGCCGCCGATCGCGTCGAGCGTCTTGGCGGGCTGGTGGGTCAGGTGGCTGCGGACGACCGCGCCCAGGGTGGAGGTGGCGAGCTGGCCGAGCGCCGCGGCGACCAGGACGATCACGAGGGCGAGCAGCGCCTGCGCGATGTCGCCGTCCACCGCCTGCGCGATCGGGGGCGCGATGAAGATGCCGAACACGCATCCGCCGACGAAGCCGACAAAACTCATCACACCGGTGATGAAGCCCTGGCGGTAACCGGAGACGCCGAAGCCGATGACGAGTGCGATCAGAATGAGGTCAAGCAGATCACCCTGCACCGGGGACAGATAATCACAGACCTCCTGTTTCGGCATAGTGGCCGCGCAGGAGCAGGGCGCGCGGACGTCAGGCCGGCAGAGCGCTCGGGCGTCAAGCCGACAGGGCGCTTGGCCTCACAACTGCATGAGGGCCGCTGAGGTGGGGCGGAAGCCGCATTCGGCGTAGAAGCGCTCCAGGTGGGGCTCGTAGTCGACGTGCAGCCACTCCGCTCCGCGGGCCTTCGCCTCGGCGGCGGCGGCGCGGACCAGGCGTACGCCGAGGCCCGCCCGGCGCTCGTCCGGGTGCACGGTGGTGTCCAGGACGAAGGCGTGGATGCCGCCGTCGGTGGCGACGTTCACGAAGCCGACCAGGCGGTCCGCGCGGTGGGCGGCGATCCAGCAGAGGCTGTGGCTCAGCGTGCGGGCGAAGGGGACGGGCTCGTGACCCGGCCACGAGGCGCCGAACAGCTCGTTGAGGTCGTCGTCGGTCAGCGGCGGGCAGGTACTGAGGACAACGCCGGTCAAAGGAGCCTCCGGTACGCGATCAGCCAGGCGTTCCCCGCGCACCGCGACTCCACCTCCGGCGGCGTCAGCCAGTCGGCGAGGGTGCTCTCGGACCCCTCCGGGGGCCGCACGGCGGGCCCGGGCGTGCCGAGCCGTGCGGTGAACATCACCAGGTTCGTCAGCGACGGATACCGGTAGTCGGCGGGCGCCGGCTCCGTCAGCACGATCCGCAGCCAGGCGAACAGCGACAGATCGTCGGGTCGCAGCGCCAGCCCGGTCTCCTCGGCCAGCTCGCGCACGGCGGTGTCCACCGGCGACTCGCCGGGCTCGACGTGTCCGCCGGGGATGTCCCAGCCGCGCCCCACCCGGTCGACGCACGTCAGCAGCATCCGGTCCGTGTCGTCCAGCACGATCGCGAAAGCCGAGGTGATCACTCCCTCCGTGGGTAGCCGAGAGGACAGCGTGACCTCCAGCCGGTGCGCCGCGGGAATCCACGGCACGGCGGTGGTCGCGATAATTTGGTCCATGATCCCCCCATAACGGATGATCGGTAGCAAAATTGGGCAACAGTCTGTACATGGTCCGTTACATCGCGACGCGGTGGACTGTCATGGTTCCCGTGCTGGCACTCCTCGCACTGGTGGTGTCGTGGGGACGTGAGCTCCCGATCGTAGTGGTGATCATCGTCGCCGTGCTGCTCGCCGGGGCCGTGCTGGCCGCCGTGCACCACGCCGAGGTGATCGCGCACCGGGTGGGGGAGCCGTTCGGGTCGCTGGTGCTGGCCGTGGCGGTGACGGTGATCGAGGTGGCGCTGATCGTCAGCCTGATGATCTCCGGCGGCGAGAAGTCGGCGTCGCTGGCCCGCGACACGGTGTTCGCCGCCGTCATGATCACGTGTAACGGCATCGTCGGGCTGTCGCTGCTCAGCGGCTCGCTGCGGCGGAAGGTGGCGGTGTTCAACGCCGAGGGCACGGGCGGCGCGCTCGCCACCGTCGCGACGCTGAGCACGCTCAGCCTCGCGCTGCCGACGTTCACGACGAGCGCGGCCGGGCCCGCGTTCTCGACCGCGCAACTCGGGTTCGCAGCGGTGGTGTCGCTGCTGCTGTACGGGCTGTTCGTGCTGACGCAGACCGTACGCCACCGCGACTACTTCCTCCCGGTGGCCACCGGATCGGGCACGGTGACCACCGGATCGGGGGACGTCCCCCAGGAGGAGCACGCGCCGCGCCCCTCGGGACGCACCGCGATGGCCAGCCTCGGGCTGCTGCTGGTGGCGCTCGTGGCGGTCGTCGGCCTGGCCAAGGTCGAGTCGCCGGTGATCGAGACGGCGGTGAACACGGCCGGGCTGCCGCAGGCGGTGGTCGGCGTGGTGATCGCGCTGCTCGTCCTGCTTCCCGAGACCATCGCCGCCGTACGGGCCGCCAAGCGCGACCAGGTTCAGATTAGCCTCAACCTGGCCCTGGGCTCGGCGATGGCCAGCATCGGGCTGACGATCCCGACCATCGCGGTGGCCTCGTTCTGGCTGGACGGCCCGCTGGTGCTCGGGCTCGGCGCGACGCACCTGGTGCTGATGGGGCTGACCTTCGTGGTCACGACGCTCACCGTGGTGCCGGGCCGGGCGACGGTGCTGCAGAGCGGCGTGCACCTGGTGCTGTTCGCCGCGTTCCTCTTCCTGGCGATCAGCCCGTAGAGCTTCTGGCGATCAGCCTGTGGGGCTTCCTGGCGATCAGTCCGTGGAGCCGGAGATCGTTCAGACGCCGCGTCTCATGGCGCGGGTGCCGAGCCAGAGGCCGAGCACGGCCAGCAGCAGGCTCGCGACCAGGCCGTGCAGGACGGACGGGTGGACGAGGTCGCCGGAGAAGAGCCGGCGCTCGGCGTTCACGACGTACGTGATCGGGTTGAGCTGCCCGGCGACGCGCAGCCACGCGGGGCCGGACTCGACCGGTAGCAGCACCCCCGACAGCAGCAGCACCGGGAACAGCACCACCTCCATGACCATGTAGAACAGTGTCCCGCCCGGCGCCGACCTGATCGCCAGCACGAACGACAGCGCGCCCAGCCCGACCCCCAGCACCAGCAGCAGCGCGAGCCCGGCCAGCACCCCGGCGGGATGCGGGCGGAAGCCCAGCGGCAGCGCCAGCAGGATGATCAGGACGGCCTGGCAGAGCAGGATCACGGTCTCCTTCATCGTCCTGCCGACCAGCATGGCCGTACGGCTCATCGGGGTCACCATCAGCCGCTCCATCGAGCCGCCGATCAGCTCCATCAGCAGCAGGTAGCCGGCCGACATGGGCGCCGTCAGGGACATCATGACGAGGATGCCCGGCACGAACCACTGCCACGACGCCCCCATCGCCCCGTCGAGCAGCGCCCCGAACAGGAACAGGAACAACAGCGGCTGCCCCATCGTGAACAGCAGCCCGACGGGCTCGCGCAGCGGGGGCATGATCTCCCGGCTGAGGACGGTGGCGGTGTCACGCAGGAATGTCGTCATCGGTCAGGCTTCTCCCGGTGAGGGTGAGGAACACGTCGTCGAGGGTTGGCCGGGTGGTCTCGGCGGTCACGGCCTTGACGCCGGCCGCGTCCAGGGCGCGCAGGTACTCGGGCAGCGCCGCGGCGGCGTTGGCGACGCGCAGCCGCACGGTCGTTCCGTTGGCGATCTCGGAGGACACGGCCGCGCCGATCCGGGCCGCCGTCGCGGCGTCCTGCTCGGTCGCGGTGGTGATCGTGACGTGGTCCCCGGCCAGGTCGTTCTTGAGCTGCTCGGCGGTGCCGTCCGCGATGATCTCGCCGTTGTCGATGACCACCACGCGCTCGGCCATGCTGTCGGCCTCCTCGAGGTAGTGCGTGGTCAGGAACAGCGTCGTCCCGTACGCCTCGCGCAGCCGCAGGATGTGCGACCAGACCTCGGCCCGGCTCTTGGGGTCGAGGCCGGTTGAGGGCTCGTCGAGGAAGAGCAGGGCGGGCCGGTGGACCAGGCCGAGCGCGATGTCGAGGCGGCGGCGCTGGCCGCCCGACAGCGTGTTGGGCCCGCGCTTGGCGAGCGGGCGCAGGTCGAGCAGGTCGAGCAGTTCGTCGGCGCGGGCGGCCGCCTCGCGCCGGGTCATGCGGTAGCAGCGGCCCTGGGTGACGAGCTCGTCGCGGACGCGGAAGGTCTCGCCCGCGCCGTTCTTCTGGCCGACGTACCCGATGCGGGCGCGCACGGCGGCGGGGTCGCGGGCGACGTCGTGGCCGGCCACGGTGGCGGTGCCGGAGGTGGGCGGGAGCAGGGTGGTCAGCATGCGCAGGGTGGTGGACTTCCCGGCGCCGTTCGGGCCGAGGAAGGCGATGAGCTGGCCCTCCTCGACGTCGAGGTCGATGCCGCGTACGGCCTCGACCCTCTGTTTCTTGAGCTTGAACACACGGGTCAGTCCGCGGGCGTGGATCATGGTGGTTGCCCTCCGGGCATGGCGAAGAAACCCCAGGTCAGGGGCGGGGGAGAGGATCGGGATCAGCTTGCGCCCATCCGGGCCGGTTTGGCAAACGTGAATGTCACGTTTACATACGGCTCTGACCTGCGAAAACGCCATGTTGTCCACAGGCTGTGGATAACGAATTTCCGGCGCTTGAAATGCGGTTTTATACCGACGTGGGAGAATTTCTTGCGACGGTGCGCGGCGCTCCGCGATGATCTGCCGCGTGAAGCGCTTGGTGCTGTTGACCGCTCTGGCAACCGCCGGGCTGACCGGCACGGCGTGGGCCGCGGACGGGATCCCCGGCGTGGACGTCAGCAACTGGACCGGCGAGGTCGACTGGCCGGAGGTCGCCTCCGGCGGCGGGAAGTTCGCGTTCGTCCACGCCACCGAGGGGACCGACTACCGCAACCCCGTCTTCGGCGCTCAGTACGACGGCGCCGCCGACGCGGGGCTGCTGCGCGGCGCGTACCACTTCGCGCAGCCGCACGAGTCGGACGGCGCCGCCCAGGCCGACTTCTTCCTCCAGAACGGCGGCGACTGGAAGACCGACGGCCGGACGCTGCCCGGCGTGCTCGATCTGGAGGAGAACCCGTACAAGGACAAGAACGGCAAGAACGGCTGCTACGACCTCTCCCAGAAGGACATGGTCGCCTGGATCAAGTCCTTCACCACGACGTACAAGCAGCGGACCGGCCGGCAGGCGATCATCTACACCACCCGCGCCTGGTGGCAGACGTGCACCGGCGACTCGGACAGGTTCGGCGCACATCCGCTGTGGCTGGCGCGCTGGGGCGGCGACCCGGGCGAGATGCCGAAGGGCTGGGAGCGGCAGACGTTCTGGCAGTCGGCGGAGAAGGGGACGCTGGCCGGCGGCCAGAACTCCTTCAACGGCTCGCAGGCCGAGCTGGAGGAGCTGGCCAACCCGCCGGCCGAGGTGACGGTCTCGGGCTCGTACAGGAACAGGAGGTTGTACTGGGTCACCGTCGCCAACAGCGGCCCCGTCACGGTCACGCACGTCAAGGTGAGCGGGCGCGCGTTCGGCGGCCAGCGGGTGGTGGCCGCGCAAGGCTGCGACTTCAGCGGGACGGCGGTGCGCTGCGACGTGGCCGAGCTGCGGCACGGCCAGCGCGTGACGTTCTGGTTCACCACGAACGCGAAGGCCAAGGGCAAGGGCAAGGTGGGCATGCGGTTCGCGGTCGGCACGGTAAAGCTCACCATCACCGCACGCTAAGTACCGATAAAGCAGAATAAATTCCGACATCTCCGTTAAAGGGGGCATGCGGTGTCGGGATGGCGCGGAATGGCGGTCGCGCTGGCGCTCGTCCTGCTGACCGCCTCCGCGTCGCTGCCCATCCTGGTGCGCCCGTACCCGTCGGCGATCGTCAGGCTCGCCTACGAGATCGAGGGGCGCGGGATCGTCTACTCGTGGGGCGG
Organism: Nonomuraea rhizosphaerae; assembly: GCF_019396405.1. Lineage (GTDB taxonomy): Bacteria > Actinomycetota > Actinomycetes > Streptosporangiales > Streptosporangiaceae > Nonomuraea > Nonomuraea rhizosphaerae. The sequence continues at coordinate 3,381 of NZ_JAHKRL010000461.1, read as the reverse complement.
CGGCCACGCGAGCGACCCGGGTCCCTCCAAGGGAACGTGCCTGGGTTACCAGGGCAGGATCCGGCCGTGCCCGGCGGCCAGGACGCGGGGGCTGGACTGCTCGGGGTTCACCCGGTGGGTGTACGCGATGGCGCACGGCGTGGACGTGCTCGGGCCGGGCACGACCGACGACCATGTGCGCAGGATGCACCGGGTGAAGAAGCCCGTCCCCGGCGATCTCATTTTCTTCGGAAAAATCACGAAAAAGACCGTCAAGACGCACCATGTGGGCATCTATCTCGGTCATGGCAGGATGATGAACGCGCCCGAGACCGGAGCCTCCGTACGCGTCGACGACATCCGCCGCATCAAGGACTTCGCGGGCTTCTACCGGTACTGAGGGGACCGGTACGGAAAGGAGAGGCCCATGCTGCCGTCTTTGCGGGTGAGTGTCCTTGGACCGCTCCAGGCCGCGCTCGGCGACCGTACCCTCGACCTCGGCCCCGCCAGGCAGCGCGCCGTCGTCGCCCGGCTGGTGGCGGCGGGCGGGCAGGTGGTCTCCACCGACCGGTTCATCCATGACCTGTGGCAGGAGCAGCCGCCGCCCAAGGCGCTGGCCGCCCTCCAGGTGTACGTCTCGAACCTGCGCCGCGTCCTGGAGCCGACCCGGCCGCCGCGCGCCCCCGCCACGGTGATCGTCAGCGCCCCGCCCGGCTACCGGCTCGACCTGCCCGACGAGGCCGTGGACGCCTGGCGGCTGCCCTCGCTCATCGACGCCGCGGGCGCCGCGCTCAAGCGGGGCGACGGGGCCGCCGCGCACCGCCTGCTCGACGAGGCGCTCGGGCTGTGGGCAGGGCCCGCGTACGGGGAGTTCGGCGATCACTGGACGGCCCCGGAGGTGTCCAGGCTGGCCGAGCTGCGGCTGATCGCCGTCGAGTACCGTGGCGAGGCCGCGCTGATGCTGGGCCGCCACGCCGAGGCCGTGCCCGAGCTGCGCCGGCACGCCAACGCCCACCCGCTGCGCGAGAACGCCGTGCGCCTGCTCGCCCTGGCCCACTACCGCTCCGGCAGCCAGGCGGAGGCGCTGGCCGTGCTCAGGAGGGCCCGCGAACGGCTCGCCGACGAGCTGGGCGTCGATCCAGGGCCCGCGCTCCGTGCCCTCGAACAGGACATCCTGCACCAGTCGGACTCCCTGCACGCGCCCGAGGTGGTGGACCGCGTCCCCGAACGCCCCGCCGCCCGGCCCGAGCCCACACTCGTCGGCAGGGACCGCGAGCTGGCGGTGCTGCGCGAGGAGGCCGGCCTGCGCGGGACGGCGGCGCCGGGCGGCCAGGCCGGCACGCGCGGGGCGGCCTCGGGCGGCGAGGCCGATTCCCCAGCGCGCCGCACGATCTGGCTGGCCGGCGAGCCGGGCTCGGGCAAGAGCGCGCTGGTGGAGACGTACGCGGCCGAGCTGGAGGGGCGCGGCTGGCGCGTCGCGATCGGCCGCTGCCCGGAGATCGACGGCGGCGCCCCGCCCGCCTGGGCGTGGAGCGAGATCGTCAGGTGGCTGGCCGCGGCCGTGCCGCCCGCCGACCCGGAACGGCTCGCGCCGCTGCTGCGCGACGGCACGCCGATCCAGAACCAGTTCCACCTGGCCAGGGCGGTCGGCGACTACCTGGCCGGCGCCGCGCCGCTGCTCGTGGTGCTGGAGGACGTGCACCGCGCCGACGGCGAGACCCTGCACCTGCTGCGGCACGTACCGGATCTGCTGGTGATCGCCACGTACCGGCAGGACGAGGCCGGCGACGACCTGCGCGCCACCATCGCCATGCTCGCCTCCCGCAGCCGGCACCTGGAGCTGGGCGGCCTGCCGGACGACGACATCGCCGCGCTGCTCGCGCGGATCTCCGAGAGCGAGCCCGAGGCCGCGACCGTGCGGACCGTCGCCGAGCGCACGGGCGGCAACCCGCTGTTCGTCTGCGAGATCGCCCGGCTGCTCGCGGCCGACGGGCAGGCCGCCGCGAACGCGCTGCCGCCCGGCGTGCGCGGCCTCATCCGCCGCCGCATCACCCGCCTGCCCGCCACCGCGCAGACCGTGCTGCGCAACGCCGCCATCGTCGGCCGGGACGTCGACGTGGACGTGCTCGTCGCGCTGCACGACGGCGAGGAGGACACGGTCCTGGACGGCCTGGAGGCCGGGGTCATGACCGGCCTGCTCACCGAGCCCGCCCCGGGACGGGTCCGTTTCGCGCACGTGCTGGTCAGGCAGGCCCTGTACGAGGACACGGCCCGCATCCGCCGCACCAGGCTGCACGGCCGCGTCGTGACGGCCCTGGAGCGCGTGCGCCCGGCGGACGTCGCCGCGCTCGCCCACCACGCGCTGGAGGCCGCGGCCCCGCAGGCGGTCGGCTACGCCAGGGCCGCCGCGATCCAGGCGTCCGGCCTGCACGCGCACCGCGAGGCGGCGGCGCTGTGGCGGGCGGCGCTGCAGTTCGCGGCCGACGACGAGACCCGGCTCGACGTGCTGTGCGGGCTGGTGTCGTCGCTGGCCCACGCCGGTGACGTGCTGGGCGCGGTCGCCGCGCGAGCCCTGGCCGTGGAGACGGGGCTGCGCACCGGCCAGGTGGCCAGGGCGCTGACCTCGTACGACGCCCCGGTGAGCTGGACGATCCAGCAGGACACCCGCCTGGACGAGGAGTTCGTGGCGGCCGTGGAGTCGGAGCTGGCCGCCGGGCCGGACCAGGAGACGCGCTGCCGGCTGCTGGCCGCGCTGGTGTTCGCGCTGGAGGGGCACGACGACGCGCGGGTGGACGCCGTCAGCGCCGAGGCGGTGGACCTGGCCCGCCGGCTGGACCGGCCCGACCTGCTCTGCCTCGCGCTGAACGCCCGCTACTTCGCGGTGCTCGCGCCCGAGCGCAGGGACGAGCTGGCCGCGCTGGGCGCCGAGCTGCTGGAGCTCGGCCGTACGCACCGGCTGGTGGGCTACCTCACCCAGGGCCACCACTCGCTGCTCATGGTCAGCCTGGGCAGGAACGACCTGGAGAGCGCGCGGGAGCACGCCGACCAGGGGGTCGCGCTGGCCACCAGCGGCCAGCTCGGGCAGGCGCTGGCCGTGCACGCGCTGTACGGCGCGCTGCGGCGGCTCATCGAGGGCGACTTCGACGCCGCCGAGTTCACCTACACCGCCCTGACCAGGCAACTGGGCGAGAGCGGCGGCGCGAACGCCGAGGCGATGGGCGCGCTCGCCAGGTTCGTCGTCCGCCACGCGCGCGGCGACGCCCGGCGCTCCGTCGGCGAGCTGCGGGAGCTGTACGAGCGGGTGCGCAGTTCCGGGATGCGCGAGCTGTACGCCGCCGTGCTGGTCGCCGACGGCGACCTCGACGGCGCCAGGCGGGTGTGGCGGCCGGACGAGTCGCCTCC